>NZ_JBVHLD010000002.1:498887-710292 GCF_055559175.1 Streptomyces sp. NPDC024632
CTGGCGGTGGACGGTGCCTTCGGCGCGGGCACCAACACCGCCGTCCGCTCCTTCCAGTCCGCCCACGGCCTCACCGCCGACGGGATCGTCGGCCCCAACACCTGGCAGGCCCTGATCGTCACCGTGCAGCAGGGCTCGTCGGGCGCCGCGGTCCAGGCCGCGCAGAGCCAGCTCAACGCGCACGGTTCGTCCCTGGCGGTGGACGGTGCCTTCGGCGCGGGCACCAACACCGCCGTCCGCTCCTTCCAGTCCGCCCACGGCCTCACCGCCGACGGGATCGTCGGCCCGAACACCTGGCAGGCCCTGGTCTCCTGACCCTCGGCACACCCTGACCGGACAGCGGCACCGCCCGCGATCCCGGTACGGCACCCCGGCCGCGCTCCTCCGGCCGGGGTGCCGTTCGCGTGAACGCGGAAGGCACGGGTCAGCGCGCGCCGGCGCCGCGCGACATCGGCCCCCTCCCGGGACCGGGGGCCTCGGGCGACGGGCGACGGGCGACGGGCGACGGGCGACGGGGTCAGCGTTCGCCCTGGGCGACCTCGATGGAGCCGTGGAGGTCGTGGGCCGCCTGGAGGGCGCTGGCGGCGGACAGGGCGAGGCAGGAGGCCAGGACGAGGGCTATGGCGCGGGGGGCGCGGGCGCGGAGGTGGGGGGTGGTCGGGGGGTGGGCCAGGAGGGCGGCGACGCGGCGCGGCACGGGCCCGGTGGCGGCCGGGAGCGCGGCGTGCGGCCGGACGCCGGGCCGGGAGGCCAGGGCGGCGCGCCCGATGGCGCGGGCGGCGAGGCGGCGGTCGCCGACGGCGAGGGCGGCGGACTCGTCGGCCCAGCGTTCGAGGGCGTAGGACAGCGGCCCGCGCAGGCCGCGCAGGGCGGGGTGGCAGGAGGAGGCGAGGGCGAAGGCGGCGAGGAAGAGGTGGTGGCGCCCGGCGAGGTGGGCCCGCTCGTGGGCGAGCAGCGCCTCGCGCTCGGCGGGACCGAGGGCGCGCAGCATGCCGGTGGTGACGACGATCCGGCCGGGCCGTCCGGGCAGCGCGTACGCGTCGGGGCCGGGGTCCTGGAGGACGGTGAGGTCACCGGCCGCCGTACCGGCCGCGACGGCGCGCCTGCGGGCCCGCGCGGCGAGCACGAGGTGGCGGCGCGAGGTGCGGACCAGCGCCGTGACGACGGCGGCCAGCAGCACGGCGGCGACGCACGCGGCGGCCACCGTCACCTGGTCGCCGACCACCGGCAGCACGAAGTGCGCGAAGGCGGCGACCGGCGGGAGCCGCAGGGCGCCCGCCCCGGCGAGCAGCAGCAGCGCGGTGGTGCTGCACGCGGCGAGCGCGACGGCGGACCCGGCGAGCAGCCAGGCCGCGGCGCGCGGCGGCAGCGCGTCCGCCAGCCGCCGCGCGGCGGGCACGGCGAGCAGCGGGAGCAGCAGCGGCGCCCAGACGGCGAGGTTCACGGGCGGCGGCCCTCCGGGGCGGGACCGGCGGGGCCGGGGGCCGGGGACGGCCCGTCGTCCTCCGCCTGGACCAGCAGCTCGCGCAGCAGCCGTTCGTCGTCCGGGTCGAGCTGGGAGACGAAGCGGGCCAGGACCGTACCGCGGTCGTCCTCACCGGACTTGTCCAGCTCGGTGCGCATGCGGCGGGCGGCCAGGCCCGGCGAGTCCTGGACCGGCAGGTACGCGTAGCCGCGCCCCGAACGGGTGCGGCTGACGGACCCCTTCTCGTAGAGGCGCGCGAGGATCGTGGTGACGGTGGTGCGCGCGAGGGCGGTGCCCAGGTCGCGCTGGACGTCGGCGGGGGTCAGGGCGCGGCCGTCGGCCGCCCACAGCGCGGCCAGCACGCTCGCCTCGAGTTCACCCGAAGGCCGCCGGGCCGACGCGTTGGCCTCCGTCATGGATCGCCCCTTCCGGCTCGTTCGTCTACAGTTCTGTAGACCGACTACACGACTGTAGTCGGGGAGGGTGCCGCGCGGCACCCCAGGACCCATTATGGGAGGGCCCCACCGTCATGCCCCTGCCCGCGCTCGATCAGGCCGTGAACGTCCTGGACGCGACCTCCCTGCTGTCGTCCTTCGGGGCCATCGGCATCGCGGTCATCATGTTCGCCGAAACCGGCCTGCTCATCGGCTTCTTCCTGCCCGGCGACTCGCTGCTCTTCACCGCCGGGCTGCTGTGCGTGCCCGGCGCCTCCGATGTGGTGCATCTCTCGCTGTGGCAGGTGCTGCTCGCCGCCGTGGCCGGGGCGCTGCTGGGGGCGCAGACCGGTTACGTGATCGGACGGCGCGGCGGCCCCGCGCTGCTGAACCGCACGAAGAACGCCAAGCTGCACCAGGGCGCGGCCAGAGCCGCGGAACTCCTCGAACGGTACGGCCACGCCAAGGCCGTCGTCCTGGCCCGCTTCATCCCCATCGTGCGCACGGTGCTCAACCCGCTCGCCGGGACGCTGAACGTGCCGGTCCGCACCTTCACCGTCTGGCAGATCGCGGGCGGCGCCGTCTGGACCGTCGGCCTGGTGCTCGGCGGCTACGGGCTCGGCTCGTCGATCCCGCACGTGGACACGTACCTGCTGCCGATCGTCGCGGTGATCGTGGTCGTCTCGCTGGCGCCGCTGGTCCTGGAGGTACGGCGCAGCCGCCGCGACGGCGCGAAGGCGGCCGACGCCGAGCCCGTACCCGCCGCGTCCGCCCCCGCCGTGACGACCCCCGCCGCCTCTGACCCGGAGCGCCCGTGACCTCGCAATTCGACGCGGGCCTGTACCGCTGGATCACCGACCTCGCGGGGCGCACCCCGCAGCCCGTGGACGACACCGTCCGCTTCTTCAGCGACTACGGGCTCGGCCTCTTCGCCGTCCTGATGCTGATCGTCTGGTGGCGGGCCCGCCCCGCCGGGTCCGCCGCGATGGCGGCGGCGCTGGCCGTGCCGTTCACCGTCGTGGTCGCCTTCCTCGTCAACGACGGGGTCAAGGCGGTCTTCGACGAGCAGCGGCCCTGTCAGACGCTGCACACCGTCACGGTCGAGACGTGTCCGGCGCTCGGCGACTGGTCCTTCCCCAGCAACCACTCCGCCATCGCCGCGGCCGCCGCCGTCGGCCTGCTCTTCGCCGACCGGCGCCTGGGACCGCGCCTCGCCGTCCCCCTCGCCCTCCTCATGGCCGCCTCGCGCGTCTGGATCGGCGTCCACTACCCGCACGACGTCGTCGTCGGCCTTTTCGTCGGCGCCCTCGTCGCCTGGCCCGTCTCCCTCCTGGCCCCCCGCGCCGCCCCCGCCGTCGACCGCCTCCGCGCCACCAGACTCCGCCCCCTGGTGCACGCCCTGCGTCCCGCCGCCGAATAGCCTTCCGGGGTGCGGGCCCGGTCGGTTGACCGCGCCGCGCTGTGGCGCGGCCCGGGGCTCGGGGCTCGGGGCTCGGGGCTCGGGGGTCTGCGTACGGGTCTGCGTACGGGTCTGCGTACGGGTCTGCGTACGGGCTACATGCGGGATTTCAGGACGTCGACCTCGCAGCCCGGGGCGAACGGGTCGAAGCCGTGTTCGGTCAGCCAGCGGACGCCCAGGAGGGCGCGCAGGGACCACCAGGCGCGCAGGGCGTCGAGGTCGACGTCGGCGCCGTAGCCGGTGAGGAGGTCGCCGAGGCGCTCCTCGTGGCCGAGGGTCAAGGTGGCGAGGTCGAAGAGGGCGTCGCCCCGGCCCGCCTCCGACCAGTCGATGACGCCGGTGACCTCGGCGCTGTCGACGAAGACGTGATCGATCTGGAGGTCGCCGTGCGCGAACACCGGCGTCCACGCCCGGAGCGCGGCCTCGGCGACCCGGCGGTTGCGGGTGACCAGGGCGGCGGGCAGGACACCGCTGGTCACCAGCGCCTCGCACTCGCCGTCGAGTTCCACCGCCAACTCGTCGGGGTCGCGGCGGCGCCGGCCTGCCCAGGGCGGCAACGGCGCGTCGTGCAGCCGCCGGACGGCGGCGCCCGCCGCGGCCCACGCCGCCGGGGACGCGGGCGACGGCTCACCGAGGCGGCCGAGCGCCGTGCCCCGGACCGCGGCGAGCGCGAGCACGGGCGGCTCGCGCCACAGGATCTCCGGGGTCGGGACCGGCGCCAGGGCCATCGCCTCGACCTCGACGTCGATACGCGCCTGATCGGCGTCCACCTTCAAGAACACGTCGCCGACGCGCAGGGTCGCGCGCTCGGAGTGGGCGACCACCACATTGACCTCGTCCATGGGCGGCAGTATCCGGGGGGAGGGCCCCGGCGTCACCGGATTTGCCGCGTGGGCCGACGCGGCCGGCCGTGTCCCGCTACCCCGCGGCCGTACCGCCCCCCGCGTAGGCGGACCTGATGGCGGACCACCGGGCCGCCTCGGCGGGGGTGAGCCGGTCGCGGAGGGCGGCGAGGTGGAGGAGGGCGGATTCGGCGCCGGAGGCGAGGGTCTGCGCCTCCGCGCGGTAGTGGTCGTCGATGACGGCCTCCAACTCGGCCTCGTTCATGGCGGGTTGGATACGGGCGGCGAGGCGGGACATCGTGCGGTAGGAGCCCTGGAGGAGGAACGGCGGCTCGGTGCGCGAGGCGTCGGTGCGGGCCGCGGACGCGATATAGGCGGCGTTGACGGCCAGCACGGTGGCGCGGGCGCGCAGCAGATGGCGCAGGACGGCCACGATGTCCTCGCGCTCGGCGGCCGGATAGGGGTGGGCGAGGTCGTCCGCGCGGGCGGTGGGGTCGTCCTCGGCGAGCCGGATGAGGAGTTCGAGGTCGCCGCGCTCGCGCCCGGCCAGCGGCGCGAGCGTCTCGTTGGCGGTGAGCGCGTTCTCCACGTAGCTCAGCGCGAAGAGCGCCTCCCTGCCGGTCAGGACGTCACCGAGGTTCCAGACGTCGGCGCGGTTGGCGAGCATGTCCGGGACGCGGAAGAGGCGGCCGGACTCGGTGTACGGGTTGCCCGCCATGCAGACCGCGAACCGCTTGCCCCGCAGGTCGTACGTGCCCGCCGCGCCCTCGACGCGGCGCTGCGCGTCGCACAGCGTGATGAACTTCTGAAGGAGCTCGGGCGAGGTGTGCTGGATGTCGTCCAGGTAGAGCAGCACGTTGGAGCCCAGCTCCAGCGCGAAGTTGATCTTCTCGACCTCGCGGCGCGAGGTGGCGTCGGGGGCGCGCTCGGGGTCGAGCGAGGTGACGCCGGTGCCGAGCGCGGGCCCGTCGATGGTCACCAGGGCGAGGCCGAGCCGGGCGGCCACGTACTGCACGAGCGAGGTCTTGCCGTAGCCGGGCGGCGACATCAGCATCAACAGGCCGCCGGACGGGCCGAATTGGCGGGCGAGGTTGTCGCCGATGAGCGGCAGCGACACCTCGTCGAGCAGCCGGTTGCGGACGAAGCCGGTCAACGGCCGCGGGCGGTAGGCGTCCAGGTCGAGGCGGTCGCGCTCGGCGGCCACCACGGAGGTGCGGTGCCGCTGGTAGGTGCGGTAGGCGGGGACGTCCTCGGCCCTGAACCGCCGTACGCGGGTGAGGGTTTCGTCCAGGCGTACGGCCATCCGCCGGGCGGTGATCCGGGGGTGGGTGCCCAGCAGACCGGTCACGGTGGTGCCGACGGCGGCCTCGGAGGCGTAGACCGCGAGGTCGGGACCGCAGACGAACGCGGCGGCGGCCTCGGCGAGTTCACCGTCCGCGGAAGAGACGGAAGAGACGGAAGAGGCCGAAGAGGCCGAAGAGACCGAGGAGCTCGTGGCATGCGCGCCGAGCCAGCCCGTCACGAGCTGCCAGCGCGCGCCCAGGTCGTCGCCGAGCGCCCCGAGGTCGTCGAGGAACTCCTTGTACGGCACGCCCTGCGCGCCGCCGAGCGCGGAGACGAACCGCTCCCGCAGCGCCCGCGCCTCGGCGCCGCCGACGAAACCGGTCCGGTCGGCGGCCAGTTCGGCCACCAGGTAGTCGCCGACGGGCGTCCCCTCCCCCACCGCGCCGATCCGGCCGAGTCCGGCACGGGCGGCGAAGTCCCGTACGGCGGAGTCGAGTTCGGCGGCCAGCTCGGTCAGCGCGGGCACGGCGGCGGCGGAGTCCCCGAAGGCGGACGCGGCCCTGCTCAGTGAGCGGGCCCTGGTGGTCCAGGCCGGCCGGGCGGCCGGGGCGGCGCCATGGGTCCAGAAGAGCTGGGCCAGGGCGCGGTCGGCCGCGGGGTGGCGGAGCAGGCCCGCGGCCGTGTCCAGCTCGTGCAGCGCGGTCAGCAGCAGCGTCGCGTCGTGGTCGTGGACACCGCGCTCGTAACCCTCGTCGAGCCGGGCCGCGGCGGCCTCCTTGACCAGCGCGGGGATGTCGGTCAGAGCGCCGGGGGCGTCGAGCAGCAGGGTCGCGGCGAGGTATTCGGCGCGGTACAGGTCGGGCGACTCCGAGACGACCGGGCGGTCCCAGAAGCGGCGGGTGGCCGCGAAGGCGGGGTCGGCGACCGGCACGAGGTAGTCGGTGCCCGAGATGGTGAAGGCGAGGCCGTCCGCGTGCGGGACGAGGGCGAGTTCCAGCGGCTGGGTATTGACGGCGAAGCGGTGGCGGCCGAGCCGGATCACCGTGCCGTCGGCGTCGTAGAGGTCGAGCCGGTCGCGCAGCGAGCGGCCGGCGTCCTGCCGGGCCGCGGCCAGTGCCGCCTCGGCCTCCGCCGCCCGCGCCGGGTCGCCGAGGTCCCGCAACTGCGCGGCGATCCGCCGGTGCTGGGCGGCCATCGGGTCGGACGCGAAGTAGGTGTTGACGTCGTCAAGGCTGGGCAGCGCGGCGGCGCGGCGGCGCACCCCGGCCAGGACGCGCTCGGCGGAGGCCGCCAACCGCTGGGCCCGCTGGGCGCGTTCGTCGGCGAGCGCCTGCTTGCGGGCGGCGAAGGTCTGGTGGATCTCCTCGCGGCGCTCGTCCAGGGCCGCGAGCCGGGTGTCGTCGGCGGCGAAGCGCGTGGTCAGGTTCTCGATCCTGACCAGCAGCCGGCCGAGCTGTTCCTCGCAGCTCTCCGGGGTGTCGGCGGCGGCCAGCGCCCCGCTGACGCTCTGCGCCAACAGCGCGCTCTCGGCGGCGAATTCGCCTTCGGTCTCGGCGGCTGCCAGCTCCCTGCGGCGGCCGTCGAGCACGGCCCGCGCCTGGTTGACGGCGCCGAGCACGTCGGCGACGGCGGCCAGGATGCGGGTGCGGACGGTCGCGTCGTCGATCTCCAGGGTGCCGACGATCTCGGTGACGGTGGCGAGCCCGGTGGCCTGCTCGTCCAGGACGGCGGCGACCTCGGCCGCGTCCGCCGCGGCCGCGATGGCCTCGGCGTCGGCGGCGGTCGCGGCGACCCGGTCCCGGTAGCCGTCGAAGGCGTGCTCGTCGGCGAAGTACCCCGCCGCGCGGCGCGCGGCGTCCGCCAGGTCCTTGGCCAGGCTCGCGGTGAGCGCGTCCAGGCGCTCGGCGTCGACGTACCGCATCTCGCGCAGGGACATCAAGTGGCCCTGTGCGCGCCGCAGTTCGGTGAGCCGTTCGACCCACTCGTCCGCGGACTTCACGGCCTCGCCGCGCGCCTGCCGGACGAGGACGGCGATACGGGCGGCGCTCTCGTCGACTGCGGTCGCGGCGCGCGCGGTCAGGTCGCGTACCCGCGCGTACTCGGCGAGCACCTGCCGTCCGGTGTCGCGGACCTGGGCCAGCGGCGCGACCAGGTCGCCGGAGGCCGCGTCCGTCGAAGCGGCGTCCTCCTCGATGTCGCCGAGCCAGTGGTAGCGGTCGAGCACCCGCTCGCACTCGCCGACCAGCGCCTCGTAGCCCGGCAGCGCGGGCGCGGCCTCCAGGGCCAGGGCGGTACGGGCCACCGACAGCGTGTCCGCGACGGCCCGCACCAGGTCCGGGTTGCCGATCCGCTCCAGCGGTCCGCCGCCGACCGGCTGCGCGGCGGCGTAGGCGTCGGACAGGAACGGCGTCTCCCAGCGCTGCACCATGTGCACGCGGGCCGCCTCGCCGCCGTCGGCCGGGCGCAGCGTCAGCAGCGTGCCGTCCTCGTAGAGCGCGGCGCCCTGGACGTGCAGCGGCGCCGCGGCCTCCTTGCGGATGAGGTTGTACGGCAGCAGCAGGCGGCGGCCGTCGGCGGCGAGGAAGACGTACAGCACGTCCTCGCCGTTCGCGGACCGCACGATCCGCTCGAACTCCAGCTCCTCCGGGCCGGTTTCGTACGCGCGGGTGCCGCCGGTGGCGAGCGCGTAGCCGCCGGGGAAGACCACGCCCTGGTCGTCGGGGAGCCGCAGGCACGCCTGGCCGAGGGCGTCGAGCCGTTCGATCTCGCCGGTCCTGGTGTTGACCGCGAAGTGCCGGTCGGCGTTCTCGCGGTACGGCCGGACGCGCAGCAGCACCAGCGGGCCGACGGTGGCGTAGGCGACGTCGGCGTCCGCGAGGGCCTGGAGCGCGTCCTCGACGGGCTCCTCGTACGACGCCTCGTCGGCGCCGATGGCGAGCGTGCCGCCGGAGGTGGCGACGGTGACGGTGCCGCCGTCGGCCGCGGTCAGCGCGAGGTGCGGGTCGCGCCCCGCCACCTGGTCCTCGCGGGTGACGGCCGCCCAGGTGACGGTGTAGACGCCGCCGTCGGAGTCGGCCCACTCCTCGCGCGCGGTCCCCTCGTACGCGCAGCTCCCGTCGGGCGCGACCCGCCAGCCGACCACGCGGACGTCGCCGACGCCGGGCCCGGTGCTGAAGACCGCGAGCAGCCGCCCCTCGGCGACGCGCAGCCGCAGCAGCCGCGTCTGCCGGTAGTAGCGGTACAGCTCGCCGAACTCCCGTACGAACACGGGGTCGTCGAGCAGCCCGGCGGGACCCGCGTCGGCCCCGCCCTCGCCGCCCGCACGGCTCTGCCCGCCCCCACCGCCCTCGCCGACCGACGCCGCCGGGAGCGCCTGGAAGACGTCGCCGACCGAGGTGACCTCCGGCGGGTTCGAGGCGAAGAGCAGATAGGGGCCGACGGCGGCCACGTCCGCCGCCTGCGCGGGGTGGGCGGTGCGCAGCCGCTCGGTGCCGTCCAGGCGCAGCTCGGTGGTGCCGAACACCTCCTGGCGGCGGGAGTTGAGCGCCCCCGCCCGGTCCGCGAGCAGCCGCGCGGACGCGGTGAGCCGTGCGCGCAGCACCTCGTACGCGTCCCCGTCCAGCCCGCCCGCGGCTGATCCGCCCGCCGGGCGCGGCCCCCCTGAGGCCGCGCCAGGCGAACCCTCGGGTGCCGTGCCCCGCGACTCCTGCGCCCCGCTCACGCCCGGCCCCCTCACTTCTTGACGAGGCCGTTGGCCGAGGAGGCCGCGGGCTGGGCGTCGGGCGCGGCACCGCGCAGGGCGCTCAGCGGCGCGTCGGCCAGGCCCAACGACCGTGCCTGGTCGAGGAGTTTGTTCAGCGAACCCGCCTGGGGGCCGCCCTCGGCGATCAGGCGGCCGAGCACCGCGGAGACGGTGAGGTTGGCGACGTCACCGGACCCGAGCGAGGACAGCACGCGCGTGGCGTCCTCGGTGAAGCTGTTGCCCGAACCGTCGAGCCAGCTGCCCGCGAGCGTCTTGACGGTGTCGGAGTTCGCCACGAAGTTGTCGACGCTGCGCCCGGCCGAGACCGCGCCGAGCAGCTTGTCGAAGAAGACGCTGTCGCCGCCGACGATCTGGATGTCGGCGTGCTCCAGGCCGGTGGCCAGCACCGTCGCCTGCGCCTCCGCGATGGAGCGCTGCGTGTCGAGCCCGGCCATCCGGATGTCCTTCTCCGCGGCGAGCCGCAGCCGGTACTCCTCGTGGCCGCGCGAGGCGTCGTCGAGCGCCGCCATCGCGGCGGCCTTCTCCGTCAGGCCCTCGGCCTCCGCCTTCAGCTTCTCGCCGATCATCGCCGCGTCGGCCTTCGCCTGCGCGGTCGTGCCCTCGGCGTTGGCGAGCGCCAGCAGCCGCGAGCCCTCCGCCTCCGCCTTGAGCCGGGCCTCGGTGGCCTCGGCCTCGGCGTGACCGACCTTGGTGATCGCCTCCGCGCTGCGCTCGCGCACCTCGACGTCGGCGAGCCCGGCCGCCGCGGCCTCCGCCCGGATGCCCTCGGCCAGCCGGATCTTGGCGGCGGCGTCCAGCTCGGCGGCCTGCTTGCGGGCCTCGGCCATGGTCAGCGACTCGCGTGCCTTGTGGTGCGCGGCCTGCTCGGACGCCTCCGCCGCCTTGATGTCCTTGACGAGCTGCTCCTGCGCCTGCGCCTCCGCGGTGATGATGAGCGCCTGCCGCTCGCGCTCGGCCTCCTGCACCAGCCGCAGCGCCTTGATCGACTCCTCCTGCTCGGCCACCGTGCGGTCGACCGCGATCCGCTCCCGGATGACGTCGGCGACCTCGCGGCGCTCGGACTCGACCTCCTTCTCCTTGGAGATCCGGGACAGCTCCGTCTCCCGCTCGCGGGCGATGACTTCGAGGACGCGGTCCTTCTCGATCCGCTCGTTCTCCACGGCGATGACCCGCTCGCGGTTCTTCTGCGCGACCGCTATCTCGCGCTGCTGGTTCTCGCGCTGGACGCCGAGCACTTCCTCGGTGCGGATGAACGCGCCCTGCGCGCCCAGGCGTTCCTCCTCCTGCACGCGGGCGGTGGCCGCCTCTTCCTTGGCGCGCAGCGTCTCGACCTCGCGGCGCTGCTTGATCTCGGCCTCGGCCTGACGGCGTTCGAGCTCCAGGATGGTCTCGCGCGCGTCGACGTTCTGCCGGGTGATCTCCTTCTGCTCGGTGCGCTGGAACTCGTTGGTGCGCACGTGCTCGATCGCCGTCAGCTCGGTGATCTTCCGGATGCCCTGCGCGTCCAGGATGTTGGCCGGGTCGAGCTGCGTCATCGGGGTCTGCTCGAGGAAGTCGATCGCGCAGTCTTCCAGGTGGTAACCGTTGAGGTCGGTGCCGATGACCTGGATGATCCGGTCGCGGAAGTTCTCGCGGTGGGTGTAGAGGTCGACGAAGTCGAGCTGCTTGCCGACGGTCTTCAGCGCCTCGGAGAACTTCGCGTTGAACAGCGTCTGCAACGTCCCCTGGTGGCTGGCCCGTTCGGTGCCGATCGCCTGCGCGACCTTGATCACGTCCTCCTTCGTCTTGTTGACGCGGACGAAGAAGGTCAGGTGGATGTCGGCGCGGATGTTGTCCTGGCAGATCAGGCCCTCGCGGCCGGTCCGCTGGATCTCGATGGTCTTCACCGAGATGTCCATCTGCTCGGACTTGTGCAGGACGGGCAGCACGACGGCGCCGGTGAAGGTGACGTCGACATGCTTCGCCTTGGAGATGATCAACGCCTGGCCCTGGGCGACTTTTCGGAACAGCCGGCTCACGGTGAACAGCGTTCCGAGGGCGATGAGCAGAAGCACTCCGAAGAGCACGCCGATTCCGATGGCGGTGGCATCCATGGCAGATCCTCAGGTTCTACGGGTCTGGTGGTGCGGGGACGATGTGCCGCCGTACGGCGGGGTGGTGCCGCGCGGCGAGGCGGACCGGCCGGAGTGGTCCGGCCGGCGGGGACGTTCAGTGGGGACGTTCAGTGGGGGTGCGGACGGGCGGGCGCGGCGAGGCGTCGCGGCCCCGAGGCGGTGAAGCCTTCGGGCGTCGCGGCCTTCAGGGGTTGAACCGCTCAGACCGTCGCGGGGCCGATGCGTTCGTAAGGGTCGAACGGCGCGACCCAGAAGAACTCGCCGTCGGGCTCGTACGCGTAGATCAGCGCGGTGCTGCCCGCCGCGTACCTGTCCTCGCCGCTCTGCCGGACCTGGACCACCGCGGTGGAGCCGTCCGGCGAGGTGACCTCGGCCTGGCCGAAGGCGCCGGTGACGCGTCCGGTGCGGATCACGCAGGGCTGCCCGACGAAGTCCTCGCGTGAGGGCGGCCGTTCGTGCGGGAAGAGCCGTCGCAGCGGGCGGACCAGCACCCAGGTCAGCGACCAGGAGCCGATCACGGCGCCGCACAGGACGGCGAAGGACAGCAGCGTGCGCACCAGGCCCGGCGGGCCGGCGCCGTCGAGCGCCGCGGAGCCGGCCAGGCTCAGGAACCAGGCGAGCGCGGTGAGCAGCGAGAAGACGACGGTGACGGGCACGCCGTCCAGTCCCGTGGCGGCCAGCAGGCCGCCGAGTCCGCCGTGGCCCTCGTGGCCGCCGTCCGGGGCGTCGTGCGCGTGCGCGTCGAGTCCGCCGTGACCGCCGTGTCCGGCGCCCCCGAAGTCGGCGTCGGGGCCGTGGTGTCCGGGTCCGTTGGCATCGGCCCCCCCGAGGAGCACAACGAGCCAGAAGCAGACCACGACCACCAGGGCCCCGCCGAACAGGACGGTCGGAAAGCCGAGAACGATGCTGGTGAACTCCCCCATCCCCAACACCTCCCCCCTGTGCGGCTCTCCCCCGCCCCGCGATGATTGTCGCAGTCCGGGAACCTTTGTCGCATTGCCGGTTCCCGGCAGTCTTCACCGCGTCTACACGTCCTGAACCGACCGCAACCGAAACGGCTCCGGCCGCCGTCCGCGCGGAGTGACCCGTACGGAGGGCGGCCGGAGCCGTGGAGTACGCCGCGCGAAGGCGGGAGAACGCGTGATCTGCGGTGCCGTGGAAGGGCGGGGCGCGGGGGCCTCAGCCCTGGGCGGCCTCGATCTCCAGCGCGATGCGGATCTTGTCGCTGACGGCCGCGCCGGCGGCGCCGCCGGTCACGCCGAAGTCGCTGCGGCTGATCTCGGTGGCGGCCGAGAAACCGGCGATGGCGTGGCCCTGGGGGGCCGTGCCGAAGCCGTTCAGTTCGAGCTGGAGGGTGACGGTCTTGGTGACGCCGTGCAGCGTCAGGTCGCCGTCGACCTCGAACAGCTCGGAGGTCTTGGGGCGGATCGCGGTGGAGGTGAAGGTCAGCTCCGGGAACTTCTCCACGTCCAGGAAGTCCGCGCTGCGGACGTGGTTGTCGCGCATCTCGTTGTTGGTGCTCACCGAGGTGGTCTTGATCACCGCGGAGACCTTCGAGTCCACCGGGTTCTCGGCGGTCTCGATGGTGCCCTCGAAGCTGTCGAAGCTGCCGCGGACCTTGGAGACACCGAGGTGACGGACGTAGAAGGAGACATCGGAGTGGACCGCGTCGATCGTCCACTTGCCGGCGACGTAGCCGTCGATCACTTCGGTCTGGGAGGACATGTGGGGCTCCTTGAGCGGTGAACCGGGGTATTTGGTTGAGCGCTCACCCACCATAACGCCATGGTGTTGAGAGTTCAACCACCCGTATGCTGGTGGGCATGGACGATGTGCGCTGGCTGAGCGACGACGAGCAGGAGATCTGGCGTGCGTATATGACCGCGAGCGTGGAGTTCTCGGCGTATATCGACCGCCAGCTCCGCCGCGAGTCCGGCATGCCCATGGCCTACTACGAGATTCTGGTGCGGCTCTCGGAGGCGTCCGGGCGCAGCCTGCGGATGAGCGAGCTGGCGGAAGCCTCGCAGTCCTCGCGCAGCCGCCTCTCGCACGCGGTGTCCGCGCTGGAGAAACAGGGCTGGGTGGTACGCAGCCCCGCCGACTGCGACCGGCGCGGCTGGGTGGCGACGCTCACCGACGCCGGGTTCGCCGCGCTGGAAGCGGCGGCCCCCGGGCATGTGACGGCCGTCCGCGAGCACCTTTTCGACGTGCTGACCCCCGAGCAGCTGGCCACGCTGCGCGACGCGGGCCGGGCGATCAGCGCCGGGCTCAAGACGGAGTGCGAGGAGGCCCGCTCGGAGGAGGACCGGAGCTGCCCGACGCAGGAGGCGGAAGCCGCCGAAGTGGCCGCCGCCCGCGCCGCCGGAGCGACCGCGATACCCACCGGCGCGACACCGCCCCCGCCGGCCGCGTAGCCCCGGCCGCCGCGTCGGCACACCAGCCACGTCAGCGCACCCGCCGAGCCGTCCCGCCCGCCGCGTGGGCAGGGCCCTGGCTCGGGCGCGCCCGTCCCCGTCAGCGTCCCCGCCGAACCGTCCCGCCCGCCGCGTGGACAGCGCCCTGGCTCGGGCGCGCCCGTCCACGTCAGCGCACGCGCCGCGTCGGCGCGCGGCTCACAGCGGTTTGGTCGGCCAGTCCAGCAGCCTCGCGCCCATCGCGGCCGTCTCCAGGGTGTAGCGCTGCAAGGCGTCGTCCGGGTCGAAGCCGGTCACGGCGGCGATACGTTCCAGCCGGTACGACAGCGCGCGCACGCTCAGGTCGAGCCGCCGGGCGGCCTCGGCGTTCACGTACCCGGCGGCGGCGTACGCGGTGATCGTCTCCAGCAGCGGCAGCGCCCCGCCGCGCGCCTCCTCCAGCGGGCCGAGCACCGTCTTGACCAGGTCGAGCATCGCCGCGCGGTCCCGCATCAGCACCGGAAAGACCAGCAGGTCGGCCGCGTTGAGCACGGTCGCCTCCAGGCCGAGCCGGTCGGCGAGGTCCAGGGCGCTGAGCGCTTCCTCGTACGAGCGGACCACGCCGGAGGCGCCGCTGTGCGAGCGCCCGACGGCGGTCCTGGGCGCGGCGACGGTCTTCACGAAGGCGTCGAGCACCTGGCGCTGCGTGCCGGGCACGACGCAGACCATCCGGCCGTCCTTGGGCGCGACCAGCGCGTCGTGGTCACCGAAGCGGCCCGCCAGTTCGCGCTCGACCCGGCTGAGCGCGGGGTGCGTCTCGTCGTACGGCCCGTCCTCGGGCGCCGCGGCGACCGCCACGACGTGCTGGCCCGCGAGCCGCAGTCCGAAGCCCTCGGCCTGTTCCGCGAGGCGGCCGGGGTCGCTGCGGCCGTAGAGCAGGTCGTCGACGAAGGCGCGGCGGGCGAGGGCCGCGCGGCGTACCGAGTGCCGCTGCGCCCGGCTGTGGCCCTCGGCGAGGGCGGCGACACCGGTCTCCAGGGCGGCCAGTACGGCGGCGCCGACCTGCCGCAGCTCGGCGGTGCTCCTGGCGTCCGCCACGCCGGGCAGTACGGGCCAGGTCTCGCGGACGGCGGTGAGGTGGGTGCCGATCAGCGACGGCAGGGCTATGCCGGAGTCCGCTGCCTGCTCGCCCAGCGCGCGGCGGCTCTCGCGCTCGGCGCGGCTGAGCGGGCGGCAACTGCGGGAGACCTCGGCGAGCGTTTCGGGAAAACCGGTCAGAAACTCCGGCGGTACGGCTTCCGCGGCGCTGCCCGTACCCGTGGTCACCCCTGGCCCCCCGTCACTCCACCGGATCCGGCCTTCCGGTTCCTGGACATCAGGAACGTATCAAGGCTGCCGGATCCCGGAAACGGGGGGCGGGGGCAGGCCGCGTCCCAGCGGCGTCCGGCGGGGGGCCGACGGGCGCTTCGCGGTGATTCGGCCGGATACCCGGCGGACGCGGCGGTGAACGCCGCGCGCGGGGCGGCTACTTGGCCGTGGTCGTCGGCTGCGGAGTCGGGGTCGTCTCGCTCGCGGTCACGACGTCGCTCGGGGTGATGGCCTCGGGCGCCGGGGTGGCGGTGGCGGTCGGCTCGGGGCTCGCGGGCCCCGTGTCGTCGCTCTTCATCGCCTTCGCCTCGGACTTGAGGATGCGCATCGACTTACCGAGTCCGCGGGCCGCCTCCGGCAGCTTCTTGGAACCGAACAGCACGATGACGACGATCGCCACCACGATCAGGTGCCACGGCTCCAGCCCGTTTCGCAACATGGAGATCCTCGCTTCTTTCAGGGGGCCAACTGTGCCGAATACTTCAGCTTCGACTGTCGCATTGTCACCCGAAAGCCGTCGCCGACGGCACCCGGGTACTCAAAGCATGCGCAAAAAGCTTGTGAACGGGAAGCCCCCCTTCCCCCGGTCCGGTCGGCGGCGGACCGGAGGAGGGGGCGGGGGGAAGGCCCTGCGAGGCGCCGGGGGACGGGCCGGGGGACGTGCCGGGGGGACGTCCGGGCCGGGGGCGGTGTCAGCCGCCGTACGTGCCCGCCAGGCGGGCGGACGCCTTGTCCTTCGCCGACGGGTCCGTGGCCGCGTTGTCCCTGGTCGCCTTGTCCGGGTCGGGCAGCGCGTCGATCACCCGCTGCCAGCGCGGGTCGGTGACGATCTTGGCGAGCTGGGCCGAGCTGAGCGGCGGATTCGGACGTGAGATCGGGGCGTCCTTCTCATCCCTGGAATTCCACTCGCTCAGGCTGATCACGGCGCCGGAGGGTGTGACGAGGGTCGCGTACCACTCCTTGGTCTCGGCCCGGTGGTCGGAGTACTCGAAGCCCTTGGAGATCGTCAGCGTGCCGCCGTGCACGTGCGTCGACGTGCACGAGGTGTCCGGGTCCTGCGAGGGGAAGTCCGGGCACGACGGCACCGCCTCGCCCGCGCCGATGCCGAGCGTCACCAGCCCCTTGTTGAAGACGACCGCCGCCAGCGGAATGCCCTCCTCGGTGCCGCGGCTGGGCCAGGTGGACTTCGTGACATGCCCCTTGGGCAGCGTCGCCAGGAACAGGTCCATCACCTGCTTGGCCGTCATCGCGGGCCTGGCCGGCTTCGCCGCGGAACTCGCCTTGTCCGAGGCCGCGGACGACACCGCGGGCTTCGTGGGCGCCGACGCGACCCCGCTGCCCCCGTCGCCCTTGGCCAGGCCGCCGACCAGCGCGCCGCCCACCCCGACCAGGGCGAAGGCCGCGACGCCCGCGGTGATCGCGGCCGTACGCCTGCGGCGCAGTCTGCGGCCGTGCGCGTGCCCCTCCGCGACCAGGCCGCGGGAGTCGTCCGGCTGGAACGTGTCGGCGGTGCGGCGCAGCGCGTCGCCCAGCTCGTCTTCGAATTCGATCGGTTCGATGGGCATGGCGGAACCACCGTCTCGGTTTGGTGTGTACGGATGCGGTCTACGTGGGGGGTACGGCCACGGGTGCGGCCGGTTGGTCTGTCTGTCTGTCTGTCTGTCGACGGGAATCGGTTGCAGCCGACGCGGCTCAGCGGGCGATGAGATCGGCGAGGCTGCCGCCGAGGTCCGCCCTGAGCCGGGCGAGCGCGCGTACCGTGCGGGTCCTTATGGCGCCCGGTGTGGAGCGCAGGGCCTCGGCGGTCTCCTCGATGCTGCGGTCCTCCCAGTACCGCAGCACCAGGACCGCCCGGTCCTTCGGCGAGAGCCGGCCGAGCGCGTCGAGCAGCGTGATCCTTAGCGTCGCGTCGTCGCCGTGCCGCGTGGGGCTGTCCGGCAGCTCCGCGCTCGGACGTTCCTTGCTGCTGCGCCGCCGCTGGTGGGTCAGGAAGGCGCGGACCAGAACCGTCTGGGCGTACGCGGCCGGATTCCCCACCTTCGCCATCCGGCCCCAGACGACGAACATCCGGCCCAGCGTCTCCTGGACCAGGTCCTCCGCCAGGTGCGTGTCGCCGCTGGCGAGCAGACAGGCCGACCGGTACAGGTGGCTCGCGCGGACCGCCGCGAACTCCAGATACGCCGCCGTCTCCCCCTCTCGCATCCCGCTCCCCTTCCCCCGTCCGACCCTTCACCTCTTCGACGCGGCGGGGAACGGGGAATGTTACGGGGCGCCCGGGGACGTCTCCGGGCCGTTACGCGGCTGCCGCCACACCGTCCCGGTCCAGCGGCTTCGCGGCCTCGCGGGTGCCCTCGCGGGCGGCCTCGCGGGCGGCCTCGCGGGCCGGGTTCCGGGTGGGGAAGACCAGAAGGCGCAGCGTCGCGAAGCGGGCGATGCCCGCCAGGGCGGAGGCCCCCAGGTACACGGCCTGCGCCAGCAGGGCGCCCGGGTGCGGGTGCGCGTGGTCCAGCGTCAGGACGGCCGCCGTCGTGAACAGGTATGCCCCGAGCAGCGTCAGCGCCGACTTGCTGTGCACCCGCCACCCCGCCCATCCGCCTTCGGCGGACCTGAACGTGATCCGGTGGTGCAGCTCCGTCGCCAGCAGGGTCGACACCACGGTGACCACCGCGTTCACCAACGCGAACGGGGCGTGGCCCGCCGCCGCCACCAGCACGGCGCTCGACAGCAAGCCGACGCCTCCGCCGCACACCACGAATTTCCCGAACGCCGCCGACTTCGCTGCCGCTCTCTCCCCGCCCACCGTCTTCTCCATGCCCCCACCCTCCCCCCGCCCACTGACACGCCGCCCACACCCCACTGACACGCTCCCGCTGTGGGCCCCCCGATCTTTCCCGGCCCGCGCCCCCGAACAGCGCCCTTTGCCCAGGGCGGCACACCGATCTTTTGAGGGGCGCGGGGAACTGCGCGACAAGCCCCCACCGGGCTGCCAGCCCGAAAACAACCGCATCTGCCCCGCTGGGGTCGGTATTTCAGAGGCGCGCCACCGCGCGGGCTGAGCACGCCCACGCGGCGGCAGCCGCACATCAAACACAGCCCCGCGCCCCTAAAAGATCGGCTCACCGCCTGGGGCGCGGGCCCTCGCGGATGAGGACGAGGGCCGCTGGCCGTGCGCGAGGCGGGGCATTTCAGGGGCGCGGGGAACTGCGCGACAAGCTCCCACCGGGCTGCCGGCCCGAAGGCGACCCCATCGGCGGCGTGCGCAGGGGCACGGCCTTGCGGAGAGGCGAGGCGGTCTTCCCGCGCCCGGAGGGCGGGAGGGGGCGAAGTGGTCGGGTCCGGCCGCGGCGTGCCGCGCCCCCGTTGCGGCGGTGGATGGACCCACCCGCGCCGCCGGGCCGGACCCGGAGGTCAAGCATGGAGGGGGGCGCCAACCGGCCGCTAACATGGGGCTAACGCGCCGTTCGGGGGAACGGCCAGAGAGGGCCACGGATGCGGTTCGAGCTGCTCGGAGCTGTGACCGTGGAGGGTGGCGGCGTCGGCTCGGCGAAGGCGCGGGCACTGCTGGCCGCGCTGTTGAGCAGTCCGGGCCGGGCGGTGCGCCCGGAGGCCCTGAAGGCGGCGATGTGGGGCGAGGAGCCCCCGCCGACGGCGACGGCGTCGCTGCACAATCATGTGGCCCGGCTACGACGGCTGTTGGCCGAGGACGACCGCCCGGGTTCGCGCCTGCGGGCGGTCCCGCAGGGCTACGTACTGGACGTGGCGGTCGGCGAGCTGGACGCCGAGGTGTTCGTACGGCATCACGCGGCGGCGCGGGCGGCGCACCGGGACGGGGACTGGCCGGCGGTGCTGGCCGAGTGCCGGGCGGCGCTGGCGCTGTGGCGCGGCGACCCGCTGGCGGACGTACCGGCGCTGTCGGACCCGCTGCGGGCGTACGCGGCGCATTTGGCGGAAGCCCGGCTCCAGACCCTGGAGTGGCGGTTCGACGCGGAGTTGGCGCTGGGCCGCCATCAGGGAATGGCGGCGGAATTGGCGGCGCTGACGGCGGCGCATCCGCTGCGCGAGCCGTTCCACCGCCAGTGGATGCTGGCCCTGCACCGAACGCACCGGCAGGCGGAGGCACTTGCCGCCTTCCACGACCTGCGCCGCACGCTGGTCGACGAGTTGGGCGTGGAGCCGGGCCCCTCGGTGCAGGCCGCGTACCGCGAGATCCTGGCGGCCCCCGAGGACGAAGCGGCCCCGCAGGAATCCCAGCCGTCCACTCCCCCGGCTCAACTCCCGGCCGACACCGGCGACTTCACCGGCCGTACGGACGAACTGGCCGCGCTGCTCGGGGTGATACGCCCCTGCGACCCGGACGCCCCGCGCGTGGCGGTCGTCACCGGCATGGGCGGCATAGGCAAGACGGCGCTCGCGGTGCACGCGGCGCACCGGGCGCGCCGCGACTTCCCCGACGGCGTGCTCTACGCCGACCTGCGCGGCTTCGGCGCGGGTGACGCGCGCCGCCCGCGCGACCTGCTGGCCCGGTTCCTGGGCGATCTGGCCGACGGCGGCGCGCCGGGCACCGGCGGCGCGCTGCCGCTGCCGGACGACCCGGACGACCTGTCGGCGCTGCTGCGGCAGGCGCTGCACGGCCGCCGGGTGCTGCTGGTGCTGGACAACGCGGGCGACGCGGCGCAGGTGGTGCCGCTGCTGCCGGGCCGCGGCGACAGCGCGGTGATCGTGACGAGCCGCAGGACGCTGGCGGATCTGCCCGGAGCGGTACGGCTGCCGCTGGAGCCGCTGGGCGCGGAGGAGCAGCACCGGCTGCTGGTCGCGGTGTGCGGGCAGCAGCGGGTGGCGGCCGAACCTGCCGCGGCGGCAGGTGTGTTGGCGGCCTGCGGCGGACTGCCGCTGGCGCTGCGCATAGCGGGCGCCCGGTTGGCGGCCCGCCCCAACTGGCCGCTGACCGCGCTGGCGGAGCGGCTGGACGGCGCGGGCGACCGGCTGCACGCGCTGTCCGCGGGCGGCCTCGCCGTGCAGGACACCTTCGCGATGAGCTATCTCGCGATGCGCGACAGCCCGCAGGCCGCCGAGCGCGAAGCGGCCCGCGCCTTCCGGCTGTTGGGCCTGTGGCCGGGCCATCCGCTGGACCTCGTCCCGGCCGCCGCGCTGATCGGCCGCGACCCCGCCCCGGCCGAGGACCTGCTCGAAGCGCTGGTCGACACGCACCTGTTGCAGACTCCGCGGGCCGGCCACTACTCCTTCCACGATCTGCTGGGCGAGTACGCGGCGACCCGCGCCGCCGAGGAGGTGCCGCCGCGGGTCCGCGAGAACGGCCTGCGCCGCCTGCTGGTCTGGTACACGGTCACGGTCGCCGGGACCGCGGCCCTGCTCGCGCCCGAGGGCCATCCGATACCGCCGCTGCACGAGCAACCGGCCGTGCCCCCGCTGGAGTTCGACAGCGAGGAGGCCGCGCTGCGGTGGTGCGTCAAGGAGCTGCCCGCGATCAAGGAGGCGATACGGCTGGCGGCGGCGCGCCGCTGGCCCGACGTGGCGTGGCGGCTGGCGGCGGGTCTGTTCGGCTACGCGCAGGCGTACTGGTGGACCGGTGAGTGGGACCTGTGCCTCCAGGAGGCGATGGCCTGCGTGGAGGAGACCGGGGACGTCCAGGGCCGGGCGTGGATGCACAGCAGGCTCGGCGTCGCGCACGGCATGGCCGACCGGGTGGACCCGTGCCTTGAGCATCTGGGCGTCGCCCGGCGGTACTTCGAGGCGGCGGGCGACCTCCAGGGGCAGGCGGCGATCCTCAACAACCTCTCGGGGCTGCACCACGCGCTGGGTGACCACGATCTCGCGCTGGAGTACGGCAGGCAGTCGCTCGACCTGCATTACGCGGTGGGCGACGCCGACCGGGTCGCGACCGTGCTGGGCAATCTCGGTGACGCGCACCTGGGCGCGGGCGACCCGGCCGCCGCGATCGCCTGCTACCGGCGGGCGTTGGGGATGTGGCGCGAGCGCGGGCTGCTGACCAGCACGGCGCGCAGCCTCACCAGCCTCGGCGAGGCGCTGCGCACGGTGGGCCGGTACGACGAGGCGGTCGCCGCGCTGGAGGAGACGGTCGCGATCCTGGACCGGCTCGGGGACCGCGGTACGGCGGCCGACACCCTGGAGGTGCTGGCCCGTACGCACTTCGAGCGCGGCGACCCCGCCTCCGCCCGCAAGCACTGGGACCGGGCCCTGGAACTCGCCCGCACCTACCGCCTGGAGGCGAAGGCGCGGACGATACTGGCGGGCCTGGCGCGACTGGACGCGTGCGAGTCGGCGTGCGTGCGGCAGAGCGAGGACGGGGTCGCGTAACGGCGGGACCGGGCCTCCGGCCCGAACTCCGCCGCGCGGCAAGGGCCTTGGGCCCGCGGGCCCGGTGGTCAGACGGCCATCTCGCGCGGCACGGCCGCCAGCGCGTCCTGGATCGCGGTGATCAGCGCCCGCGCGGAGTCCGCGGTCAGCTCCAGAGCGACGCGGGCCGAGGGCCCCTTGGCGGGGGCGGCGAAGTCGATGTTCAGGGTGTGCTCGGCCAGCGCGTGCACGGGGTGGTCGAAGTAGACGGTCACGTCGGTGACGTGGAACCAGGAGCCGCCCGGCCCCTTGGCGCTGCCCTCGACCTCGGCCTTGACGGTGGAGTACGTGCACATGGTCAGCCCTCCAGGTGCTTGCCGTAGAAGTCCGCGATGCGCTCCCAGCCGTCCTGGACGGCGGGCACGTTGTAGTTGGGGCGGTCGACGGCGAAGAAGCCGTGCCCGGCGCCCTCGTAGCTGTGGAACTCGTACTCCTTGCCGAGGTCGGTGAGGATGCGCTCCAGCTCGGCGACCTCGGCGGGGCTGGGGTGGCTGTCGGCGGCGCCGAACAGGCCGAGCAGCGGGGCGCGGAGGCTGGGGAGCTGGTCGACGAGGTTGGTGATGCGCAGGACGAAGCCCTCGGGGACGGTGCCGGTGACGAAGGCGCCGTAGCAGTCGACGGCGGCGTCCACGTCGAGGTGGCAGGCGCTGAGCACGGCCTGACGGCCGCCCGAGCAGTGGCCGATGACGCCGGCCTTGCCGTTGGAGGTGGGCAGGGCGCGCAGGTACGCGACCGCGCCCTCGACGTCGCCGACCAGCCGCTCGTCCGGGACCCCGCCGTTGGCGCGGCCGACCGCGGCGGCGTCGTCGGGGGCCGCGCCGGGGGCCTCGCGGTGGAAGAGGTTGGGGCAGACGGCGTCGTAGCCCATCTCGGCGAACCGCCGCGTCATCTCCTTGGTCGGGCGGTCGTATCCGGGCAGGTGGTGGATGACGACGACACCGCCGCGGCGGTGGTCGCCCTCCGGTCGGGCCACGTACGCCTCGATCTCGTCGCCGCCGTGGCCGGTGATCGTGACGGTGGTGGCGGTCAGCGAACCGCTGGGGGAAACAGTCATGCGCCAGCTATACCATAAGCCTGGACTGATAAGTTTATACTGATCATCATGACGACCAGCAGCGACGCGGCTGGCACCGCGGCCGACGCGACCGGCACGGCGGCGAGCCCGGACGACCCGGCCGGTACGGGCAGTCCGGCCGAGGCCGGACGCATCGCGGTGGACCTGCGCGTGGCACTGAGCCCGCTGGTGCGGCGGCTGCGGCAGGTGAAGCCGGACGGGGAGCTGACCTTCTCGCAGATTTCGGCCATGGTCCGGCTGGACCGGGAGGGCCCGGCCACCGCGACGGAGCTGGCCGCGGGCGAGGGCATCAGGCCGCAGTCGATGTGCACGATCATCGGCGTGCTCCAGGAGCGCGGCCTGGTCGTCCGCGACCCCGACCCCTCCGACGGCCGCCGCATCGTCGTCTCCCTCAGCCAGGCCGGTCTCGACGGCCTGCACGGCGCCCGCGCCGAGCGCGCCCGCCGTCTGGCCCGCGCGATCGACGAGGAGCTGACCCCCGAGGAGCAGCGGCTGCTGGCCGACGCGATTCCCCTGCTGGAGAGGATCACCCGCCGTGTCTGACCCCGCGGAGCCCGACCCCTCGGACATACCCGCCCGCGCCGCCCCGCCCGGTCCCGGCCCCGCGGGCCCCCGCCCCGACCGCTACAAGTGGATCGCGCTGTCGAACACCAGCCTCGGGATGTTCATGGCGACCGTGGACTCCTCGATCGTGATCATCTCGATGCCCGCGATCTTCCGCGGCATCCACCTGGACCCGTTCGCGGCCGGGAACATCAGCTACCTGCTGTGGATGATCATGGGGTATCTGCTGGTCACCGCGGTCCTGGTGGTCACCCTCGGGCGGCTCGGCGACATCGTCGGCCGGGTGCGGATCTACAACCTCGGCTTCGTCGTCTTCACCCTCGCCTCGGTCGCGCTCTCCTTCGACCCCGCGCACGGCGGCGCGGGCGCGATGTGGCTGATCTGCTGGCGGATCGTCCAGGCCGTGGGCGGCTCCATGCTGATGGCGAACTCCGCCGCGATCATCACCGACGCCTTCCCCGCCGAGCAGCGCGGCATGGCGCTGGGCATCAACCAGATCTCGGCGCTGTCCGGCCAGTTCGTCGGCCTGGTGCTGGGCGGGCTGCTGTCGGCGTGGGACTGGCGGGCGGTGTTCTGGGTCAATCTGCCGTTCGGCATCCTCGGCACCGTGTGGGCCTACCGCTCGCTGCGCGAGACCTCCACGCGCAGGCAGTCCCGTATCGACTGGTGGGGCAATCTCACCTTCGCCGTCGGCCTCGGTCTGCTGCTGGTCTCCATCACCTACGGCATCCAGCCCTACGGCGGCCACACCATGGGCTGGCTGAGCCCGAAGGTGCTGACCGGGCTGATCTCCGGCGTCGTGCTGCTCATCGTCTTCGTGGTCGTCGAGACGCGGGTGGCGCAGCCGATGTTCCGGCTCGCGCTGTTCCGCAGCCGCGCCTTCGCCGCGGGGAACGCGGCCTCGCTGCTGGCGGCGGTCGCCCGCGGCGGCCTCCAGTTCATGCTGATCATCTGGCTCCAGGGCATCTGGCTGCCGCTGCACGGCTACGCGTTCGACGACGCGCCGCTGTGGGCCGGGATCTTCCTGCTGCCGCTGACCGCCGGGTTCCTGATCGCGGGGCCGCTGTGCGGGTGGCTGTCCGACCGGTACGGCGTACGGGCGTTCACCACCGGCGGCCTGCTGGTCTTCTCGCTCAGCTTCGTCGGCCTGCTCCTGCTGCCGATCACGTTCTCGTACTGGGCGTTCGCGCTGCTGATCATGTGCAACGGGATCGGCTCGGGGATGTTCTCCGCGCCGAACACCTCGGCGATCATGAGCAGCGTGCCCGCCACCGACCGCGGCGCGGCGTCCGGGATGCGCTCGACGTTCCAGAACTCCGGGATGTCGCTGTCGATCGGGGTGTTCTTCTCGCTGCTGATCGCGGGCCTGGCCGACCGGCTGCCGTCGGCGCTGGACAGCGGGCTGCGGGCGCAGGGCGTGCCGCCGGACGTGGCCCACCACGCGGCGTCGCTGCCGCCGGTCTCGACGGTCTTCTCGGCCTTCCTCGGGGTCAACCCGGTGCAGACGCTGCTCGGGCCGACCGGTGTGCTGGACACGCTGCCCGCGCACAACAGGGCGGTGCTGACCGGGAAGGAGTTCTTCCCGCACCTGATCTCCGCGCCCTTCCACCACGGGCTGGTGATCGTCTTCGCGACGGCGGCCGGGATGGGCCTGCTGGCCGCCACCGCGTCGCTGCTGCGCGGTGGACCCGCGACGCGGGCGGTGACGGCCGAGGCCACGCCGCCCCAGGTCAGGGCCGGTTCAAGACGATCGAGTTGACCGGGGTGAGGTTGTAAGACCAGTGGTCGTTCAGCTCCAGGGTGATCCGGCAGTCGCCGCCGTTGTACTGCCAGCAGAGCTGCGAGCGCGGCGGCGCCCCGCGTGATCCTGCGCATGGTGATGTCCCTCCGTCCGCGGCCGGACCCCCGCCGGCCGTCGCGTCGGCGGCCGGGTCCCGCCGGCCGCCGTCACCGCCTGACGCTAGGAGACGCCGGGCCCGGTCCGCTCCTGACGAATGACAGGGACCGGCGCGATGGTGCCGTCGAGGCGGACCTGGAGGGCGGGGTGCGGCGGGGTCGCGAAGCCGAGGCCGGTGTAGAGACCGGCGCCGTCCGCGGTCGCGTTGAGGTTGATCACCCGCGCCTGGGTCTCGTCGGCGAACCAGTCGAGCACCGCCTCCATGCAGGCCCGCGCGTAACCGCGGCGCAGGCGGCGCGGGTCGGTGCAGACGTTGGAGATGTGGCCGTGCAGACCGCTGAGGTTGGTCGGGCCCGGCGCGTGCCGGTCGCAGGCGCCCACCGCGTTGCTCACCACGCCCAGTTCGGGGTCGTCCACGACGAAGGCGGCGAACTCGCCCGTGGCGGCGAGGCGTTCGGTGAACCACGTACGGGCCCGCGCCCGCCACGGCGCGTCGTCCCCGCCGACCCGCGTGCCCATCGCGTCGAGCATCACGGCTCTGAGGCGTACGAGGGCGTCCGCGTCGGCGGCCGTCGCGCGGCGCACGATCACGTCGGGGGCCGAGTCCGAGGCGGCCGGGTCCGGGGCGGCCGGGCCTGAGACAGCCGGGTCCGAGCCCAAATCCCGCTCGGGGGCGGGGAGTTCACCGTCGGTGCCGATCTTCATACGGCGCATTGTCACTCATACGGACAGCGCACGGCATCTCAGTTCCCCGAGCCCTTCACAACAGCGCTCAGGAGTGGTAGGTGGGGCGGATGGTACGTGAAGGTGGTACGGGCGGCCTCGCGGTCGTCCGTACCACCGGGTTCCGGAGTCGGTGCTCCGGACTCAGTACCGGATCAGCGCTCGGGATCGATCCTTCGCTCGGGGTCGATCCTCCGCTCGGCGCCCAGCCCACGGTCGGAACGCGCACCGCGGTCCGTGCTCATCGCGCGGTCCGAGCTGAAGCCGCGCTCCGCGCGGTCCGAGCCCATCCGGCCGCCGCCGGCCGGGAGCCCGCGGCTCCTGGACCGGTTACGGCCGAGCATGCCCATGCCCATCGTGGCGAGTCCGACCAGGCAGATCACCGCTCCGGTGATCACGTTGCTGAGGATGGTCTTGTGCACGTGGGGGCTACCGGACACCACCCAGGGTGCGACGATCGTGAACGCGCCGATCACCACGGCGGCCCAGCCCAGTCCGTGCGTACGTTCCAGGACGGAGCCGAAGCCCAGGGCCAGGACGGCCAGGGCGATGCCGAGGATCAGGTTGGTCACGGTGAGAGCGTGGAAGCCGGTGAATCCGGCCACCCACGGCGAGATCGCCAGGTAAAGCCCGGCCAGCAGGGCCAGACCTTCAACGAGACCGGCCCATGGCTTCGCCGCCGCTTCCTCGTACCGGCCCCGAAGGGCCATCAGGTCCGGGTGGGTATCGATTCCCGTCGTCGGGTTGGTCGATTCGGTGGCCATTCCAGCCACCTCCTTTGCTGAGTGCAGTCGCTTCTACCACCGGATGTCCTTCGGGTCTCCGCCCCGAAGCTGCCGCATCCTCACACAGCGTAAATCGCCTGATACCACTCAGGCCACTCGGATGGCGTACATATCTCCTCATATCGCCCTGCCGCCCCCCGCCGGACCCTTGCGACGACCGCCCAAGGGCGTTCCTCGCTGATTTCCTCACCGAATCACGGGGCAGGGGTGCGGGCGGGGGCGGCACGGCCTCGGACCCGGCGGATCACGGGCGGGGGGTGCGGGCGAGGGGTGGCCGGGGCGCACGGCCTCGGCCCGGCCCGGCTCGGCTGATGGCTCGTCGCCCCGGCCGTACGCGTCAGGCGGTCAGGGCTCAGCGGGCGCCGAGCGCCTCCACCGTACGGACCAGCGGCGCGAGTTCGGGCTCGCGGGCGGCCTCGTCGAGGGCCTCGCGCAGGGCGCGGTCGTTGGTGGGGCGGGCCTCGGCGAGCAGGACGAGCCCGGTCTCCGTGACGTCGGTGTAGATGCCGCGGCGGTCGGTGTCGCAGAGGTAGCGGACCAGCAGGCCGCGGTCCTCCAGGCGGCTGACCAGCCGGGTCGTGGCGCTCTGGCTGAGCACGACCGCGTCGGCGACCTTCTTCATCTGGAGGTGGCCGCCGGGGCCGTTGTGCTGCTTGCTGAGCACGTCGAGCAGCGAGAACTCGCGCACGCTCAGCTCGTGCCCCGCCTGGAGCGCGCGCTCGATGTGCGCCTCGATCCTGCCGTGCAGCAGGGACAGCGCGCACCAGCCCTGGGCCAGCGCCACGGTCTCGGTCATCCTCGGCTCCTCCACCGGCCTCGCGGCGGCTCGCACCACCCTCGTCCCCGACCGGCCGGTTCGCACCGGTCGGTCCCGCGGTCGTCGTCGGCCGCGTCTTCAGGATAGCCCGCTTCCGCAATAGGCGGCGTTTGCACTTATCCCGCGTCTGCAATTATTGTGGGCGCTGGTTAACCGCGCACCGGTCCCGTACCCGTCCGTACCGCCGGTTCCGTCCCCTCTCCTCCGGAAGGTGTTTCCCATGCCGCTCGCGCTGCTCGCCCTGGCCCTCGGGGCCTTCGGCATCGGCACGACCGAATTCGTGATCATCGGGCTGCTGCCCGACATCGCCGGGGACTTCGGGGTGTCCATCCCGACCGCGGGCTTCCTGGTGACCGGCTACGCGCTCGGCGTCGTCGTCGGCGCGCCGCTCATGACCGTGCTCGGCACCAAGATCTCCCGCAAGCGGATGCTGATGCTCCTGATGGGGCTCTTCATCGCCGGGAACCTCGTCTCCGCGGTCGCGCCCACCTTCGCCCTCATGCTGGCGGGCCGCATCGTGGCCTCCCTCGCGCACGGCGCCTTCTTCGGCATCGGCTCGGTCGTCGCGGCCGGTCTGGTCGCCGCGGAGAAGAAGGCCGGGGCCATCGCGATGATGTTCACCGGCCTGACCGTGGCCAACGTGGTCGGCGTACCGCTGGGCACCTTCGTCGGGCAGTCCGCCGGGTGGCGCGTCACCTTCTTCGTCGTCGCCGGTTTCGGCGTCCTCGGCCTCGCGGGCATCGCGAAGCTCGTCCCCGAGATCCCCCGGCCCGAGGGCGTACGCCTCGGGCACGAGCTGGCCGCCTTCCGCAACGTCCAGGTGCTGCTCGCCATGGCCATGACCGTGCTCGGCTTCGGCGGCGTCTTCGCCGCGATCACGTATCTCGCGCCGATGATGACGAACGTGACCGGTTACGCGGACTCGTCCGTCACCTGGCTGCTGGTGCTCTTCGGGCTCGGCATGGTCGGCGGGAATCTGCTCGGCGGCCGGTACGCCGACCGGCGGCTGATGCCGATGCTCTACGCCACGCTCGGCGGGCTCTCGCTCGTCCTCGCGCTCTTCACCGTCACCGCGCACAACAAGGTGGCCGCCGCCGTGACCGTCTTCCTGATCGGCGCGCTCGGCTTCGCGACCGTCCCGCCGCTCCAGAAGCGGGTGCTCGACCAGGCGTCCGGCGCCCCGACGCTCGCCTCCGCCGTCAACATCGGCGCCTTCAACCTCGGCAACGCGCTGGCCGCGTGGCTCGGCGGGCTCCTTCTCTCGGCCGGGCTCGGCTACACCGCCCCGAACTGGCTCGGCGCGGCCCTCGCCGCGGCGGCGCTGGCGCTGGCCGTGACCTCGGCCGCCCTCGGCCGCGGCTCCGCCCCCTCCGGCCGACGGCCGGGAAGCGTCACGGCCGCGCGCGCCCCGAAGGAGCGCGGGGAACCGCGCGAGCAGCCCACCGCCGGGCCGGTGGCCCGACGACAGCCGGACTACCCCGCTGGGGCCGGTGGTGACCTGCGCGAACACCGTGGCTGAGCGCGCGGTTCCCCGCGCCCCCGAAAGGGCCGGCTCGCCGTCGCGCCCAGGGCACCGGCCCCGCGGGGGCCGGCGGGCGACCCGTGGAGGCCGGCGGATCGCCCGTGGGGGCCGGCGGATCACCCGTGGGGGCGCGTCGGCGCAAGGTAGTGACGGAGTGTCAGCGTCCGTGCAAGAGTAGTGAGTTATGACTCATGGGGACGGGGAGCCGGGCCGCAGGATCCGGATTCGGGTCACTGGCGACGACGCGCAGGATCTGGAAGCGCTGTACCGCTGGCTGAGCCTGGAGGACTGGTTCGCGCAGGCCGAGGCCGCGCATCAGCTCACGGCGGAGGTCCGCGAGTACGACGGCGGGCGGCATGACCCGGAGGAGCGGCGGGACGGCCCGCCGATGAGCGGCGGCCTCGTCGAACTGGTGCTGGTGATCGCGGGCGCGGCCATCACCCCGGTCTTCGAGGACCTCTACAACCGCGCGAAGGTCGCCGCCCACGCGTGGGCGGCCAACAGCAGCAGCGACGACCACCCCATGGTGACCGACGTCCAGGCGGACGGCGCGGGCGACGGGGTCGACGGCGGCGACGGGGCCGGGGACGGGGACGGCGCAGCCAACGGGGGCAACGGGGCGGACGACACGGACGACGCCGACGAGGAGCCGGAGGACGACGAAGGCGGAAGGAACACCTAGCCATCGTGTCCTCGCATGCTTACGACCCACGCGGCAAGGCCAATCGCGCACTGCTCTTCGGGGTGTACCGGTACGACCACTTGGACGACCTGCCGGGCGTGCGGCACAACCTCGGCCAGTTGGTCGAAACCCTGATGGCCGGAGGGGTGTTCGGGGCCAACGAGGTCCGGCAGGTGCTCCCCAGGACCCAGCTCGAATTCCTCTCGCACCTGGAGAACGAGGCCAAGGCCGCCGAGGGCCTGTTCCTGCTCTACTTCGCCGGACACGGCGGAGTGGACCGCAACGGCGACAACTTCCACCTGCTGGTCGGCGAGTCCCGCAGGATCGGCCGCGACGACTACGCGGAGGCGGTGTCCTGGAGCAGCCATGTGCTGCCCAGGCTCAGGGACATCGCCGAACGCCGGCTGGTCGACCGGATCGTGGTGATCCTGGACTGCTGCTACGCGGGCAACGCGCTGCTCGAATTCAAGCCGGGCACGCTGCACCGCGGCAGGGACCGTATCTCGGTGCTGACCGCCGTCCAGATCAACCGCCGGATACCGGGGGGCAACGGGCACGAGCCGACGCCGTACACCAAACAGCTCATCCGGCTGCTGCGCGACGGGCTGCCGAGGACCGATGAGGACATCGGGCCGGAAGAGGCCGCGCGGATCGAGCTGATCCCGCTGTCGGCCGCGCTGTACGAGGCGATGCGGCACAAGTTCACGGAAGGCGGCGACGACCCGTGGGTGCCGCGTCACCACGCCGCCGAGTCCCGGCAGGACGTACTGCTCGGGCTCTCGCCGCGGCTGCTGGAGGAGATCGACCGGCGGAACGCCGCGGGCCGGGCGGCCTGGTGGCGGGCGGCGCTCGCGGCGGCCGGGATCGGCGCGGGCGAGGCGCGTACGGGGCGGGGCCGTCGCGGAGAGCGCGGAAGCCGTGGGGAACGGGGTGGTCGCGGGGAACGGGGAAGCCGTGGGGAGCGCGGCCGTCCTGGGGAGCGCGAGCAGCGCAAGGGCCGTCCCCGTAAGGAGAGTTCGGGCACAGCCGGTCCCGGCAAGGGCCACAACCTCAAGGTCCTGATCCCGCTGTTCACCGCCTTCGCGGTGCTCCTCGCCGGAGGCGGCTACGGCGTCTACACCTGGGTCGGCGGGAGTACGGCCTGCGCGCCGCCGGTCGAACTGCGGCTGCTCACCGACCCGGACGCGGCGCCGACCGTGAAGAAGGCCGTGGCCGCGTATCTGACCTCGGGCGCCAACCATACGGGGAGCGGCTGCCGCCGCTCCGGGATCAGCCTGGTCGACCCCAAGTCCGCCGACGCGGTGACCGGTTTCCAGCACGCGGCCGACTGGCGTACGCCGCGCTCGACCGGTGAACTGCGCCCGCAGCGCGACATCGGCGCGCAGCCGGACATCTGGATACCGGGCTCCGACGTCACCCTGGCCCGCGCCAAGTCCCTTGTCGGCAAAAGCGACGACGTGGAGCTCGGCTCGCTCGGCGCGGTCGCGTACACCCCGGTCGTGCTGGCCATCCCGACGACCCTGGCCAGTACCCCGGCCTCGGTCACGGGCACCCCGCTCGGTCAGCTCCTCGACCAGCTCAAGCGCAACAACCCCAAGACGGTGCCGGTGCTCCGCGCCGATCCCGAGTCCACGGATTCGGCGCAGCTCGCGACGGTCGGGGTGTACGGGCAGAACGGCGTCTCGCCCGTGAGCGACGCGGTCGTGGGGCAGTTCGAGCGGCAGGCGGCCCAACTGCGGCCCGCGCAGCCCGACTCGTACGCGCTGATGTGCGCGCTGGCCGGGGCGGACCCCGAACTCAAGGACAACGCGGCGGTGTTGGTGCCCGAGCAGGTGATGACGCAGTTCAACACGCACGCGGACGCCAAGGCGCGGGTGGGCTGCGACAACAACAGGCTCCATCCCCGCGCGCCGCAGTATCCGGCCGATGTCGCGCCGCTCGACCTGCCGTTCGTGCACGTCACATGGAAGGGCGCGGACCGCGACGCGACGGCCAGGAAGGACGCCGTCGACCGTTTCCACACCTGGCTGACCGGCGCGGCCGGGCAGAAGGTCTTCACCGACGACGGCTACCGGACGGTCGGGGGCGCGACCGGCACCACCAGCGGTTCCGCGAGCGGCACGGCGACGGACACGGGCTCCGGGGCCGTCGTTCCCGGCAGTACGGTCATGCCCGGCACCTACCCGCCCGACGCCCAGTGGCTGGCGAGGTACGCCGCCGCCGTGGGCAGTGCGCTGGACCGCTACCGGCACGCGCTCGGCCCCGGCCGGGTGCTGTATCTGCTGGACAAGTCCAGCTCGATGGACACCTACTGGAGCAATTCCGCGGGCGCCCTCGACCTGCTGTCGCAGTCGCTCGACACCTTCGGGCCGGACGACGCGTACGGCGTGTGGACGGTGGTCGACAAGCCGCCGACGCAGCAACTGGTGCCGCTGGGCAGGCATTCCGACCTCGCCGGTATCCGCCGCGAGGTCAAGGCGACGAAGCTGGTGGACGAGGAGTCCTACCCGGGACCCGCGCTGGACGCCGCGCTCACCGAGATGACGGAGCGCCAGAAGGCCACCGGCGGGGCGCAGTTGATCGTCTACATCACCGACGACGAGGACGACGAGCACTTCAAGGGCCGGGATCTCCCCGACCTGCTGGCGCGGATCGCCGCCCGTCCCGTACCGGTGGAGTGGGTGTCCCTGGCGCCGGGCGGCGGCTGCGCTGCCGGTTCGGTCGGCGCGCAGATCGCCAGGACCAGCGGCGGGCGCTGTCTGAACGCGTCGAGCAGCCAGGTCTCGGAGCTGCGCGACGACGTCGCCCGCGCGGGAACGGGGAACGCCCGGTGAGGCGGCGTCGCGCGGCGACCGCCGCCGCCCTGTGCCTGCTCGCGCTCGCCGCCGCCGCGTGCACCGGCGGGGGCGGCGGGGGCCGTGCCGCGCAGCCCACGACGACCGGCGGCGGCGAGATCATCGTGGCCAGCGGTCTGGACGTGACCGGCAGCGACGGGGTGCGCCAGCAGCTCATCGAGCAGTGGAACGGGACGCCGGAGGGCAGGCGGCACCCGGCGCGGCTGGTCGAGCTGCCCGGCGAGGCCGACCAGCAGCGCAGCCAGTTGCTCGGCGCGCTCCAGTCCGGCAGTTCCGCGTACGACGTGGTGAATCTGGACGTCACCTGGGTGCCGGAGTTCGCGCAGGCCGGGCTGATCAGCCCGCTCGACCACCAGATGAATCTCGACGACGGGGACGTCATCCCGTCCGTCGCGGGCACCGCGCGGTGGGACGGCCACACCTACGCGGCGCCCTTCAACAGCGATGTGGGGCTGCTCTATTACCGCGCCGACACCATCAAGGCCATCGGCATCGATCCGGCGAGCTTCCCGAAGGCCGACACCACCTGGCAGGAGCTCCAGACGCTCATCAGCGATGTCGACGCCGACAAGGACCACCAGCCCAAGGGCTACATGGCGGGGTGGACGAGCCAACTCGGCGCGTACGAGGGGCTGACGGTCAACGCCATTGAGGCGTTCGCCTCGGTGGGGGTCCAACTCGCGGACACCGAAGGTCATTACACGGCCGACCCGGCAAAACTGCGGGCGGCTTTGAGCGAGTTGAAGTCCCGCGCGGGCCATGACGAGACGCTGCCCGAGGCGCTCACCTCCGACGAGTCGACATCCCTCGGCGACTTCGCGGCCGGGCACACCGTCTTCCTGCGGCACTGGCCGTACGCGTACGGCGCGCTGTCGCGGACCTTCGGCCCGTCGCAGATGCAGGTGGCGCGGCTGCCGGGGAAGGCCGTGCTCGGCGGGCAGAATCTGGCCGTGGCGGCGGGGTCGCCGCGCGCGAAGTACGCGCTGGACCTGGTCAAGTACCTGACGGACGCGCAGTCGGAGCGGTGCCTGCTGGACGCCGGATTCGCGGCGACGCGGGAGTCGGCGTACAAGGACGCGAAGGTGCGGTGCACGCTCGCGCCGGGCACGAAGGGGTCCGGGGGTTCCGGCGGGTCCGGGGGTTCCGGCGGGTCCGGGGGTTCCGGCGGCTCTCCGAGTCCGGGGGCCTCGGCGTCGTCGGAGTCGCTCGACATGCCGCGCGACGCCGACGGCCGCCCCGCGTACGCCGCTTCCACGCTGCTGCCCGCGCTGACCCAGGCGGTGCAGCGCCCCCGCACTCCGTACTACGGCGCTCTCACGCAGCTTCTCCAGGCGCAGTTGCACGACTGGATCTCCGACACCGGTCCGTTCAGCGGCGGCGGTTCGTCCATCGATCCGGGGCCGCTCGCCGACTCCCTCGACCGGTCGCTGGCGAAGATCCTGAAGGGCAAGTAGGGCGCTGGCGACCGTCTTTGACACGCCTGGGGCCGGTGAGGCAACTCGGGCGGTGCTCCAGCGTGTTGACCGGAGTATGAGATCTCCTCTTCGATCCACCGTCCGCACGGCGGCGGCCTCGCTGCTGCTGGCCGCCGGGCTCCTGGCGGCGGGCACGCAGACACCGGCCGTCGCCGCCGTACCGCATGCGACCGCCGAGACCGCCGCCACGACCGCCGCCGGCGTCGAGACCGCCGAATACGACCTCGGGGACACGGCGTTCACCGATCCGGAGTCCGGCACGGTCAGCGAGGTGCGGGCCGTGGTGCACTACCCGCGTCATCTGACCGGGCGGCTGCCGCTGGTCGTCATGTCGCACGGCTCCTGGTACGCCTGCGACGACGCGGACGCGCAGACCTGGCCGTGCCCGGCGGGCTCGCACCCGTACCCGAGCTACCGGGGCTACGACTACCTCGGCCGCGCACTGGCCGAGCGCGGCTTCGTCGTGGTCTCGCTCAGCGCCGACGCCATCAACATGACGTCCTTCGACTACGGCGACCGCGCCCGCCTGATCAATGAACACCTGCGGCTGTGGCGGGACTTGGCCAATGGCGGCGGCGCCCTGAAGGGCCGCTTCACCGACCCGGCGACCGGCCGCGCGGTCGCGCCCGCGTTCACCGGCCACGTCGACATGACGCGCGTCGGCACCCTGGGGCACTCGCGCGGCGGCAAGGGCGCCATGTGGCAGGCGTCCGACAAGCACCGCGCCGAGTGGCCGACGGGCGTACGGGTGAAGGCCGTTCTCGCGCTGGCGCCGGTCAAGTTCGACTACCCCGAGGGCGAGAACAGCGACACCCTCGACACGAAGGTGCCGTTCGCGGTCGTCACCAGTACCTGTGACGGAGCCGTCCACGAGCAGGGCCAGGAGTATCTGGACGACATCGCGGGCCTGAACACCGTGACGGACTTCTCCGTCTCGCTCCAGCACGCCAACCACAACTACTACAACCGGTCCTGGACCCCGCCGGCCTCGCTCGGCGAGGACGACAGCACCTGCCCCGCGCAGGAGTTGACCCCCGCCCACCAGCAGGACGCCCTCACCGCGTACGCCGTCGCCTTCTACCGCTACGAGCTGTACGCCGACCCCACGGGCCTCCCCGTCCTCACCGGCCGCCACCCCCTCCCCCACACCCCCGCCACCACCCGCATAGCCCTCCCCGCCCCCACCTCCTAGGCCCGGTCAGCGGCCCGCAACACGGCGCCGTACTTCACCAACCGCCGCCGGGACAGCAGCACCCCCAGCCCCCACAACCCGACGAAGAACGCCCAGACACCGCCGCAGACGAGCAACGGCCCCGCCGTGAACCCGAACTGGGACAGCGGGATCAGCAACGCCAGCGGCAGCACCACTACTTGGATCAGGCCGCGCCTGCGATGACCTCGCGCGTAGTCCACCTGAATACGCGCGTGCAGCAGCTCGACCGCTTCTCGCACCTCCGGCGACGGCCGCAGCCGCCGCCGTCCCGGCCGCATTCCCGGCAACTGGCCGCCGCGCAGTCCCTCGGGATACCGCGCGGCGGCCAGGGTCGCCCGTTCCGCCGCGTCCGCCTCCCGCCGGAACCCGAAATACGGATTCGGACTCCCCTTCGGCGACGTCGCCGCCATCCCCTCGTACCGGTAGCCGTACTGCTCGGCGACAAAGGCGAACGCCGCGAATCTCCGCCACGACCCCACCAGATTCCGCGCCTCATGCCGCGCCGCCCCCCGCGCCCCGTCCCGCATCAGCGCCTTGAGCTGAGCCTCCACGAACATCACGACCTCCGGCCTCCGTGGTCTGGCATGACCTTTTGTCCGGTCCCCGCCGGCGGACCCGCATCCGGGACTCGGCGGAACCATCCATACCGCAAGGATCTTCTTATAGCTTGGTCAAGAAAAAGTCATCTCTGAACGAAGCGGCATGAGTTCGTCATGCGGATGGGGGGCGAGCGTGGGCTCGTTGAAGTATCCGAACCTTGGCTTCGATCCGGCTCCGGGGGATCTGGAAACCGTCCGTCTGATGGTCTCCGCGGTGGGGCAAGTGGCCCACAATAGCGGCAGCGCCCAGAGCCAACTGAGCAAGATCGGCACCTCGGACGGTGTATGGGTGGGGAAGTCCGCCGATGCCTTCACGGAGTCCGTGGAAAAGATTCCGCCATATCTCAAGAAGGCCCTTGACGCGGTGAATTCGGCGCACCGGGCCCTGGCGGGCTGGGAGACCAGTCTGGACGGCTTCCAGTCGCGGGCCCGCGGGCTGGAGGAAGAGGCGGCTGCCGCGGCGCGGAAGGTCGACTCGACCAAGAGTTCCTTGACCGGTCTTCCCGCGGACACCTCCACGATGTCCGACACGGAGAAGGAAGCGCACGAGCGGGACAAGAAGGGCAAGCAGCAGGCGTACGACACGGCGCACGGCGAACTGGAGTCGGTCCGGGGGCGCGCCCGTACTCTGCACGTCGAGTACACCACCGCGGCCGACTCGACGGCGCGCGCGCTGAAGGACGCCACCGACGACGCCCCGCCGAAGCCGGGTTGGTTCGACAATCTGGTCGACAGCGTCACCGACTTCCTCGCCGACGCGTGGAACGTCCTGTCCGATCCGAACTTCTGGAAACTGGTCGGCGACATACTCGCCGACATCGCGATGGTCATCGGCGTGATCTGCCTGGTCGCCCTCGCTCTCGGCACCGGAGTGGGGGCGCTCGGCCTGATCGGCTTCATCGTCGGCGTGGGCGCGCTCGCCGCGCACAGCGCCGCGATGATCGGCGGCGCCGAAGGTGTGACCTGGCAGACTCTGGCCTGGGACGCCGCGGGTGTGATCGCGGGCGGTATCGGTCTGGCGGGCGGCAGCATGATGAAGGCCGGGCGCGCGATGGTACAGGCGGGGCGTGAACTGCGGGTCGCGGAAGGCATCGTGGCGACGCTCGGCAAGATCCGGCCCGGCGCGCTGGGCAACATCGCCAAGATACCCAGCGGTGTCGCCAACACCCTGCGCGGTTTCAGCATGGCAGGGCAGGGCTGGACGTATGTGGCCACGGGCAAGGTGTTCGACTTCGTGGGCACCGTCACCGGCGCGGGCTTCGCGCTCGGGTCCAACGCGAACGACGGCCGGTGGACCGACGGCGACTGGAACATCTCCGACATCCCCGTAGTCGGGCCGATCGCCGGATTCGTCAACTACAAGGCGCCCGACAACAATCCCACGGTCATGGCGCCCGGCCCGCTCGGCCCGACGTTCGACGGGCCCACGACCTTGACGTCAGCGGGCAACAGCTTCGCCAAGGGGCTGGAGCAGGGGCAGTACGGGACAGCGGCGTGAGCGGCCCGACTGCCCAAGGCACGGCAAAGGGCGCGGGGCGGGAGATCCCGTACGCGTTCGGATACCAGGTACCCGACGAGTTCATCCGGCTGCCGGAACCCACTGAGTCCGAAGGCTGGCACGAGGCGCTGGCCACGTTGATGCCCGACGCCGACGAGGAGCAACTGGCTTCTGCGGGAGCGCAGATGCGTGCCAGTCTGCCGGGTCTGGCCGCGGGCAGCGGGGACACCGTCGTCCTTACCGCGATGTGTCTGGGTACGGAGGACGTGGAGGGTGACGAACGCCTGTCGATGGGCCTGCTGGCCGTGACGGTACGGCCCAGCACGCACCGGGACCGACTGCTCGCCGCCGAGGCGATCTTCCAGGCGGAGCAGCGCAAGCTCTTCGCACGCGAGGGCCGGCTTCAAGAGCTGAACTTCCCTCTGGGCAAGGGTGTGCAGGGCAGGCAGGACATCCTGATCGCCGCGAAGCTGCCCGCGGGGCCCGGCGTGATGTCGACCTCGCTGCGGCTGCTGACGCTCCCCGCGGGCATGGCCGCCGCGGCCGGAGTCGAGGATCCTACCGGCGCCGCGGCGACAATACGGCCGACGCTGCCCGTGGCGGCGCTGCAACTGATCGTCCCGGCGCCCCGCGACTACTGCGTCTACGTGACGATCTCGACGCCGTCGCTCTTCCTGCTGGACTCCTACAGCGGGCGGCTCGCACACATCGGGCGGACGTTCACCTTCAATCCGTCCCAGGAGCACGAGGGTTGAGGCCGAGGCGCGGGGAGTGAGCCCGCGGGGCGAGCGGCGGACGGATTACTCGCCGCCGCCCTCGCCCGCCTTCTTGAGTTCGTCGAGGAGCTTCTGATCGATCTTGGCGAACTCCTCGGCGGCCTGATTCGCGAACTCCGAGACGCCCTGGGTGAGTTTGGAGAGCTGGCCGAATCCGAAGTCCCAGGAGTCGGCAAAGTCGTCACACGCCGATTCCAGACCGGAGTGGCCGATCTCCTTGGTGTTGGCGTGCTTCATCTCCTTCGAAGCGCTCTTCATCTGGTCGCCGCTGGTCTCCAGCTTGCGTGCCATGTCCTTGACCTCGTCGCCCGCGAACCGCAGAAAAGACATCCGGCCCCCCGTCCGTATCGCGTCTTCGTGTCGCGCCTCTGCCGATTCCCAGAATAGGTCCAACTGCCTTGGCGCGGCGGTGAGCTCAGGGTTTGAGGAGGGCGTGGAGTTCGGCTTCGTAGAGCTGGGCGGGGTCGAGGGACATGCCGGTGAAGTGGCCGGCGGCTTCGAGGGAGAGGACGCCGTGGAGGCGGGTCCAGCAGGTGAGGGCGCGGTGGAGGGCGGTGGTGGGGGCCGGGTGGGGGTCGGCCCATGCGCGGTGGGTGGCGAGGTGGGCGTCGAAGGGGGTGACGGGGGCGGTGGCGTCGGGGTCGAGGGCGACGCAGGCGTCCAGGAGGACGGCCATGATCTCGGACGCGATGCCGGTGATGTCGTCGGGGGCGTGGTAGCCGGGGACGGGCGTGCCGTAGAGGAGGAAGTAGCGGTGCGGGTCCTCCAGGGCCCAGCCGCGCAGGGCGTGGGCGAGGGCGGCCAGCTCGGGCCGGGAGTCGTAGGCCGAGGCGGCGGCGTGGACGCTGAGGAAGGTGTCGGCGAGGCTGCGGTAGCCGTCCCTGACCAGCTCGGTGATGAGTTCGTCGCGCCCGGCGAAGTAGCGGTAGAGCGCGGGGCCGCTCATGCCCATCTGTTTGGCGATGGCGTTGAGGGAGAGCGCTGAGGCGCCCGCCGTCGCGATCTGCTCCCACGCGTGTTTCTTGACCTCCTCGCGGACCTGGGCCCGGTACCGCTCGCGCGGAGTGCTGGTGGTCGTACCCGGTTCAGCCACTGGCCTTGCCTCCTTCCCGTACGTCGTGCCCGTACGACGTGCCCGTGTTCCCTTTAGTTAGAGGCTATCACGAACGCTATTGACACTCCCGATCGTGAGGTGTTAGAACTTCTAACGAACGCAAACATCAGTAACGAGCAGCTCGCAGCGGAGGCCGCCATGAACACCACCGAAGAACTCACCGAGGTCGTCCTGCCCGGCAAGGTCGAGCCGGAGGGCCTCCAGGTCAGGCACGGCACCGTCCCCACGCCGGGCCCCGGCCAGGTCGTGGTGCGGATGGAGGCCACCGGCGTCTCCTTCGCCGAGCAGCAGATGCGCAGGGGCCGCTACTACGACCAGCCGCCGTTCCCCTTCGTGCCGGGTTACGACCTGGTCGGCACCGTGCAGGCGGCGGGCGAGGGCGTCGGCACGGACCTGGTCGGCACGCGGGTCGCCGCGCTCACCAAGACCGGCGGCTGGGCCAGCCACGTCGTGGTCGACGCCGCCGACACCGTCCCGGTGCCCGAGGGGGTCGGCGCGGCGGAGGCCGAGGCGATGGTGGTCAACGGCGCCACCGCCTGGCAGATGCTGCACCGCAAGGCGCGCGTCCGCGCAGGACAGACCGTCCTCGTGCTCGGCGCGAACGGCGGCGTCGGCTCCGTCCTGGTCGAACTGGCGCGGGTCGCGGGCGTCAAGGTGATCGGCACGGCGTCCGTACGGCACCACGACGCGCTCAGGGAGCGCGGCGTCACACCGGTCGACTACCGCGCGGGTGACGTCGCCGCTCAGGTCCGCGCCCTCGCGCCCGGCGGGGTGGACGCCGTCTTCGACCACGTCGGCGGCCGGGGCGTCGTCGACTCGTGGCGGCTGCTCGCGCCCGGCGGCACGCTCGTCTCCTACGGCACCGCGTCCACGCTCAACGACGAGGGCTCCAAGCAGTGGCCCGTGCTCAAGATCATCGCCCGCGTCTGGGTCTGGAACACGCTACCCAACGGCCGCCGCGCCTACTTCTACAACCTCTGGGCCGGAAAGGCCCTGGCCAAGGACCGCTTCCGGGCCCGGCTGCGCGCCGACCTCACCGAGGTCTTCGCCGCGCTCCAGCGCGGCGACGTCACCGCCCGGGTGGCGGCCCAACTGCCGCTGGCACGCGTGGCGGAGGCGGTCCGGCTGGCCGAGTCGGGGACGGTCGCCGGGAAGGTCGTCCTCACGGCGTGACGCGCCCGCCGCCCCGGTCGAGCACGGGCCCGGCCGGTCCGACACCGGCACCGCCCCTCAACCCCGGCACCGGCACCCACCCCGACCCCGCCACCGCCACCGCCACCGACGCACCGCCACCGCCACCGACGCACCGCTGACGCCCGGACGGGGTCACGGCATCGGCAGGGCATCGGCCTTGCGGAGCAGCAAGGCGCGTTCGCGGGTGTTGGGGCAGTGGCGGGCGGCGAGCTGGAGTGCGGCGCGGGCTTCGGCGGTGCGGCCGAGGCGGGCGAGGAGTTCACCGCGCACGGTGGGGAGGAGATGGGAATGGGAGAGGTGACCGGCGGCGGCGAGTTCGTCGACGAGGTCGAGGGCGGCCTGCGGCCCGTGGGCCATCGCGACGGCGACCGCGCGGTTGAGGTCCACGACCGGCGAGGGGGCGATACGGCCGAGGGCTTCGTAGAGCACGACGATCCGTTCCCAGTCGGTCGCGGCGACGGAGGGCGCGGAGGCGTGGCAGGCCGCGATGGCCGCCTGGAGGCCGTACGGGCCGAGGCCGCGCCCGACGGTGGAGGCGCGTTCGAGAGCCGCCCGGCCACGGCGGATCGCCGAGCGGTCCCACAGGCGCCGGTTCTGGTCCTCCAGGAGTACGGCCTCGCCGTCGGGACCGGTGCGGGCGGGGAAGCGGGCGGCGGTCAGTTCGCAGAGGGCGAGCAGACCGTGCACCTCGGGCTCGCGCGGCAGCAGGGCGGCCAGTACGCGGGTGAGCCGGATCGCCTCGTAGGCCAGGTCGGGGCGGAGGAGGTCGTCGCCGGACGTCGCGGTCGACCCCTCGGTGAAGATGACGTAGAGCACGCTGAGGACGCCGCCGAGCCGTTCCCGCCGTTCCTCGGCCGGGGGCAGGGCGAACGGGACCTCGGCGGCGGCGATCGTACGTTTCGCACGGGTGATCCGCGCCTGGACGGTCGGCACCGGCACCAGGAAGGCGCGCGCGATCTCCTCGCTGGCCAGGCCGCCGACCGCGCGCAGGGTCAGGGCCACGCGGGCCTCGGGCGAGAGGACCGGATGGCAGGAGATGAACATCAGGGCCAGGATGTCGTCATCGATACAGTCCGGGTCCCAGGGCAGGTCGGCGTCGGCCGCCGAGCCCACACCCGTATCCGGGCCCGCGGCCCTTCCCGTGGCGACGCCCGTACCCGCGTCCTCGGCCGCCTCCCCCGCGAGCAGCGCGTACCGCTGGTCCAGCGCCGAGCGGCGGCGGAAGGCGTCGATCGCCCGCCGCCGCCCGGTCGCGAGCAGCCAGCCCACCGGGTTCGCCGGTGTGCCGTCGCGTGACCAGCCGACCAGCGCCTCGGCCAGGGCCTCCTGCGCCACGTCCTCGGCCAGTTCGAAGTCCCCGGTGTAACGGGCCAGGGCCGCGACGACGCGGGCCGACTCGATCCGCCAGACGGCCTCGACGGCGCGGCGCGCGGCCTCCGTACTGCGGGGAGCCGGCCTGTCGGGAGCCGACCCGCCGGGAGCCGACCCGCCGGGGGCCGACCCGCCGGGAGCCGGTCCGCCGGGAGCCGACCCGCCCGGAACCGACCCGCCCCGAGCCACCCCGTCAGGAACCGGTCCGCTCAGATCCGGCCCGTCAGGAACCGGTCCGCTCAGATCCGGCCCGCTCAGATCTGGCCCGTCCGCTCGCGCCACGCCCGCTCCTTGGTGATCCACTCGTTGTCCTGCGGGAACTCCTCGATGCTCGGCACCCGGCGCACCTCGCACTTCGAACCGGCGACGGCGGGCAGCCGCTTCGCCCACTCGACCGCTTCCTCCTTCGAGGCCACGTCGATCAGGTAGAAGCCGCCGAACAGCTCCTTCGTCTCGCCGTACGGGCCGTCGGTGACCACCGGCGCCTCACCGCTGAAGTCGACCACGACCCCCTGGCCCGGGTCGTCGAGCCCCTCCGCCGCCACCAGGACCCCGGCCCGGATCAGCTCTTCGTTGAACCGGCCGACCGTCTCCAGCATCTCGTCGAACGGGGTCTCCATCATCTTCGCGACGGACTCGTCCGTACCACGCATGATCAGCATGTACTTCGCCATGACGGCTGTCTCCACTCTGTTCTGTTCCGTGCGTCCAGCGCTGACGCGCTCCGGGGGCCGTTTTCCGACCCTCTCACCCCCAAGGTCGAACGGCGCGGGAGCGGATCGACACGGCGGCCGGATCGAATTCGGAGAATTCACGGGACCTGGCCGGAGGCCACCGCCAGGTCGGCGTCCGGGACCGGCCCGGCGTCGGTGTCCGCACCGCCGTGGGACGGCGTGCGGTACGCCCGGAGCGGCGCGTTCGTCGCGGCCACGGCCAGCACCGCCAGGACCGCGGACACCCCGCCGAGGACCAGGGAGAACGGGGCGGAGGTGGCCGAGGCCAGCAGACCGCCCCGGAAGTTGCCGAGTTCGGGCCCCGCGACACCGATCACGTGCTCCACGGAGGAGACCCGCCCCCGGTACGCGTCCGGCGTCTCCAACTGGACCAGGGCGCTGCGCGTGACGACGGACACGGTGTCGGCGGCCCCCGCCGCGGCCAGGCAGCCGAGCGCCAGCCACAAAGGCCCCGCCAGCCCGAACCCGGCCAGCGCCAGGCCCCAGACCACGGCTGCGGAGAGCTGTACGAGGCCGCCGCGCCGCCAGCGGGTCACCGTGCCGGAGAGCAGACCGGCCGTGATGCCCCCGACCGCGACGGCCGAGAGGAACAGGCCGAGGGTCCGCGGGTTGCCGCCGAAGCGGATCTCGTTGACGAGGGGGAAGAGCGCCACGGGCATGGCGAGGAGCGTCGCGGCCAGGTCGGTGGCCATCGAGCCCCAGAGGGTGGGTCGGCGCAGGACGATCCGCCACCCACCGCGCTCGGCACGCCGCCGCCCGCCGCCCTTCCCGAGCGCGCGCCCAAGCCCACCGCCCTTCCCGAGCGCGCGCCCAAGCCCACCGCACTTCGCGCGCCGACGCCAGCCACCGCCCCTCTCGGACGCCGTCCCCTCACCCCCCTCCGGCCGCATCGCCGGCAGGCGAATCACCGCGAGCATCGAGACCGCCATGGCCACGGCCTGAATCCCGTACGCGGCGGGGAAATCCCAGCGGGCGATGATCAGTCCGGCCGCGGCGGGCCCGGCCAGCATCGCGGCCTGGAAGGAGACGTTGGTGAGGGCGAGACCGGCCGCGACCTGGTCGCCGGGCAGCAGCCGGACGGGAAAGGTGCGCCGGGCGGGAGCGCCGAGCGCGCTGAAGACGGTGGCCAGGGCGACGAGGGCGAGCAGGAGCAGGACGTTCCTGTTGTGGGCCAGGGCCTGGGCGCACAGGGCGGCGGCGACCAGGAGTTGGCCCGTGGTGGTGGCGCGTACGAGCGCGCGGCGGTCGACGGTGTCGGCCAACGCGCCGCCGAGCAGCCCGAAGAGCAGCATCGGCACGCCGGTGGCGAGCCCGATCGCGCCGGTGCCGACCGGGCTGCCGGTGAGGTCCCAGACCTGGGCGAGGACGGCCACATTGGCTATCTGGCCGCCGAGTTGGGAGACGGACGTGCCGATCCACAGGTCGCGGAAGGGCTGACTGCCGCGCAGCGGACGGGTGTCGAGGAACCGGACGCGTATCCGTCCGCTCACGTCGTCCCGCTCACTTCGACCCGCTCACTCACTTTCGGTCCGCTCACTTCGACCCGCTCACTTCGGCCCGCTCACTTCGGCCCGCTCACTTCGGCGGCTCGACAAGGCGGTTGAGGATGCGCTGCCGCATCGACCGGTGTTCCAGCGCGCGCCGCACCTCCTCGACGACGGCGGTCATGGCGTACGGCACCTCGGCGTCCAGTTCGGCGACGGTCTCGTGGGTGGCGCGCCACTCCGCCTCCAGGAACGGTACGAGCGACCGGCCGCGTTCGGTCAGGTCGATCCGCCGGGTGCGGGCGTCGGGGCCGGGCTCCGAGGTGACCAGGTCCTCCTTGCGCATGGCGGCGACGGTCTGGCTGATCGCGGAGTGCGAGCGGTTCAGGGACTTCGCCAGCTCGCGGATGGTCAGCGGGCCGGTGTGCGCGAGCCGGATCAGCGGATACGCGAACCGGGGCCGTACGCCCGTGATGCCGCGTTCGACGTAGAGCTGCTCGATCTCGGCGTCCATGGCCGCCAGCAGCTCGTGCAGGGTGTGCCAGGGGTCGGGGAGCGCGGTGGGATCAGAAGTTGTCACAGCGCTAATATAACAGCGCTGCGACAATTGCGGAGGCTACGGCTCCGGGCGCGCCGGGGCCAGCCGCGAAGTGGCCCCCGGACCCCGGAGATCGGGGCGGCTTTCCCTTGCCCGAATCGACATTTCGTGGCTCCAGCCGACCGCCCGTACGGTCCCTGGCATGGACAGAAGCTTTCAGACGGCGGAAGAACTCAGTACCGCCCTGCGCGCCGGTGACGTGACCTCGGCGGAACTGACCGACGAGGCGATAGCCCGTATCGAGCGGGATGACGAGGCGGTCAACGCGATCTGTGTGCCGGACTTCGACCGCGCTCGGGCCGCCGCGCGGGAGGCCGACGCGGCGCGGGCCCGCGGCGAGGACCGGCCGCTGCTCGGCATTCCCGTGACGGTCAAGGAGTCGTACGACGTGGCCGGGCTCCCCACGACCTGGGGCATGCCGCAGCACCGGAACCACCTGCCGGCCGAGGACGCGGTGCAGGTGTCGCGGCTCAGGGCCGCGGGCGCGGTGGTGCTCGGCAAGACCAATGTGCCGGTCGGGCTCCAGGACATCCAGAGCTTCAACGAGATCTACGGCACCACCAACAACCCGTGGGACCACGGCCGCACGTCGGGTGGCTCCTCCGGCGGATCGGCGGCGGCCCTCGCGTCCGGCTTCGGCGCGCTGTCCATCGGCTCGGACATCGCCGGTTCGCTGCGCACCCCCGCGCATTTCTGCGGGATCTACGCGCACAAGCCGACGCTCGGGCTGGCGGCGAACCGCGGCATGGCCCAGCCGCCCGCACCGGCGCTGCCGGTCGACCTCGACCTCGCCGTCGTCGGCCCGATGGCGCGCTCCGCGCGCGACCTCACGCTCCTGCTCGACGTCATGGCAGGGCCCGACCCGCTGACGTCCGGTGTGGCGTACGAGGTGAGGCTGCCGCCCGCGCGCCACGAGCGGCTCGGCGACTTCCGGGTCCTGGTCCTCGACCAGCACCCGCACATTCCGACCGGGGCCGCGGTACGGGCGGCCGTGGGCCGGGTGGCCGACGCCCTGGCCGACGGCGGCGCCCGCGTCGAACGGCACAGCCCGCTGCTGCCCGATCTGGCCGAAGCCGCGGTGGTCTACACACAGCTCCTGATGTCGAGTTCCACGGCGCACTTCCCGGTCGAGGCGCAGGAGCAACTGCGGTCCCTCGCCGCCGACTTGAGCCCGGACGACCAGAGCCTGGAGGCGACGCGGCTGCGCGCCATGGTGTTGAGCCACCGCGACTGGCTCGGCGCGAACGGCCGCCGCGAGCTCCACCGGCACGGCTGGCGGCGGTTCTTCGCCGAGTTCGACGCCGTGGTCTGCCCGATCACGCCCACTCCCGCCTTCCCGCACGACCACGGCCCCGATCCGAGGCGACGCCGGATCGACATCGACGGCGCCGGGTACCCGTACTTCGACCAGCTCGTCTGGGCCGGTCTGCCCACCATGCCCGGCCTGCCCGCCACCGCCATCCCGGCGGGCCGGTCCCCCGAGGGCCTGCCGGTGGGCGTCCAGCTCGTCGGCCCGATGTTCGAGGACCGCACCCCGCTGCGCCTGGCCGAACTGCTCGAACCACTGACCGGCGGCTTCCACCCCCCGACATAACCCCGCCTCAGCGGGCCGGGGTGGTGGGGTGGTGGTCGGGCCAGGGGAGGGCGTAGGCGGAGGTGGCGGCGGGGCGGGGGCGGGTGAGGCGGGTGAAGCGGAGGAGTTCGCGGACGATGCCGGCGGTGCCCATGGCCCAGCCGGGGTGGGGTTCGAGGGTGCTGGGGGTGGCGCGGTGCTCGATGTTGGACCAGCGGGCGCCGTCGCGGTCGCGGGTGGCGCGGGAGGAGAGGTCGGCGGCGAGGAGTCGGGCGAAGTCCGGGGGGTCGCCCTGTTCCGCCAGCCGGTCGCAGGCGAGGGCGAGGACGCCCGCGGTGCCGCAGCAGCGGCCGTTGTTGTCCCAGAAGCGGGGCCGCAGGCGGCGGGGCAGGCCGGAGTGGGTCACGGTGTGCCAGCAGCGGTCGGCGAGCGCCTGCCAGGCGGCGGGCTCGTCGAGGACGTCCCGGAGCAGCCGGAAGACCTGGGCGTCACCGGCCGGTCCGTGACACCAGCCGTAGCTGTAGCGCTCGATGAGTTCGGGACGGTCCTGCGGGTCGGAGTGGGGTACGAGGAAACCGTCCGGCCCGTCCTCGTCGCGCGCCACGACGTCGGCGGCGCCCGCCCGCGCCAGCTCGACCAGGTCGGTGCGGCCGGTCGCCGAGCCGACGCGGGCCAGCGCGTACACGATGCCGAGCGTGCCGTGCGAGATGTGGTGCAGGCGCGGGGCCGCGTCGGTGCGCACCTCCCAGTGGACGCCCGCCGGGGTCTCCTCGGCCGTCCGCAGATACGGCTCCACGGCGAGCACGGCCAGGTCGGCGTCGCCCATCGCCAACGCGCCCAGGCCGATACCGGCGTTGCCGCCGAGCAGTTCGAACAGCACGCCCCAGCGCGTCCCGTCGAAACGGGAGCGCACCAGGTCCAGGGCCCGCGCGGCGCCTGCCGCAGCCTCCGGGGCGCCCAGTTCGTCGTGGACGGCCCGCAGCGCGAACGCCATGCCGGTCAGGCCGAAGTACAGCGAGCTGCCGTCCCAGCCGTCGACGGCGGCGGCCACACTGCGGGCGGCGCGCACGGCCGCGTCGCCGTACCGGTCGTCCCCGAAGTGCCGCCGCGCTTCGAGGAGTACGGGGATCACACCGGCCGTACCGCTGTAGAGCGAGGCGTTCGGCTCGTCGTCCGAGGGCGTGGTGGTCCAGGCGAGCCCGCCGTCCTCGCCCTCCCGCGCGTTCCCGAGCAGCCAGCGCAGCGCGTCCGCCGACAACTCCTCGACCTCATCCGCTGTTACGTCTGTTGCGTCAGCCGTCATAACGCCCACTTTGGCACGCTCTCGCTACGGGGCCGCTTCCAGGGGAAGGGGGAGGTCGAGTTCGGCGCGGAGCGTCTTGCCGACGGGGTCGCGGGGGAGGACCGACCAGCGGGTGGCGAGGGCTTCGACCAGGAGGAGCCCCCGGCCGGAGTCGGAGAGCGGGGAGGCGGGACGGAGCTGGCCGGGGTCCGGGGGACGGCGTTCCCCGCGGGCGTCGGAGACGTCGATACGGAGCAGGGTCGCCGTGAGGCGGATACGGAGTTCGAAGTCGCGCCCGGCCACGCGGCCGTGGGTGGCGGCGTTGGTCGCCAGCTCGGCCACCAACAGGGCGGCCGTCTCGGCCAGTTCGGTGCCGTGCGCGACACCCCACAGGTGGAGCTCGTTCGACGCCGCGTGCCGCGCCAGCCGGGCCCCGCGCCGCGTGGCGCTGAACCGCTGGCTGAACTCACGTTCGGTCACGGGGAGTTCGTGCATCGTTGGTGCTGTCATACCGCCCAATGTGACCCCGGCCCCGCCCCTCCCACCAGGGTCCCGCCGCGTACGCTGCGCCAGCGTACGCGCACAAAACGTAGACAGTACCCGTCACCCCCTGTGAGCATTGTCCGACTCGATGTGGTCAAACGAGCGGGCGCGCGGGAGGTGGCCAAGGATGGCCGATGGCATGGACGGTGCGGGAGAGGCGGAAACTTCCGCCGGTACGGGTGCCGGCACTCCCGGCAGCGAGCCCGAGACCTCGGACAGCTTGCGCACCTTCGGTGCGTTTGTCCAGGCGCTCCGGGAACACGCGCGCCTCAGCCGCGAGGAGTTCGGCAACCAGGTGCGCTTCTCCAAACACACGATCGCCTCGATCGAGCAGGGGCGACGCATGCCCGACGCCGACTTCGTGGACCGCGCCGAACCCGTTCTCGGCAACACCGGGGCCTTACGCAAGGCCCACCAACACCTCGGGCGGCAGCGCGGATTGGCCAGTTGGTTCCGCCAGTGGGCGCGGCTGGAGAAGAGCGCGATCACCCTGTACACGTACGAGTGCCGCATGATCCCGGGCCTGTTGCAGACCGAGGCGTACGCCCAAACGATGTTCGCGGACTTGCTGCCGCCGCTGAGTGACGAACAGATGGAGGCGCAATGGGCCGAACGAGCCAAGCGGAAGCGGCTACTCACGGAGCGACCTAACACCGCCTTCAGCTTCGTCCTCGACGAGCACCTGTTCCTACGCAGGACGGGCGGCGTCGACGTCACGCGCGAACTGATCGATCACATCCTGGATTTGAGCCAGCGGCGGAACATCGAGATCCAGATCCTGCCATTGTCCACAGGCGTTCACTCGGGATTGATCGGCCCTATCGTCATGCAGGAGACCCCGGACAATCGGTGGCTTGCCTACGGTGAGGGGCAGGAGACCGGCCAGTTGATCTCCGATCCGAAAGTGGTCAGCATCCTCCAGCAGCGGTATGCAAAACTACGCGCGCAGGCTCTCACTCCCGAGGACACCCGGAGCCTGCTGGAGCGATTTCGAGGAGAACTATGAGCACCCCCGAACTGGCCTGGTTCAAGAGCAGCTACAGCAGTGCTCAGGGTGACAATTGCATCGAAGTGGCCGCCACCTGGCACAAGTCCAGCCACAGCAGTGGCAGCGGCGACAACTGCGTAGAGGTCTCGGCCTGCCCGAGCACCGTCCACGTGCGGGACTCGAAGGACAAGGAAGGGCCCCAACTCGCCTTCTCCCCCGCCCAGTGGGCGGACTTCCTGAGCTTTGCGAGCCAACTCTGAGGCTGGCGGGGTAGGAGGAGGCCATGAAGGTCGGATTCGCACTGCCGCAGTTCAACAAGCAGGCTTTCGAGGTCGCGCGGGCCGCCGAGTTCGCGCGCGGGATCGAGTCGGCGGGCGGAGCCAGCCTGTGGGTGGGCGACCGGAATCTGGCCGCCATCGATCCGAGCGTCGGGTACGGCGGCGGGAGCACGATTCCGCCGGAGTTGAACGCGGCGGCCGATCCGTTCGTCCTGCTCGGCGTGGCCGCGAGCGCCACCGAGCGTGTCCTGCTCGGCAGCCACGTACTGGTGGCGCCGCTGTATCCGCCGGTCCAACTGGCCCGGTCGCTCACGACCGTTGACCTGATCAGCGGGGGACGCCTGCTCGCGGGGTTCGGCGTGGGCTGGTCGCCGGAAGAGTACGAGGCCGCGGGCGTGGACTTCGCCACGCGGGGCGCCAGGATGGACGAGACCCTGGACGTACTCGAAGAGATCTGGACGAAGGACCCGGCCGGGTACAGCGGGGCGCGGTTGTCGGTGCCGCTGCACCACGCGCCGCTGAAGCCCGCGCGGCGGCCCCGGCCGCCCGTGTACCTGGGCGCGCGCTCGGGGCGGGCGCTGCGCCGGATCGGGGAACGCGCCGACGGCTGGCTGCCGGTGTGCGTGGTGCCGGGCTTCGTGGACTTCGACGGCATCGTCCGGCAGCGGGCGCGGGTGGACGAGGCGGCGCGGACGGCGGGCCGCGATCCGCGCGTCATCGACGCGGTCTTGCGCGTCAACATCGAGGCGGGCACGTCCACGGAGCAGGTGGTGACGGTGATCAAGGCCGCGGGCGAACGTACCGGCATCGACCATGTGATGGTCGACACGATGTACAGCGACGCGGGCGTCGACCAGTCCGTGGAGCGGGCCTTGGCGATACTCGACGGCGTCCGCGCGGGCTGATCCGAGGAGCCGGTACCCCGGCCGGGCGCCGTACGTCGCCCGGCCGCCGGTTCGTACCCTCGCGGGCCCGCGGACTCGCAGACTCGCGGGCTCAGAGGATCTGGATGCTCTTGACCCGCGGAGGGCGGTTCGGGAACGTGATGTCGGTCCAGCGGTTGATCCGCACCGAGTCGCCGTTGACGTCGTAGTAGATCAGGTCGTTGTTGCCCGTGACGATCCGGTCGACCCACCAGCCGCCGAAGTCGGTCCGGCCCGAATTCGCGTAACAGTCTACGCTGTCACGGCCGTTGAGGTGCGAGTAGATCTTCAGGTAGTCCGCGCCGCCGACGCACTCGACGTGGTCGATGGCGAAGGCGGGGCCGCTCGGCACGGCGACGGTCAGCGCGGCGGCGGCGGCCAGCGCCATGGTCATCGAGCCGATGACCTTCTTGGCTTTCGAGATCACGCAAATCCCCTTCACACGGAGCCCGGCACCCGGCCCGGCTCGCTCGCTTCTCCGGGCCAGGAGGCGGCCCGCCGCCGATCTTGGTGTGATGCCTCTGGCAAATGCGGCAAGCGGAGCGATGTCGTCGGTTTTTGACTCGATCGAGCGAAGGTGTGTTTGTTCCGGGCGCGATTGGTTACGGGGCGGGCTCGGGGCGGGGGCGGTCCGTACGCGCGTAGACCAGGGCGGCTTCGGTGCGGTTGCGGACGCCGAGCTTCTCCAGGATGTGGGAAACGTGGACGGCGACGGTGCGGTCGCTGATGTAGAGGGAGCGGGCGATCTGGCGGTTGCTCTCGCCGCGGGAGAGCAGGGCGAGGACCTGGGCCTCGCGTTCGGTGAGGTCGAGGCGGGCCTGGGCGGCGACGGACCGGGTCGTGGGGTCGGGCGGCCGGGTGAGACGGCCGCGGGTGGCCAGTTCGTGGGCGAGGCGCAACAGCGGTGCTGCGGACAGGGGTTCGGCCAGGCCGAGGCAGGCGGCCAGGGCGCGGCCCGCCTGTTCGCGGCGGCCCGCGCGGATCGCGGTCCCGGCCTCGCGCAGGCGTGCGTACGCCTCGCGGTAGGGCTGGTCGGCGGCGCGCCAGGCGTCGGCGACCTGCCGCCAGGTCGCCCGGTCGTCGGAGCCGTCGGCGCGGGAGTGTTCGGCCGCGGCGAGGGCGCCGAAGGCGGCGACGACGGGTTCGCCGCAGTGGCGGGCGGCGATGGCGGCGGCGCGTTCGGCGAAGGTCACGGCGGAGCCGTCCCAGGCGGCGGGCAGGCCGTGGGGGCGTACCGGGCCCGGCAGCAGGGCGAGTTCGGCGGCGAGGCGGGCGCCGTCGGCGAGCAGCCGGATCTCCTCCTCGGCGAGAGCGCCGCCGCCGACGGCCCGCAGGCCGTGCAGGACGTGGTCGGCGGCCGTCGCCAACTCCCCCGCGTCCAGAGCCTGTTCGGCCTGGCAGGCGTGGCAGGGGCCGAGCAGGCGGGGGTCGTCGGGGGCTTCGGCGAGTACGGCGGTGAGTTCCGCGGTGCGGCGGCGGTCGCCGCGGGCGACGGCCAACTCCAGTTGGAGCAGGTGCAGATAGCGGGTGATGTGGGCGCTGGACTGGCCGACGAGTTCGGCCAGGAGCTGGTCGGCCTCCGGCCAGCGGCCGGTGGCGACGAGGACCGCGGCCGTGTTGAAGTCCAGGACGGCGGTGAGCGGGGGCGGCGCGCCGAGTTCGCTGGCCGCGCGGCGTCCGGTCAGGGCCACTTCGCGCGCCTCCGCGAAGCGGCCCCCCGTACAGAGCAGGTACATGTGGTTGCTGGCCGCGCGCAGGACATCCTCGACGGAGTCCGTACGGCGGGCCAAGTCGCGTGCGGCGCACAGGGCTTCGAGGCCCGCCTCCAGGTCGCCGCGCTGGGCGCGGACGATGCCGAGGGTGGTGAGGGCGTGGGCGTGCTCGGCGAGGGCGCCGATGCGCTCGGCCATCCGTAAGGCCCGTTGCGCCAGCGGCAGCGCGCCGTCCGGGTCGCCGACCTGGACGCGCATGTCGGCCGCCGCCGCCAGGACTCTGGCTTCGAGGGCGCCGGTCGCCTCGGGCGCCGTGGCCAGGAGCCCTTGCGCCTCTTCCAGTGCGGCGATGGCGCCCCAGGGGTCTCCGGCCTCGCGGCGGTAGGCGCCGAGGCGTTCGAGCAGGCGGGCGCGGTCTTGTGCGTGTGCCTGTGCCTGCGCTTCTGCGTGTGCTTGTGCGTGTGCCTGCCCTTGTACGGCGGCTGCCGCGTGGCTTCCGTCGGCGCGGTACGCCTCGGCGGAACGCGGGCCGTGGCGTGGTGTGTTGAGGGTGGCCGGGCCGCCGCCCGCCGACAGGGCCAGCGCGCGGGTGACGTACTCCGTGGCGCTCTGGGGCTCGCCCGCGTAGCTGGCCGCGCGGGCGGCCTCCGGCCAGAGAGAGGTGGCGGCGGCCTCGGAGAGGTGGTCGGAGAGGGTGACGGCGAGGGCGTAGAGGCGGTGGGCCTCGGGGTACGCGCGGGCGTTGACGGCCAGGCGGGCGGCTGTCAGGGCCGAAGTGGCCGCGCGGGCGGGGCAGTCGGCGAGGTGCCAGTGCCGGGCCAGGAGGGCGGGGTCCGAGGCGGTACGGGCGGCGAGGGCGTGCGCGTAACGGCGGTGCAGGCGGCGGCGCTCGCCCGGGAGCAGGTCGGCGTACAGGATCTGGCGGATCAGGCCGTGCGGGAGGGCGTAACCGTCCTCGGTGGAGGTGAGCAGGCGCTGCTCGACGGCCCGGCGCACGGCGGCCAGCAGCGTTCGCTCGGGTAAGGGGACGGTGGCGGCGAGGAGTTCGTGCGTCATGCCGTCGTCGGTCACGGATATCTGGTCGATGACCTCGCGGACGTCGGCGTCCACGCAGCTCACGCGGGCGAGGACCACTTCCGCGATGGACGCGGGCGGCCAGGGGCGGGCCGCCCGCGCCAACTCCTGTGCGTACAGCGGGTTTCCCTCCGCCGCCGATACGGCCGCCGCCACGTCGGCGGCGTCCGCGTCGGCGGGGAGCAGCGCGGTCACCAGCTCGGCGACCTCCGCGTCCGCCAAGCCGCTCAGCCGCAGCCGCGTCACCCTCGGACATCGGCCCAGCTCCGCGAACCAGCGCCGCGCGTCCGCCGTCAGCTCCTCCTCCCTCACCGTGGCCACGATCAGCACCGGCTGTCGTCTCAGCCGCACCGCCAGAAACGCCAGCAGATCGCGCGTCGACGCGTCCGCCCAATGCAGGTCCTCCAGCACCAGCACCAGCGTCGTTCGCGCCGACATCTCCCCCAGCACCCCCAGCACCCGCTCGAACACCCGCTGCCGCGTGGCCGGCCGCCCCCCACCGAACGCGTACGCCGCGCCCCGTCCACCGGCCGGCCCGGTCTCAGCCCACCCGTCAAAGCCCCCGCGCCCTCGCGCAGCACCCCCGGCTACGGGCGCGGGGCCGACCCCGGCATCGCCGAACCCCCTCCCCGCGCCGGAACGGCCGGACCCACCGGCCACGCCGTCCGCCAGCGGACCGCCGTCCGACGGACCGGCCGCACCCCCGAAGCTCCCCGGCGAACGCGCGCCGCCGTCCGGCGAGGGTTCGCGCTCGTGTGGAGCGGCACCGGGGGCGGGGTGGGGGGCCGCGCCGGAGGCGAAGAGGTCGCGGAGGGCGGCGATGAAGGGGCCGTAGGCGAGGGTGGGGCCGGTGAGGGGGACGGAGTCGCCGGTGCGGAGGCGGGCGTGGCGGGGGGCGGTGGTGACGAGGGTGGCGAGCTCTTGGACGAGGCGGGTCTTGCCGAGACCCGCCTCGCCGGTGACGAGGAGGAGTTGGGCCTGGCCGGCCGCCGCGCGGTCGAAGGCGGCGACGGCGGCGCGCTTCTCGGGGTACCGCCCGACGAAGGGCGCTGACTTGGTCATGTGCGCAGTGTGAGCACGCGGCAGCGGTGTGTCGACGGCGAAGCGAAGAAGCTGCCATCGGGGGCGGAGCGAAACCGGCCCATTTTCATCGTGGCCGGTACGGGCGTTCCGCAAAGGCCGCGTGAAGGTTTGGTGCCTGGTGGCGGACGGTGTTCGCTCACCGGACGCGGCGGGAACCCGGCGTGATTCCCCGCGCCGCGCCCCGGCGGCGGTCTCGTATCTGTCGCAAACAGAAATCCGTGAAGTCCCCGGCCGTACACGGGTATACGCCGAAAAGGGGTCACCCGGCGGTCGTGGACGAGTACATCTAGTCAATTCCCACATACGCGCCTACGTCATGTTGCAGACGTGCGCGAGCGCTTTACCACCGCATAGTTGGCCCGGTTCGGCCCGGCGGCCAGCCGCGGCCGAAGACCGCTCGACGGAACCGGGAGGAGGAAACCCCATGAAGAAGATGTCGATCCGCAAGGCCGGCACCATCCGCCTGACCAGCTCCGCGTACTACTGCTGCTCGGCCCTCTAGCAACACCGCCGGAGCCGGGCCCTGTTGACCACTTCGCGCAGGCCCCGGCTCCGGTGACCGGCTCCGGTCACCGACTTCCCCGTAGAGAGGCACCCCGCATGACCGTGACCTCGTCGGACGGCACCACGACCGCGCCGGACGGCGGCGGCGGCGCGGTCCTGCTGCACAAGCTCACGATGATCCCCGAGGACGACGGCGTGATGGTCGGCCGTCCGGACACCGCCTCGTACGCCGTCTTCCCCGAGGAGGGCGCTGAGGCGCTGCGGATGCTGGAGGCCGGGGTGCCGGTGGCCGAGGTGGCCGCCTGGTACGAACGGACCTGCGGCGAGCCGCTGGACGTGGACGACTTCCTCGACGTCCTGGCCGATCTGGGGTTCCTGCGCGGGGACGGCGAGGACGAGCCGGCCGGCCCGGTGCGCTGGCAGCGGCTCGGCGCCTGGACGTTCTCCTGGCCCGCCTGGCTGGTCTACCTCGCGCTGATGGTGACCGCCGCCGCCTGGATGATCAGGGACTCGTCGCTGCGGCCCTCGTACCACGACGTGTTCTTCACCGACCATCTCGCGCTCATCCCGATCGCCCTGACGGTCGTTCAGATCCCCTGCATCCTCGTGCACGAGGGCTATCACGCCCTGTCCGGGCGGCGGTTGGGGCTGCCGTCCACGCTCACGATCAGCCGCCGGCTGTACTACCTGGTCGCCGAGACCCGGCTGGACTCGCTGTTCAGCGTGGAGCGCAAGCGGCGCTATCTGCCGTTCGTGGCCGGGATGCTGGCCGACGCCGTGCTGATCTCGGGCCTGACGCTGCTGGCCGTGGCGCTGCGCGGACACGGCCCCGCGTGGCTCTCCGCCCTGATGCTGGCGATCTCCTTCACGTGTGTGATGCGGCTGCTGTGGCAGTTCATGTTCTACCTGGAGACCGACCTCTACTACGTCCTCACCAACGCCCTGCGCTGCTCCGACCTCCAGAACGCCGCCCGCTTCCAGGTGCGTACGCTCTTCCGCCGCTGGACGCGCAGGCCGCCCCCGGTGGCCGACCCCGACGCCGAATGGTCCGACCGCGACCGGCGGATGGCGCGCTGGTACGCGCCGATGCTGGTGGTCGGTTACGGATTCTCGCTCGGCAGCCTGCTGTGGGCGGGGATTCCGACCACCGTGCACTTCTGGTCGCAGATCAACAACCGCTTCAGCGATTCCGGGACGGCCACCAGCGGGATTCTCGACGCGATCAGCTTCGTCGGCCTCACCGCACTCCAGTTCGGGCTGCTGCTTTACGTGACAGTACGGGACCGGCGCGCCGCGAAGGAATCCCGTGGGGATTCGGAACGGGAAGAGGAGCAGGGCCCGAACGGCCAGGAGCCGGAAATCGCAGGCGTCGCTTAAAGCACGCCTTTCCTCTTGGAGCGCTCGGCTCGCTTCCCCCGCTCAGCTCGCTTCCCCCGCTTTGTTCGCTCACCCCGCTTTGTTCGCTCGCCCCGCTCAGCTCGCATGAACCCCACGAACCTCAGGAACTCCCAGGAACTCCAGGACCACAAGGAGCACTTCATGACCTCGTCCCCGCCTCGGCACTGCTGGGTCGCCGCCACCTGCACCGCCGCCGACCCCGCCGACCCGGCCGGTTCCGTCACGTACGGCGACCTCCCGCCCGCGCCCGAGCCCGACATCGACGTGCGCTGTCACCGCCGGCTGCGGGGCCCGTACACCGGGGGCGGGGCCCTGCTGCGCGCGGTGATCCCCGAACTGGCGGGCGAGCACGACGAGTTCATTGCCGCGCGGGCCACCGAGGTGATCTCGCTGGCACCCGACCTGGCACCCCGGGTGCCGATCGCGCCGCAGACGCTGACCGCGCTCGCCAGCCGCGCCGAGCGCACCCGCTTCTACTCCGTCGCCCGTACGCTGCGCGTCTCGCACGGCGTCGCCGAGCTGCTGACGGACTGGGCGCGTACCGTCCGCCCCGGCGGTACGGTGATCCGCTTCCGTGAGCTGGACGACGCCGACCCCACCGACCGTGAGCTGGTCTCCGTCCTGCTGCGGCGCTGCGACCCGACCGTCCTGCGGCTGGTCGTGGAGACGGACGGTCTCGCCGACGACGAGTTGGGGCAGGCGCTGCGCACGTACGCCGACCGGGCCGCGCCGGAATCGGCCGGGACCCCGGACGAGCGGCCGGACGAGCGGCCGGACGAGCACCTGGACGAGCACCTGGCGGGCGCCGATCTCGCGCAGCTCTACATCGACGCGGACGGCACCAGCAAGGACCCGCGACTGATCGCCGCCTACGAGGCGTTGGACCCGGCCGAGCGGGCCGCCCGGCACAGCGCCCGCGCGGAGCTGCTGGCCGAACGCGCCGAGCCGGGTGTGTCGTTGGGCGCGCACCTGTACCACCTGGAGCACGGCACCGACCCGGCGGCCGGGGCGGGCACCGCCTTCGTGGACGCCTGCGAGTCCTGCTTCGACAGCGGCTTCTACGAGGCGGCGCTGGAGATCTCGCAGCGCGGGCGGGCGCTGTTCGGCGACGCGCGGCCCAAGCCGTACTGGAACCTCACCAACAAGATCGGCGCGTGCCTGTCGTATCTGCGGCGCGGCGAGAAGGGCTTCTCGTACTTCGCCGAGCTGCGGTCGGGCAGCACCGAGCCCGAGATCCACATGAATAGCTGCTACATGATGGCGATGCTCTACACCCGCCACCTGCCCAAGGGCATGCACGACGAGATGCGGGCGCTGGAGTGGGTCAACACCGCGATCGCCATCGCGGACTGGAACCCGGACCCGCACCGCCGGGTCTTCGTGGGCGCTTTCATGCGGAACGCGAAGGCGCTGGTCGAGCTGCACCGCGCCGACCTGGACGCGGCGCTGGCGCTGGTCAACGACGCCATCGCGATGACGGACGAGGATCTCGGCCCGGACGAGCAGCTTCTGCACCGCTCGGTGCTGCGCTACAACCGCGCGCAGATCCTGGCCGCGCGCGGCGACCACGAGGGCTCGCTCGCCGACTACGACCTGGTGATCAGCCGCGACCCCGACTACGGCGACTACTACTTCGAGCGGGCCGGAGGGCGGCGCGCCAACGGGCAGTTCGACGCGGCGCTCGCCGACTACGCCGAGGCGATCCGGCTCAGCCCGCCGTTCCACGAGGCGCACTTCAACCGGGCCGATCTGCTGCGGGAGTTGGGCGACGAGGAAGCCGCGCTGCGCGATCTGGACTACGCGGCGATCCTCGACCCCGGCCACGTCGACACCCTCGTCAACCGGGCCGACCTGCTGATGGCGCTCGGGGAGATCGAGCAGGCGACGGCGGACGTCGAGGCGGGTCTCGCGCTGGACTCCAAGAACGCCAACCTGCTGTGCGCGCAGGGGACTCTGCTCGCCGAGTCCGAGCAGGTCGACGCGGCCTTCACCAGTTTCACCGCCGCCCTGGAGTCCGACCCGTCGTTCGTCGCCGCCTGGGTCAACCGGGCCGTGCTCTCGTACTCCGCCGGGCGGCTGCCGGAGGCCGTGGACGATCTGGACCACGCGATCGAGCTGGCCGACGACCCGGTGCTGCGCGGCAACCGGGCGCTGGCGCTGTACGACCTGGGCGCGTACGAACGGGCCCTGGCCGACCTGGACATCGCGATCCCGGCGCTCGCCGACGAGGACCCCGACCTGCTCTACCGGCGCGGCGCCGTACGCCTCGCGCTCGGCGAGACGGACGGCGCCTTCGCCGACTGGCGCGACCACCTGGCGGCCTACGGGGAGGGCGAGGCGTCGCCCTTCGTGGAGGAGATCGCCGAGCGGATGCGGGAGTTCGTGCCGGGCGACGGGGAGTCGGCAGCGGTCGGCCGGGAGTCCGTACCGAGCGGCCGGGAGGGCGCGGCGTGACCGCGTCCGCCGAGGCGCCCGCCTCCGTACCGGAGTTGGAGGCCGGTGTGGGGCCCGGGCTCTACCGGGCGGTGATGCGGCAGCACGCGAAGGGCGTCGCCGTCATCACCGCGGGCGAGGACGCCGGGCCGCCGGTCGGCTTCTGCGCCACCTCGCTGACGTCGGTCTCCCTCGACCCGCCGCTGGTCTCCTTCACCGTCGGCCTGCACGCGGCGTCCTTCACCGCTGTGGAGAGCGCCCGCCATGTCGCCGTCCACCTGCTCGCCGAGGGCCAGGAGGACACCGCCCGGCGCTTCGCCCACGGCGGGGCCGCGAAATTCGGGGCGGCCACCGCCTGGCACCGGGGGCCGCGCGGCCTGCCCGTGCTGGACGACGTCCTCGCCGCGCTGATCGTCTCCCTCGTCCAGCTCGTGCCGGTCGGCGACCACGCCCTGGCCATCGGCCGGGTCGTCGAGGCCACCCACGCCCCCTCCCCCGCCCGGCCGTTGATCCACCACGACGGCGCGTTCGTCCATCTGGCGCTTCCCTAGGGTGTGTTGACGGCCCGGCGGGACGACCCCGCGGGCTCCCCGTCCACCGTTCGGTGGACAGCGGAGTACCCGTACGGTCGTCCCGCCGGGCCGTCCGCCCCGGTCGACCGGCTCGGCGCCCGGCTGGAGCGCCCCCGGCTGTCCGGGCGCGATGCGGTACGGATTCTGCGAACCCCTCTTCCGCGTCGTCGGCTTGACGGGGGGTCAGCCGGTGGCGGTCACCGGCGCCATCTTGTCGGCGATCCCCGGATTCTTCGCGAGCCACTTCTTGACGCCCGCCGCCGTGTTGTCCTGGCCGGCGGACTGGATGTCGGCCTCCAGGGAGCTGAGCTGCTCCTCGGTGAGGTGGAAGTCCTTCATCCAGGCGGTGACCTGCGGCAGCTTGTCCGCCCGGCCCTTGTTGGCCAGATTGTGGATGGAGTCCGCCTTGCCCCACAGGCCCTTGGGGTCGGCGAGCTTGGTCAGCTCGTACGTGCTGTAGGCCCAGTGCGGGGACCACAGGACGACGGCGACCGGCTTGTGCTGCGCGTAGTCCCGCTTCAGCTCGGCGAGCATGGCGGAGGTGGAGCTGCTGACGACCTTGTACTCGCTGTCGAGGCCGTAGCCCTTGAGCACCGTGGAGTTGAGCAGCTTCATCTCGCCCGCGCCCGGCTCGATGCCGATGATCTTGCCGCCGAACTCCTTGCCCCGGCCCTTGAGATCGGCCATGGACGAGACGCCCTTGACGTAGGACGGGACGGAGACCTCCAGGGACGTCTGGTCGTACCACTTGCCGAGGTCGGCGTAGTCCTTGCCGTACTGCTGGAGGTAGGACGCGTGCGTGGTGGGCAGCCAGGCGTCGGTGAGGTAGTCGAAGTTGCCGGTGGACAGGCCGGTGAAGGCGGCGCCGGGGTCGTAGGTGTTGACCTGGGCCTTGTAGCCGCGCGAGTCCAGGACTTCCTTCCACAGGTTGGCCGACGCGATGGACTCGTCCCAGTTGAAGGAGCCGATCTTGACCGTCCGGCCCTTGCCGACGTCCGCCGAACCGGCCGTCGCGGGGCCGTCGTCGGAGTCGCCGCCGAAGATGCCGGTGCCGCAGGCGATCAGGGCGAGCGCGACGACGGCGGACAGGCCGACGGCGGGGCGCGGGCGGTAGCGCAGCACGCTCAGGCCGCGCGTCGGGAGCTTCGCGCGGGCCAGCGCGAGGGCGCGGCGGCCCAGCGGCGAGACCTGGTCGCCGAGCGCGCCGGTGATCCGGTCGAGGTAGATGGCCAGGATGACCACCGCGATGCCGCCCTCGAAGCCGAGGCCGATGTTGACCTGGCTGATCGCGCCGAAGACGGTCGAGCCGAGCCCTTCGGCGCCGACCATGCCGCCGATGACGACCATCGACAGCGTCAGCATGATGACCTGGTTGACGCCCGCCATGATGGTCGGCAGCGCCAGCGGCAACTGCACGCGCATCAGCGTGCGGCCCGGCGACGTACCGAACGCGTCGGCGGCCTCGACCAGTTCCTCGTCCACCTGCCGGATGCCCAGCTCGGTCATCCGGACGCCGACCGGCATCGCGAAGACGATGCAGGCGATGACGGCCGGGACCGTGCCGAGGCTGAAGAAGATGATCGCCGGGATCAGGTACACGAAGGCGGGCAGCGTCTGCATGACGTCGAGCACCGGCCGGACGACCATGCTCGCGGTCCGGCTGCGTGCCGCCCAGATGCCCAGCGGCACCGCGAGCAGCAGGGCCACGACACCGGAGACGACGACCAGGGACAGCGACTGCATCGCCTCGTCCCACTGCGCGATGGAGTCGATCAACGCGAAGCCGAGGAAGGCGAGTACGCCCGCCGGGAGGCCGCGCATCCACAGCGCGATCACCGCGAGGATGGCCGCCATGAGCAGCGGCGGCGGGCCGCCGAGCACCCATTCCACGCCGTCGTACATGTGGTTGACGACGCTGCTGATCGCGTCGAAGAGCCAGGAGAGGTGGTCCGTCAGCCAATTGACGGCGTCCTCCGCCCAGTTACCGAGGTGGATCCTAGGCACGGGCGGCCTCCTTCCCTTCGAAGGACCCGGATTCGACGGAGCCGGACTCGACGGAGCCGGATTCGGGCGCGGAATCGACGGTCCCGGATTCGGGCGCGGTCTCGTCCTCGTGGTCGCCGAGCGCCGCGAGCAGCGCCACGCGCGGGATCACTCCGGTGAGCCGCCCGTCGTCGTCCACGACGGCCAGCGGCAGCTTCGTCCGCGAGGCGGGCGTGAGCAGGCCGGACAGCGGGGTGTCGGCCTGGGTCGTCACGCAGTCGGTGTCCATGAGGTCGCGCACGGTGCCATCGTTGTCAGCCTGCGTGCAGCTGACCTCGGTGACCGTGCCGACCAGCTTGCGACCGCCCTCGGCCCCGCCCTCGACGACGAAGGCGGCGGACGCGTGGTCGTCGCGCAGGACGCTCATCGCGGCGCGCGGCCCGTCGTCCGGGCTGACCATCACGCGCGGTTCCTCCATGATCGAGGCGGCGGTGAGCACACGGGAGCGGTCGACGTCCTGCACGAAGCTGGCCACGTAGTCGTCGGCCGGTTCGGTGAGGATGTCCTGCGCGGTGCCGATCTGGACGATCCGGCCGTCGCGCATGACGGCGATACGGTCGCCGAGCCGCATGGCCTCGTTCAGGTCGTGGGTGATGAAGACGATGGTCTTGCGCAGCCGCTGCTGGAGTTCGAGGAGCTGGTCCTGCATGTCGCGGCGGATCAGCGGGTCCAGCGCGGAGAACGACTCGTCCATCAGCAGCAGTTCGGCGTCGGTGGCCAGCGCGCGGGCCAGGCCGACGCGCTGCTGCATACCGCCGGACAGCTCGTCGGGCCAGGACTTCTCCCAGCCGCTGAGGCCGGTCATCGCCAGCGCCTCGGCGGCCTTGGCCTCGCGCTCCTCGCGCGGGCGGCCCTGGACTTCGAGGCCGTAGGCGGCGTTCTCCAGCACGCTGCGGTGCGGGAAGAGCGCGAAGTGCTGGAAGACCATGCTGATCCTGCGGGAGCGCAGGTCGCGCAGGGCCTTCGCGGACAGGGCCGTGAGGTCCCGCCCGTCGAACAGCACCCTGCCCGAGGTGGGCTCCAGCAGACCGTTCAGCATGCGCAGCAGGGTGGACTTGCCCGATCCCGACAGGCCCATCACGACGAATATCTCGCCGGGTTCCACGGTGAAGGAGGCGTCGACGACCGCCGCGGTCGTCCCTTCCTCCCTCAGTTTCTCGCGGTCGGCGCCTTCCTGAAGCCGACGTACTCCTTCCTTCGGCCTTCTGCCGAAGATCTTGCTTACGTGCTCGACGACGAGCTGTGTCACGGTGGCCTTTCGGGGCAGGGGACAGAGCGGAGCCGAACCTTCCGACTCCGCGTCGCCGCCTACCCGAGGTCACACGCAGCGCAAACAAGACGGCTTAAATCGGTCCTCTATGCCCGATTTGATGTCGCTTTGCGGGGCAGCTCATTGTGACCGGATCGTGTCCAAGAACGCAGGGGGCTCGTCAGCCCCGCCTGACACTCAGGCCCCGTGCGGCGCACTGGCGGCGTCCGTCTCCGTCATCGTGTCCGTCTCGGCCGCCGCGCCTGTCTCGACCGCCGCGTCCGGCTCCGCGTCCGGCTCCGCGTCCGGCTTCAGGGTGCCCGCCGCGACGCTCGCGATGACACAGAAGGCGACCGGCAGGGCGAAGGTGGCGTTCAGCGGCATGAAGTGGGTGAGCGGGCCGATGACGGCCGGGCCCGCGAGCATGCCGAGGTAGCCGAGGCCCGCCACGCGGGAGACGTTGGCGCCCGCCGCGTCCTTGTCCGCGTGGCCGGCGGCGCTGAAGAGCTGCGGGATGCAGCCGGACAGGCCGATACCGAAGACCGTCCAGCCGATGAGGGCCAGCGGGACGCTGTTGGACAGCGCGGCCGTGGCGAGACCGACGGCGCCGAGGGCGGAGCCGTACCGCAGGACCGCGACCGTGCCGACGCGGGCGGCGACCGAGTCGGTCAGGAAGCGGCCGACGGTCATCGCGGTGGCGAACGCGCCGTACGCGAGGGCGGCGGTGGCCTGCGGGGCGTCGAGGACGTCGCGCAGGTGGAGCACGCTCCAGTCGTTGGCGACGCCTTCGCTGAGCATGAGCATCAGGGCGAGGGCGGCGAGGATCCAGATACGGGAGGGGGTCTTGCGCGCGGACTTGGCCGCCGCCTTGGGCGTATCCGTGGCCGTATCCGTACCCGTGGCCGTCGCCGCGCCCGTGGCCGTATCCGTGGCCGCGCTCGCGTCCGCCCGCTCGGCCACTTCCTTGGGGAGCAGCGCCGGGGCGGCCAGGGCCATGACGGCGAGGCCGACCAGGGCCGCGGCGCCGAGGGTGACCGCCGGGCTCCAGCCGAGCTTCAAGGTGAGCGCGCCGAGCAGGGAGGCGATGACGCCGCCGACCGAGAAGACGGCGTGGAAGGCGGACATGATGGGCCGGGCGTATCCGTGCTCGACCTGGACGGCGTGGGTGTTCATGCTGACGTCGAGGGAGCCGTTGCCGAAGCCGAAGACGAACAGGGCGGCGGCCAGCGCCCACGGGTTGGTGGCCAGGCCCGGCAGGACGACGGCCGCGGCGCACAGCGTGGCGCTCGCGGGTACGACCTTGCGGGAGCCGATCCGGTCGGTGAGGGGCCCGGCGAGCTGCATGCCGATGAAGGCGCCCCCGCCGAGCAGCAGAAGGAGCCAGCCGAGCACGGCGTGGCTGATGCCCACGCGGTGTTCGATGGCGGGAATGTGCACGATCCACATGCCCAGGACGAAGCCGTTGAGAGCGAAGAAGGCGAAGGTGGCCAGCCGTCCGGCCCGCAGGGATCTCTCCATGGTTCGAACGTAACGAACAGATTCTCTGTTTGTAAAGTTGCAATCCGAACATCTCGGGTGTTCGATTGCGTCATGGCGAGTACGGCGGGCGGTACTGAGGGAACGGGCGGCGCGGCGCACGCCGGGGCGGCGGAACGGCTGCGGCGGATCGCGGAGGCCGTGCGCGAGGCGGGCCGGATGAGCGTCGCTGACCTGGCGGAACTCACCGACACCTCCGAGATGACGATCCGCCGCGATCTGGAGGCGCTGGCCGAGCAGGGCGTCATCGAGCGCTACCGGGGCGGCGCCCGGAGCCTGCTGCTGCGCGGCGAGGAGCCGCCGTTCGCGCTGCGCGCGCAGGACGGGAGCGACGCGAAGCGGCGGATCGCCGCCGCCGTCGCGCAGATGCTCACCGACGGCGAGTCCGTCGTGCTCGACAGCGGCACCACATGTCTAGAGGTCGCGCGCGCCCTGGAACACCGGCGCCTGACCGTCATGCCGCTGTCCCTCCACGCGGCCAACGCCCTCACCGGCGCCGCCCACGTCAAGCTGCTGCTGCCGGGAGGCGAGCCCCGCCCCGGCGAACTCGCCCTCACCGGACCGCTCACCGAGGCGTCGCTCGCCTCCCTGCGCTTCGACACCGCCGTCATCGGCTGCTGCGGCCTCACCGCGGCCGACGGCCTCACCGCCTACGACCTCGCCGACGCCGCCGTCAAGCGCGCCGCGATCTCCGCCGCCCGCAGGGTCATCGCCGTCGCCGACGCGGCCAAGTTCTCCCGTACGGCGCTGGCGTTCGTCGCCGCGCCGACCGCCCTCGACGCCGTCGTCACGGACGGCGCGGCCCCCGCCGAGGAGACGGAAGCCCTCGCGGCGGCCGGAGTCACGGTCCACACCGTCTGAGACGTGTCCCTCGGGGGCCCTTCCCGCCTCCCGCGAACGGCGCGCGGGCAGGGGGCGCGCCGGGGTGAAACCTTGCGACGGGGGGATCACCCGAACCCGTGAAGGGTGGGGAAAACGCCTGGCGGCGGCGTTGTGGCGGCGGGCTGAGGTGATCGCGGGGGCGCGCGCCCCTTCCCGCCCCGGCCGGAAGGTTTGCACCACTCGCGGCGCGAAGTCGCCCCCCGCGCGCCGTACCGGGACGGCGCCCCGGGCTGTTTCGCTGGTTCCCGTGCGGTGGGCCGTCCGGTCCCGGGGCCGTTCGGTCCCGCGGGCCGTCCGGTCCGCAACCGGCCTGTGCGCACAGCTCTGTTCCCCGTCCCGGAGGCAAAGTGCCCGCTTCGGAAAGCACCATCAGCCCCACGACCGACGAGCCGCCGCCCGCCGCACCCGGCGACGGCGCGCGGCTCACCAGCCTCAGCACCCTGGGGGCGCGGCAACTCGCCACCACCACCAAGTCAGAACCGCAGATGCGCGGGATCAGCTCGCGCTGGCTGCTCAGGATGCTGCCCTGGGTGGACGTCCCGAGCGGCACCTACCGCGTCAACCGCAGGCTCCAACTCCACGTCGGCCAGGGCAGGGTGAGCTTCGACCAGAACGGCGCCGACGACGTCCGGGTGATCCCGGAGACGCTGACCGAACTCCCGGCGCTGCGCGGCTACCAGGACACCGACGTGCTGCGGGAACTGGCCGGCCGCTACGAGGTCCGCCAAGTGCACGCCGGAGAAGCGCTGTTCACGGCAGGGCAGCCGATCACCGACACCTACCTCGTCGTCCGCGGACGGCTGACCCGGTACACCGAGGGCAAGTACGGGGAGGAGGCGGTCACCGGAGTCGTCACCGACGGGGGCCAGTTGGGGGACGAGGCCATCGGCCAGGACGAGCCGCGGTGGACGTCCTCGGCGCGGGCCGACACCGCGGCCGTCCTGCTCACCGTCCCCTGGACCGTCGTGGCCGAAGTCGCCGACCGCGTCCCCTCCTTCGCCGCGCACCTGGCCGCGTACGCCGAGCGGCAGCGACGGCCGACGAACCGGCGCGGCGAGGCGGACGTCCCGACGCAGGCGGGGCACCGCGGCGAGCCGTCGATCCCCAGCGGCTACGTGGACTACGAACTGGCCCCGCGCGAGTACGAGTTGTCGCTGACCCAGACCACGCTGCGCGTGCACAGCAGGGTCGGGGACCTCTACAACGACCCGATGGACCAGACCCAGCAGCAGCTCAAGCTGACCATCGAGGAGATCCGCGAGCGCCAGGAGTGGGAGCTGGTCAACAACCGCGACTTCGGGCTGCTGCACAACACCGAGTACGACCAGCGGATCAGCACCTTCAGCGGGCCGCCGACACCGGACGACCTGGACGAACTGCTGTCCATGCGGCGCGGCACCCGCTTCCTCATCGCCCACCCGAAGGCGATCACCGCCTTCTTCCGGCAGGTGAGCAAGCGCGGTCTGATGCCGGGCCTCGCCGACGTCAACGGGCACGCGGTGCCCGCCTGGCGCGGTGTGCCGCTGCTGCCCTGCGGCAAGATCCCGGTCACCGCGCACCACACCAGCAGCATCATCGCGCTGCGTACCGGTGAGGACGACCAGGGCGTGGTCGGCCTGCTTCCGACCGCGCTGCCGGATCAGCTCCAACCGGGCCTGAACATGCGCCGCATGGGGGTGAGCACGACGGCGGTCATCAGCTATCTGGTCACCGCCTACTACTCGATGGCGATCCTCGTGCCCGACGCGGTCGGCATCCTGGAGAACGTCCAGCTCGGCAGGACCGTCGAGTGACCGGGCCGAGCGTGGACCACGCGACGGGCGCGCCCCCGGACACGGACGTGTCGCGGGCGGCGGCCACCACGGTGGCCACCGTCACCCCCACCGTCCCCCGGCAACTGCCCGGTCCGCAGAATCTCACCCGGACGCTCAAGGCCCGGCGCACCGGGGCCGTTCCCGGTCTCAGGTACCAGCCCGCGCCGCCCGTGGACCAGGCGAAGGTCGACGAGGTGGACCGGCGGCTCGAGGAGTGGGCGCGCGGCCTCGACCTGTTCCCGCCCGCGTGGAACGGGGACTTCGCGGGATTCCAGTTCGGCCGGGCCGTGGTGCTCCAGCATCCGGGCGCCGCCGACCTCGAACGGCTCACCGTCGCGGGCGAGTTGCTGCTCGCCGAGAACCTGGTGGACTCCTGCTACTGCGAGGAGGAGGAAGGAAGAGGCGGTTCCCACCAGGGCCTCGGCGGGCCGCTGCTCATGGCCCAGTCGGCGATCGACCCGCACCACGGCACGCCCGAGTCCGAGGCCCAGTGGCGGCTCGGCATGCAGGCGGACGGGCCCCTGCGCTCGTACCACTGGGCGATGAGGGACTACGCGGAGTTCGCCACCCCGAGCCAGACCACCCGCTTCATGCACGACATCGCCCGGCTGCACCTGGGCTATCTCGCCGAAGCGGCCTGGGCGGAGAAGCGTTTCGTCCCGCAGGTGTGGGAATACCTGGTGATGCGGCAGTTCAACAACTTCCGCCCCTGCCTGTCGATCATCGACGCGGTCGACGGGTACGAGCTGCCCGAGGCCGTCTACGCGCGGCCGGAGATCCAGCGGATCACGGCGCTGGCCTGCAACGCGACGACCATCGTCAACGACCTCTACTCCTTCACCAAGGAGCTGGAGGGCGACCCGACGCACCTCAATCTGCCGCAGGTCGTGGCCGCCAACGAGGGATGCGGCCTCAAGGCGGCCTATCTGGAGAGCGTCGAGATCCACAACCGGATCATGGGCTCCTTCGAGGAGGAGGCCGCCGCCGCGTCGGCGACGTCACCGCTGGTCGCGCGGTACGCACGCGGGCTGTCGGACTGGGTGGCCGGCAACCACGAATGGCACGCGACCAACACCCACCGATACCGCCTGCCCAACTACTGGTAGGCGCAGGCTGCTTCACCCGCTCCACGGCACGATGACCGATCCCAGTACCAAGAGGAGTCAGCGTTGACCATTTCGCACCCCGGCGTCGCCAAGGCACCGGTTCCGGCCCAGTCCACGTACCAGACCCGCGTCGCGGACTACTGGAACGCCGAACAGAATCCGGTCAACCTCGAACTCGGCAGGATCGACGACCTGTACCACCACCACTACGGTGTCGGCGACGTGGACTGGTCCGTACTCGACGAGACGGACCCCGCCAGGCGCCGGGATCTGATCACCACGGAACTGCACCGGCTCGAACACGCCCAGGCCGAACTCCTCGCCAAGCACCTGGGCCCGCTGAGCCCCGAGGACCGGGTCTTCGACGCCGGCTGCGGGCGCGGCGGCGGCAGCGTCACCGCGAATCTGCGCTACCAGTGCCACGCCGACGGCGTCACGCTCTCCACCAAGCAGGCCGACTTCGCCAATGAGCAGGCGCGGGCGCGCGGTATCGACGGCAAGGTCCGCTACCACCACCGCAACATGCTCGACACCGGCTTCCAGACCGGCGGTTACGCCGCGTCGTGGAACAACGAGTCGACGATGTACGTGGAGTTGGACCTGCTCTTCGCCGAGCACGCCCGGCTGCTGCGCCGCGGCGGTCGCTACGTCGTCATCACCGGCTGCTACAACGACACATACGGGCGCGCGTCCCGCGAGGTGTCCCTGATCAACGCCCACTACATCTGCGACATCCACCCGCGCTCGGCGTACTTCCAGGCGATGGCCAAGCACCGGCTGGTGCCCACCCACGTCGAGGACCTGACGGCCGCGACGATCCCGTACTGGGAACTGCGCAAATCCGCGGACCACTTGGTCACCGGAGTCGAGGACGCCTTCCTGACCGCGTACAAGAACGGCAGCTTCCAGTACCTGATGATCGTCGCCGACCGCGTCTGACCTTCGGCGCGCGAGACCTCCGGGGGGACCCCGGCTCGGACCAACACGAGCCGGGGTTCCGGGGTCAGTGGCGGCGCGGCGGAAGGGGGGCGGACAGGCCCGTACCGAACAGGCGGTGGTCGACCTCGTCCAGGGCCAGGCGCAGGGCGCGCAGGGCCACGCCCTCGTCGGCGAGCGTGGAGGCCCGGATCTCGGGGAGGCGCAGGCACAGGCGACGCAGTTCGCGTTCGCTCCACGAGCGGGGGGGTGCTGCGGCGCGTGCACGGCGGGGCGCTGCCGCTCGCCACGATCGAGTCGCCGCACGTGGACACGGTGTTCCTGGCCGTACACGGCGTCCAGACCTGCCGGTTCACCGCCGCGAGCGAGCCGGAGGCCGACATCGGGCGGCCCCTGATCGCCGCCGCACGGCGAACCGTCGTGCTCCCCGACTGATCCTGGCCGGCGACCCATCCGCGGCCGGAGCGGCTCCGAATACGGGGCAGGAGAGCGTCTCCGTGTGGTCGTCGTACGGGAAGGACCGGGCCTGCCGCTTACCTCCACTGAGCTGTGGAGGTGTCGTTTCCGGACCGCGGGATCTGCTGAATTTCTGCCCATTCAGCCCGCGTCCGGAATTTGTCGTGCCCGAATACCGGGACGCTCCCGATGAGCTTTGTGGTGCGTGAGTGAATTACTCGCGAGTAAAAGGATCACCGTAATGATCATCACCACTCTCGCCGCGCTGACCAGCACGTTTGATCGCATCGGGCATATTCGGGATTCACTCCGTGTCCGAGATTGAACGGAAAGTGAGAGGGCTTGTCAGTTTCGTTCAAGTGTGCTGATATTCGGGCTGGATTCCTTTCGCTCCGAGGCGCTGCGGAGTCGGCTTCCTCAGGGGGGAGGCCGATTTCGCGGAAGCGGGCACCAGCCCGTGACGCCCCGGTCCCGGTCGTCCGGGCGGCGGTCGTCACCGCCGCGCGGGCGCCGTTCCCCTTCCAACCCGTGAGCGGTCCATGTCACAGAACTTCTTCGAGCCCCGCACACCGGTACGGCGGCCACGGCCGCCGGGACCGGCGCTCGGCCTGCCGCCCGGCCTGGTGCCGGGGCTCGAACCCGCGGCCCGGGAGGGGAAGGCCGCGGGACCGTCCGGGGGCGGGGGGCCGTCGGGGCCTGGTGAACCTCCCAGACCCGGCGGCCCCGACGAGCCGTCCTGGCTCCGGATCTACTGGAACACCCTGCGGTCCTTCGTCCGGCGCCACCTCGGGCTGAGGCCGAAGGCGCCGGCCGCGCCCGGCGAACGGGCCGCCCGGCGGCACCGGGGCCGGGCGCTCGCGGTCACCGTGCTCGTCCTGGCGGTGGTGTCCGCGGCGGCCGTGGTCGTCCTGCGCGACCGCGGCGGCTCCGGGACCGGGTCCGGGACCGAGGGCTCCGACCGGCCGACGGCGGCCGTCGATCCGAAGGCGTCCGCGTCCGGGTCGTCGTCCGCGTCGTCTTCCGCGTCGGTCTCCCCGTCCACGCCGCCGCCGATCCGCGACGCCGTCGCGGCCTGGGTGGCCGGGCACATCGGCCCCACCCACGTCGTCGCCTGCGACGTCGCCGTCTGCGCCGCGCTCGTGTCGCACGGCTTCCCCGCGGGCTCCACGCTCACCGTCACCTCCTCTCCGCAGCAGCTGCTCGGCGCCGATGTCGCCGTCGTCACTGGCCCGTTGCGCGCGATGGCGGGGGACGCGCTACGGGATCTGACCGGCCCGCAGCCGCTCGCCGTGTTCGGCGGGGATGAGGGTGACGGGGCCGGGGCGGGTGACGGGGCGGGTGGCGGGCCCGGCAGCGGCAGCGGCAGCGGGACCGACGCGGCGGCCGGTGCGCAGCGCGCCGAGGTGCTGCCGATCGCCCACGCCGGGCGTACGGCGTACGAGCGCGTGGCCGCCGCGGACCGCGCGGAGCGGCGCTTCTCGGGGGCGGCGCTCGCCGCCAACCAGCGGATCACCTTCCAAGGCGGCACGCGCGCGCTTCTGACGAGTGGTCATGTCGACCTGCGCGTCTGCGCGTTGCTCGCCGTCCTCAGCAGCGGTCACGCCCTCACCGTCGCGTCCTTCGACGCGCCCGCGCCCGGCGCCGGTGCCGACGTCCCGCGCGGCGGCGTGGCGATCTCGCGCGTGGACGGCGCCCCGGCCACGGGGAGCGGACCGCAGGCCGCCGCGCTGCGCGCCCTCGTCGACGCCCAGCAGCCGCCCTACCGGCCGCTGCGGACCGCGGCCCGCACCGGCGGCGCCGGAACCCCCGCCGTCCTGACCGTGCTGTACGACCAGCCCGCGCCCGACGGCCTCGTCAGCGCCAACTCCCCGTCGTGAACGCCGCATCGCCCCCGCACGGGCAGCCCTCCGGGCCCGGCCCGAACCCGGACCTCGACCGTGAACGCCGAAGCCGACCCCGTACCGGCCCCCGGCTCGACCGTGAACGCCGGGCCAATCGGCACACCCCGTTGGGCGGCCCGGCCCCGAGCCGCCCCGACACAGGCCCCGACCCCGACCCCGCCCCTGAACCCCGAGCCGGCCGGCACACCCGCCCGTCAGACGGCCCGACCCCGCCCCGCACCGACACACGCCCAGACCGCGCCCCCGCCCCCGACTCCGACCCGCTCCTGAACGCCGGACCAATCGGCGCATCCGCCCGTCAGAAGGACTTCGCATGAGGCTTTTCCCGCGGGCGACCGCGCGCACCGGATCGTCGTCCAGACCGTCGTCCAGATCCTCGTCGCGGGCCGCCGCGCTCGGCGCCGCCGCCGTTCTCACGCTCAGCGCCGCTGTGCTGGCGGGCCCGGCCGCGGCCGGTGCGTCGGCGGCTCCCGCCTGGTCCGGCGGCTGGCTGCGGCTGGCGCACTTCTCGCCCGGTACGCCGCCGGTGGACGTCTACCTCTACCCCTTCGGCGGATCGAAGGCCGCGATGGTGCTCAAGAGCGTGTCGTACGGGCACGCTTCGCCGTACGAGTCGGTCGCCACCGGCCAGTACACGGTCGCGATGCGCAAGGCGGGCGACCCGGCGTCGGTGTCGCCGGTCATCTCCTCGACCGTGCGGGTCGTGCAGGGCCGCGCGTACACCGTCGCCGGGCTCGGCCCCAACTCGGCGCTGCAACTGCGCACGCTCTCCGACCAGTTGTCGGCCCCGCAGGGCCAGGCCGCGGTACGGGTCATCCAGGCGTCGCTGAGCCAGCCCGCCGTCGCGGTCCACGTGGCCGCGCTGAACCAGGGTTCGCTGCGCTTCCCCGCCTCGACCCCGTACCGCACGGTGTCCGCGGGCAGCACGACCGTACGGGTCTCGGCCGGGGCCGCGACGACCTCCCGTACCGTCCAACTGACCGGCCGCAGCACGCACACGCTGGTCGTCCTGTCCTCCACCGGCTCCGCGCCCGGCCTGCTCGACCTCACCGACTCCGCGGGGCCGAGCCGTCAGCCCCACGGCGGCGTGGACGCGGGCTTCGGCGGTCTCGACCAGCGGAAGGCGGCGGCCGAGGGCTCCCGTACGCCCCAACTGGTCGGCTGGGGAGCCGCCTTGGTCATCGGCTCCGGCCTGCTGGTGCTGTCGGTACGCCGACTGCGGCGCGGCTGAGCGGCGTCATGGCGCCGCGACACGCACGGCCCCGGCCGCGTCATCGGGGAGCGGCCGGGGCGCTCGCCGTCCTCGGAGCGGTGACGGTCGCGGGCGGCGCCGTCGGCCTCGCCGCGAATCTGGGGACGCGGCCGGGCTCCGGCCACGCGCGCGCCGCCGTCGGGGCGGTCGCCCCGGAGCCGGGCCGGGTCGTCAGCCGGCCCGTGGCCCCGACGGAGGCGACCGCCGCCCGGCCCCGCGCGCTCGCCATCCCGGCCATCGACGTCGACACCCCGCTCGAACCGCTCGGCCTGACCCCTTCCGGCTCCCTGGACACCCCCTCGCGGCCGAGCCGGGCGGGCTGGTTCGACGCGGGTCCGGTCCCCGGTGCCCCCGGCCCCGCCGTGCTCGTCGGCCACGTCGACTCCCCCGGCGGCCCCGCCGTCTTCTCCCGTCTCTCACTCCTGCGGGTCAACGACGTCATCCGCGTCACCCTCGACGACAACCGGACCGTCCGCTTCCAGGTGACGTCCGTCCGGAGCTACGCCAAGGACGCGTTCCCCACCGAGGCCGTCTACGCCCCGCGCCCCGACCCCCAACTCCGCCTGATCACCTGCGGCGGCCGTTTCACCGGCCACACCTACCTCGACAACATCGTCGTCTTCGCCCGCCTCCTGCCCTGAGGCCGCCCGCCTCGTCCCCCGCGACACAGCGCGCCGTGAGGATTCCGAATGCGTTCCGCGGGAGCGGTCTGACATTCCCGCAACGCCGTTCCGGATAGCCGTACTTCGCGGAAAACGGAATGCCACACCTTACTTGCAGCGTGAATCAAGTTGAATCCGGAATTCCGCGCCGGAGGGCCGTTTCCCGGATCTGATTCAAGCCGCATACCGCCGAGAACGCGCCAAGCCTCGGTACGGGATTCGAGGTCGGCCGGATCCGCGCCTATCGTCGGCCGGGTTGCCGCGGACCACCCGGCACCGGCACGGGGGAGCACACATGCGTGGGATCAGAAGACCGACCATCGGCGCAGCGCAGCACGTGAAACGGTACGGGCCCGCTGCGGCGACCGCCTGACGCGTCGCCGTCCGCACCGGCGCCCGCCCGCCCGCGCCGGGCGTCCACGTACCCCGTACCGCCCGAAATCCGGCCCGCGGCCGAACATCGCGCGGTGCGGAATTCCCGCTTCCCATTCGCCTGCCGACCACCGCCGTCGCCGCCCGCTGACGCCGGTGGATTCAGGCATGGGCGGACCGTTCCGACCCGCCCGCGACAGGCAATTCCCGGAGCGCAATTTCATGGTTGCCAGTGCAACTGAATGTGTGCCAGGGTTCTGCCTCGTCCGATCAAGCCCACGAGAAAGCGGAGTTCATTCATGAACAAGAAAACCGGAATTAAGGTCGCCGTCGCCGCTGTCGCCCTCAGCTTCGCCGCCGCCACGCCGGCCCTGGCCACCTCGGTCGACGTCGGCGGCGGCAAGTGGAGCTACGACCACGGCGCCAACACCGCGTGGTCGAACTACAAGCACCCGACGAACAAGCACGCGTCGTCGGTGAAGATCGGCACCGTCGTGTTCGGCAGCGGCTGCACGGCCAAGGGCGTATGGTCCCTGGCCTCCGCGGGGCTGAACGGCAACTCGGTCAGCTACTACTACAACCCGTCCTGCTGACCCTCCGTCAGCGAGAGGGCCGGTCATGGCTGACCGGCCGGGCGGTACCGGTCGGGCGGTAGCGGTCGGGCGGTAGCCGCCGGGTGGTAACGGCCGGGTGATCCGGCGCGGTTGTGGAGGCGGGGACGTCACCTCCTCCACGGCCGCTCGCCACTCCCGCGCCCGCCGTGAGCCGTAGCCGTAAGCGGTAAGCCGTAAGCCGTAAGCCGTAAGCCGTGAACAGCCGGTACACCGTACGTCGCCGTCACGCCGTCACGCCCGTCTGAATTCCCGAGCGCCCTCAACCGAGGAATCACCATGCTGCATCGCGGTATTCGAGTCGTCCACGCCGCCCTTCTGGCCTTCTCCGCCGTCTTGGCCTTCCTCTTCGTGCGCGGACTCGACGAGGACGGGGTGCTGGGCAACTCCGCCATGGTCGACGTGCTCGACACCGACGGATCGACGAGCGCGCCCCACGTCGTCCAGGCTGTCGAGTCGTTCGCGGCGCGGCACGGGGTCGGGGTCGCGCGCGAGGTGCCCGACCTCAAGAACCCCGACACGGTCCGCCACCTGTACCTCGCGCCCGGCGGCACCGGTACGCGGACCGCGAAGTGGCTGGACCACGGCTACCCGGCGTTCAGCGAGAACTTCACCACCCGCGTGCACCCGCTCGCCGACGTCGGCCAACTCGACCCGCGCGGCACGTACTACGTCTTCGGGCCGGCGGGCGCCGCCGACGCCCTGCGGCTGGAGTTCACGCACCTCGGCATGACGGTCGAGGTCAGCCACCCGCTGTCCGCACGGGGGTTGATCGACCGGTACAAGAACGACTCGCTCTTCCGTTCCTTCTACGTCGTCGCCCTCGCGGCGCTGACGATGACCGGCGCGAGCGTGCTGCTCAACGCGCGGGCGTACGGCGTACTGCGCATGCAGGGCATGTCCTTCACCGGCATCCTGCTGCGCGACCTGCGGCGGCTCGCCGTCTTCTGGCCGCTGTCGGCCGCCGTCGTCGCGGCCGCGGTCCTCACCTTCCTCGGCCTCTACAACGGCCTCGCGTGGCTCGGCCTGTTCGCCGCCGTGGCCGCGGTCCTCGCCGTCCTGCTGGCCGCCGTCGTCCTGGCCGCGCACGCGGCGGCGCTCGCGCTGACGTTCAAGGTCGGCGTCCTGCCCGCACTCAAGGGCGAACTCCCGTCCCGAGCCGCGTCCTTGAGCGTCTACCTGGTCCGTGTCCCGGCGCTGCTGCTCGCGCTCAGCATCGCCACCAACGCCACGCTCGCGAGCCGCGACGTTCTCACCCGGGAAGACAACCGGGACGCGTACCACGCGGTGGGCGACGCCGTGTCGATCCGGCTCAGCGGCGCATTCGCCATGCACATGGACCAGTTGGACCAGCACGTCGGGCCGTGGCTGCGCAGAGCCGACGCGCGGGGCGAGGTGATCGTGGCCGGGCGGCGGGACCTCCAGATGTCCGCGCCCGGTGAGCACCTGCCCTCCGGCGAGATCCTCGTCGTCAACGACACCTATCTGGCACGGCAGCCGATGGTCGACCCGGCGGGGCGGCGCTACGCGTCGCAGGCCGGGAGCGCGACGGCCGCGGACGCCCGCGCGGTACGGCTGCTGATCCCCGACACGCTCGCGTCGGACGCCCCCGCGATCACCAAGGCCGCCGAGGCGATCATCGATCCCGACCTCACCGGGCGCGTCCCCATGAAGGTCTCGGCGACCCGCGGCGGCCAGCGCGTCTTCGGCTACAACACCGGTGAGTACTCCTACCGTTCGGGCCACGACGCGGCCGAGGACCGATCCATGGTGCGCGACCCGGTCGTCATCGTCGTCCCCAACGGATCGCGCTTCCTCACCGACGACGCCTACACCGCCATCGCGACACAGGCCGGAGTCGTCTTCCCCGACCCCGCCGACGTGACCGCGGGCATCCGCGCGGAACACCTCCAGGACTACGTGAACTCCATGAGTCCGGTGGGCGAGAAGACCGCCCTCGACCTCAGGAAGGCGCTCACCGAACTCCGGGTCCAGATCTTCAACCTGGTCATCGCCGCGATGGTGCTCCTCATCGCCGCGGTCGGCGTCTGCCTCATCTACGCCCGCAAGAACGCGCAGAGCATCTTCGCCCAGCACGTCAGCGGCTGGCGGTACGTCGCCTCGCACCGCTTCCTCCTGGCCGTCGAGGTGGCCATCGCGGTGATCTTCGCGACCCGGGTGCCGTTCCAGGCGTGGCAACAGCGCCAGCACCTGCGGCAGTTGGCCGCCGCCGGTGAGCCCGCGACCTTCGAGCCGACCCGGCTGACCGCGCTCGACCTCGGTGTCATCAGCGGTCTGGTCGTCTTCGAACTGGCCGCCGTGCTGCTCGCCCTCGCCTACTTCCACCGCCGCATCGTGAAGGAGGGCGCGACCGGGACCTGAGCCCGGCCGCGCCCACGGAATTCCTCCACCGAGCAGGAGTGTGCCTGTCATGACGAAGCTGATCGAGATCGAGAGTCTTTCGAAGTCCTATGGTTCCCGCACGTTGTGGGACAGCGTCAACCTCACCGTGGAGCGCGGCGAGATGCTGGCTCTCGTCGGACCCAGCGGATCGGGAAAGTCGACCCTCCTCAACTGCCTCGGTCTGCTCGACCGCCCGACGTCCGGTGCCATCCGGTACGAGGGGAAGGACATCACGCGTTTCGGCCGCCGCGACATCCGGCAATTCCGCCGTGACACCCTCGGATATCTCTTCCAGCACTACGCGCTCATCGAGAGCGAGACCGTCGAGCAGAATCTCGAAGTCGCGGCCAGGCCGAGGCCGTTGCTGCGCGGCAAGGCAGGGCCCGCGATCGCCGAGGCCCTGGAGCGGGTCGGCCTCGCGGGGCGCGGCAAGGAGACGGTCCATCACCTCAGCGGCGGTGAGCAGCAGCGGGTCGCGCTGGCGCGCGTGCTCGTCCAGCGCTCGGCGCTGGTGCTGGCGGACGAGCCGACGGGCGCGCTCGACGACGCCAACTCGGCTGTGGTGGTGGACATTCTGCGGGAGCTGAGCCGGTCGGGGTGCGCGGTGGTGATCGCCACGCACGACGCGGGCGTGCGGGACCGCTGCGACAACGTGTTCGCGGTGGGGAGGGGCGCGGGGGCCGCACCTGGGGCGGGGGCCGCACCAGGGGCAGGGGCGGCACCAGGGGCAGGGGCCGCACCGGCATCCCCCCGGCAGGCCGTACCCGCGCCCGCATCGACCGCCGCATCGGCCGCCGCGCCGAACAACGTACCGAACAACGCGCCGAACAACGTTCCGGCCACCGTGCCGACGGCCATTTCGAGCGGTGCGCGCGCGGAGAAATGACGTTCCGAAAGTCCGCCGCGCGCGCCGGAGTAGGATGCGTGTCACCGCCATCAGTGGGTGTCGATCACGCTTCCTCCAGGCGGTTCACAATTCAACAAACTGCCTCAGGTGCCTCTTTGACGTCCACCGACAGCAAATCCCGTTCGATTCAAAGCCGTTCGGGATTCAAAGCAACCATCACGGCCTCTCGGGCATCTTTACCGAGTCGGGCGATGCTGATCTGGCTGATTCCGCCGCTGTGGACTCTCGCCCTCGGCCTCTGGGGACTCTCCCGGCAGCACACCGTCTGGCGTGACGAGGCGGCCACCTGGCAGGTGGCCGGGCGGTCGACCCCCGAGATCCTGCGCATGCTGCACCACGTGGACGTCGTGCACGGCCTCTACTACCTGCTGATGCACGCCCTGTTCAGCGTGTTCGGACCCCACACGACCACGCTGCGGCTGCCTTCGGTGCTGGCCGGCGCGGTGGCGGCCACCTGCGTCGCGCTCATCGGGCGGCGGCTCGCCGGTCCCGCAGCGGGCCTCGCGGGCGGGCTGGCGTTCGGGCTGCTGCCCGCCGTGCAGTTCTACCTCCAGGAGGGGCGGCCGTACGCGCTGGTCGCCGCCGGGGCCGGGGTGTCGACCCTGCTGCTGGTCGCCGCGCTCCAGGAGGACACCGGACCGCGCCGCCGCGCGTGGCGCTGGGCGGGATACGGCGGCGCCGTCCTCGTCTGCGGGCTGCTGAACTGGTTCTCGCTCCTGATCCTCCCCGCGCACCTGGCCACACTGCTCTGGTCCCGGGCCGCCGACCGCCGTACGTGGGCCGCCTGGACGGCCGCCTCCGCCGTCGCCGTCCTGGCCGTCACTCCGCTGGCCCTCTTCAGCCGGGGCCAGTCGGCGCAGGTGTCCTGGATTCCGCCGCTGACCTGGCACATGCTGATCGGGCCCGGGGTGCTGGTGCTGATCGGCGGCGTCTGCGCGGCGGTGTCCGGCCGCCGTATCGCGGGCCGCGCCCGTACGGACGTCTTACGTATCGCCCCACCTCGTACCGGCACGCCTCGTATCGCCCCACCTCGGTCCGACGCTCCTCGTACGGACGGGCCTCGTACGGACGGGCCTCATGCGCACGCGCCTCGTACGGACGGGCCCCGTACGGACCGGCTGTCCGCCGCCGCCGTGGGGCTGCCGTTGCTCGCGGTGCCGCAACTCGGCCTGGTCTGCGTGTCGTTGTTCCAGCCGCTGTTCCTCGACCGCTATGTGCTCTTCAGCATGCTGGGCCTCGCGCTGCTCATCGGCGCGGCGATCGGCGCCGCGGTGCGCGCCGCCCGGCCCCGTTTCCCGCGCGCGTCCGCGTGGATCGTCCCCGTGGCGGTCGCCCTCGCGACGGTGGCGCTGATCCCGCAGTCGCTCGCCGAGCGCTCGCCGAAGAGCCGGGTCGACGACGTCATGGCCGTGGCCTCCGACGTCCAGCGGCTCAAGCGCCCCGGCAACGCCGTCCTCTTCATCCCCTCCGCCCGCCGCGACACGGAATCCGTCTCCCCCGGCGCCTTCTCCGGCCTGCACGACATAGCGCTGACCGAGACCCCGGAGCGCTCCGGAACGCTGAAGGGCCTGGAGGCGGCCCCGGACCGCATCCGTACGGCGATGCTCGCGCGGGACCGCATCCTGCTGGTCACCGACGTCCCCTGGATCGCCCGCCCCCTGACCGCGGCGCAGGACCGGATGAAGATGCGGGTCCTGCTGACGTACTTCACCCCGGTGGCCGATGTCCGCGTCCACGGACGGCGGTTGACGGTGTACGAACGCCTTCCCCGCCCCGCGCGCGCCGCCCGCTGAACCGTCCGGCCGCACCGTCCCGCTCACATCAGCTCCCCGTCCGTCGCGGCCGACCCGGCGGCGAACATCGCCGATGTCGACGTGTTCACCAGCCCCGACTAGCCGGACACGGCGACGCTGGTGCTGAACTCGTACCCGTTCCAGGCACCCGGCCCGGCCGACGCGGCGACGGCGCCCTCCGAGAGTTCCGGGGGGCGCCGTCGCGGCAGAGGGCATTCACCCCAACTGCCGCTGTGCTCCGAGCCCTTCGGCGAACCACCGGGTCAGCGTCGTCGGGTGGGTGATCGCGGTGCCGACCACGACCGTGAAGGCTCCCGCGGCGAGGGCCGACCGGGCCTGGGCGGGGGTGTGGACACGGCCCTCGGCGACGACGGGGACCGACAGGTCCGCGCTGAGGCGGGCGACCAGGGCGAGGTCGGGACCGTCCGGGTGCGGGCCGCTGCCCGTATAGCCGGACAGCGTGGTGCCGACCAGGTCCGCGCCGAGGTCCGCCGCCGCGACGCCCTCCTCGTAGCTGGAGACGTCGGCCATGAGCAGGCGGCCCGCGCGGTGCACGGCCGTGACGGTACGTTCCAGGGTCTCGCCGCCGGGGCGCGGGCGGAAGGTGGCGTCGACCGCGACGATATCCGCGCCGGTCGCGGCGACGGCGAGGGCGTGCCGCTCGGTCGGGGTGATGTAGACGCCCGAAGTGCCGTCCTTCCAGAGGCCGATGAGGGGGACGTCGGTGACCGCGCGGATCGCGCGCAGGTCGTCGAGGCCCTGCGCCCGGATACCGGCCGCGCCGCCTTCCCGGACGGCGAGCGCCATCTGACGCATGATCAGCGGGTCGCGCAGCGGCTCCCCCGGATACGCCTGGCACGAGACGACGAGCCGGCCGCGCAGCCGTTCCAGGACGCCGCCGGGGTCGGCGGCCGACGTGGGCCGACCGCCCGAAGTCGGTTGATCTTCACGGACGTTCACGCCAGCGCCTCCCGTCCCAGGAGCGCGGCCCCGTACAGCGCGGCGTCGTCGCCGAGCGAGCCCGCCCGCAGCGGGGTCCCGGCGACGGCCGGGACCAGGTGGGAGGCGACGGTCGTCCGCAGGGTGTCCCACCAGACGGGTCCGCAGCGGCTCACCCCGCCGCCGAGGAGGACGAGGTCGGGGGCCAGGACATTGACGAGGCCGCCGACGGCTTCGCCGAGCGCGGTGGCGCCTGCGCGCAGGACGGTCAGCGCCGTCGGATCGCCGTCCTGCGCGCGGGAGTTGACAAGGCGAAGGGTCGCGGGCGCGGCGCCCGTCCCGTGTCCGGGCCGCGCGCCCGCCAGTTCGCGGTAGGCCGCCGTCATCGCCGGTCCGGACGCCGCGGCCTCCACGTGTCCGACGCCCCCGCAGGGGCAGGGCAGCCCGGCCGCGGCGGGCACCGGCAGGTGACCGGCCTCGCCCGCCGCGCCACCGGCGCCGTGGTGGACGCGTCCGTCGATCAGGACGCAGCCGCCGACGCCGGTGCCGACCGTGAGGAGCAGCACGCAGGCGTGCCCGGCGGCGGCGCCGCGCCAATACTCGCCGAGCGCATGGGCGTTGACATCGTTGTCGACGCCGACCGGCAGGCCGAGCCGGGCGGCGAGCAGCCCGCGCAGGTCGGTGCCGCCCCAGCCGGGGAGCGCGGACGTGGCCGACCGCACCCGGCCGGTACCGGGGTCGATGACGCCCGCGCTGCCGACGCCGACGGCGTCCACGGGCCTGCCGAGCAGGGTCACCGCGCGGGCCGCGGTGTCCAGCACGGCGGCCGGGCCCTGCCGCGCCGGGGTGGGCAGGGTGGCGCGGTCGAGCAGCACGCCCTCGGGGGTGACCAGGGCGGCCGCCGTCTTGGTCCCGCCGATGTCGACTCCGGCGAGCAGCGTCATCGCAGGCCCGCCTGCTCCAGGATCGCGCCGATACGGCCGGTCTCGGCGTCGGTGAGCGGGCGCATCGGCGGGCTGACGGTGTTGCGGGCGATGACGCCGAGCAGCGTCAGCGCGGTCTTGAACGCGCCGAGGCCGGACGCCGTACCGGACGCGGTGGCCGGGTCGGCGACGGCAACGATGTCGAAGAGCCGGGCCAGCCGGTCCTGTTCGGCGCGGGCCGCCGTCCAGTCGCCGCGCGCCGCGGCGTCGTGCAGCCGCCGGTAGCCGTGCGGGTCGACGTTGCCGAGGCCGGGGACCGAGCCGTGCGCGCCGCCGAGCAGCATCGCGTCCACGACGACCTCGTGCCCGGTGAGCAGCGCGAAGTCCGGCACGTCCCTGGTGTCGAGGATGAGTTGACGGAATGTCACATCGTCGCCGCTGGAGTCCTTGACCCCGGCCAGCACCCCGTCGGCGGCCAGTGCGCCGACCAGTTGCCGGGAGAGCTTGCTGTGGACGCAGACCGGGATGTCGTAGGCGAGTACCGGCACGTCGATCGCGGCCGCGACCGTCCGGAAGTGCCGGTCGATCTCGGTGGGGTGGGTGCGGGTGTAGAAGGGGGCAGTCGTGACGACCGCGCTGGCACCGCGCGCGACGGCAGTACGGGCGCGCTCCAGCACCTTGTTGGTGGTGGTCTCGATGGCGCCCGCCAGCACCGGCACCTGGCCGCCCGCGGTCTTCACCACCACGTCGAGCACCGTCTCCTGCTGCTCGTCGGTGAGATAGGCGACCTCGCCAGAACTCCCCAGCGCGAACAGGCCGTCGACACCGCCGCCGATGAGGTGGCCGACCACGCGCTCCAGCGACGCGACGTCCACCGCGCCGTCGTCGGTCAGCGGGGTGACGACGGGCGGGACGACGCCGGAGAACCGGGGTGTACGGGCAATCACGAAGTGCTCCTTGTGCCGTGGTGCGCGGCGGTCGCCGCCGCGGTGGTCCTGGGGTGTACGCAGTGCCATTGGTGGTCGCCGTCCCGTGTGGCGGCGGGGAAGGCGGTCGCGCAGGTGTCGTCCGCCTTCCAGCACCGGGTGCGGAACGGACAGCCGGAGGGCGGGTGGGTGGCCGACGGCACGGGGCCGTTGAGCACGATCCGCTCGGTGGTCCCCAGCAGGCTCGGCGTGGCGGAGAACAGCGCCTGGGTGTACGGGTGGGCGGGCGCGGCCGACACCTGGGCGGCCGGGCCCTCCTCCACGATCCGCCCGAGGTAGAGGACCGCGAGCCGGTCCGACAGGTGGCGCACCGTCTGGATGTCGTGCGAGATGAAGACCATGCCGAGGCCGAGCCGGGACCGCAGGTCCATCAGCAGGTTGAGCACCTGCGCGCGGACCGAGACGTCGAGGGCGCTGGTCGGTTCGTCGGCGACGATCAGCTCGGGTTCCAGCGCGAGCGCCCTGGCGATGGCGACCCGCTGGCGCTGCCCGCCGGAGAGCTGTCCCGGCAGCGCCTGCCGGGTGTGCCCGGGCAGGCCCACCAGCTCCAGCAGTTCCGTCACCCGCTGTTCGCGGGCGCGCGGGGTGCCGCGCCGGTGCACGTCCAGCGGGTCGCGCAGGATGCGGCCGACCGGCATCCGCGGGTTGAGGGCGGTGGACGGGTCCTGGAAGACCACGCCGACCGACGCGCCGAACTCCTGGCGGCGCCTGGCCGCCGGCAGCTCCCACAGATCCTCGTCGCGGAACATGACCCGGCCCTCGGTCGGCCGTTGCAGACCGGTCAGCACCCGCGCCAGCGTCGACTTGCCGCAGCCGGACTCACCGACCAGGCCGACGATCTCACCGCGCTCCACCGTCAGCGACGCCCCGGTCAGCGCGTGCACGGCGTCGTGCCGGAACAGACCGCCGCCGCGCGCCCGGTGCCTGACGTGGACCTCTTCGACGCGGATCATCGTCCGCTCCTTTGCAGCAGTACGGGTTCGGCCGCGTGGTGGCAGGCGACGCCGTGCGCCGCGGCGGGCAGGGGGGACACGGCGGTTGCGGCGCGCGGGTCCGCCGCCGGGGCCGGCCGCCCCGTCAGCTCGGGGGCGCGGGTCCCGCACACCTCGGTGGCCGCGCCGCACCGGGAGGCGAAGCGGCATCCGGCGCCGAACTGGCGCGGCGCGGGCACCACGCCGCTGATCTGGTGCAGCCGGTCGGCGCCCGCCTCCAGCGAGGTGACCGAGCCGAGCAGGCCGCGCGTGTAGTGGTGGGCGGGGTCGGACAGCAGCGCCCGGGTGTCGCCGGTCTCGGCGACCTGCCCCGCGTACATCACCGCCACCCGGTGGGCGAGCCCGCTGACCAGCGCGAGGTCGTGCGAGACCAGGATCATCGCGAATCCCAGTTCGTCGCGCAGCCGGGTGAGGAGTTCGACGACCTGCGCCTGGACGGTGACGTCGAGCGCGGTGGTGGGTTCGTCGGCGATGAGCAGCCGGGGGCTGCGGGACAGCGCCATCGCGATCAGTACGCGCTGCCGCTGGCCTCCGGACAGCTCGTGCGGGTAGCTGCGCAGCGTGCGGTCCGGGGAGAGGCCGACGAGTTCGAGCAGTTCCGCCGGGCTCTGCGTGCCGCCGCGCGAGGTGAGCTGCTTGAGCTGGCGGCCGATGAGGACCGACGGGTTCAGCGACGACATCGCGTCCTGGTAGACCATGGCGATCTCGGGCCCCGCCAGCACCCTGCGGCGGCGGGGCGACATGCCGAGCAGGTCCTCGCCGCGGTAGTCGATGGCACCGCTCACCCGCGCGTTGCGGGCCAGCAGGCCCATGACGGCCAGGCTCGTGATGCTCTTGCCGCAGCCGGACTCCCCGACCAGACCGAGGGTCTCGCCCTCCCTGACGGTGAGCGAGATGCCGTCGACCACCGGCACGTCGCCGTAGCGGTCGGGGAAGCGGATCGACAGGTCCCGGATGGAGAGCAGTTCCGCGGCGGTGGCGGGCACCGCCGCGAGCGGCGGCGGATTCCGCGTCATGCGTTCGGCGAGCAGGACGAGGCTGCGCTGTACGGCGGCGGCCCGTTCGTCGTCGTCCGCCCGCGTCCGGCGGGGAAGCGGCGTGTCCTGCGGCGCGGTGTCACCGGCCGGGCGGTCCGTACCGGAGGCGGTGGCCGCGGGGGCGACTCCGGCCGCGGCCGCGGGTACGGCCGCCCCCGATACGGCCGCCGCCGCGGGTACGGCCTCCGGCGCCGCTCCGGCCGCCGCTCCCGGCGCCGCCGAGGCGTCGGTCAGTCCCTCGGACAGGATGTTCAGGGCCAGTACGGTGACGAGCAGCACCAGGCCGGGGAAGAGGGTGGCCCACCAGCCGCCGGACAGCAGGATCTGCCGCCCGTACGAGAGCACGTTGCCCCAGCTCGGCTCGGGGTCCTTCACCCCGGCGCCGATGAAGGACAGGCTCGCCTCGAAGATGATCGCCTCGGCGACCAGCACGGTGGCGAAGACCATGACGGGCGCGGCGCAGTTGACGGCCACGTGCCGCAGCACGATGTAGGCGCGACGGGCGCCGATGACCTTCTCCGCGGCGACGTAGTCCTCGCCGTACTGCGCGAGGACGTTGGCCCGTACGACGCGGGCGAGCGAGGGGACGTACACCGCGGCGATGGTGAAGATCAGGACGGGCACGCTGGAGCCGAAGACGGTGACCAGGACGGCGGCGAGCGCGATCGGCGGGAAGGACATGACGACGTCCAGCACCCGCATCACCGACTCGTCGCCCCACTTGGGCGAGGTGGCCGCGAGCGAACCGAGGACCGCGCCGACGACGACGGCGACGGCCGTGGAGCCGAGGCCGATCACCAGCGAGTAGCGGGCGCCGTAGACGACCCGGGCGAAGATGTCCCGGCCGATCCGGTCGGTGCCGAACCAGTGCCGGGGGCCGGGGGGTTGGACGGGTCTGCCGGTGGTCAGCGGATTGTCCGCGACCAGCGGCGCGCACACCGCGGCCAGGACCACGACGGCCAGGACGACGAGCGAGATCCGTGCGGCGAGCGGCAGCGCGCGGAAACGGATGCCGGGACGCGACAGCTTGGCGACGACGCGTTGGGGGCCAGTGAACAGGAACATCTCACACCGTCCTGATGCGCGGGTTGACCAGCAGATAGAGCAGGTCGACGACGACGTTGACGACCAGGAAGGCGAGCGCGATCATCAGGACGGTCCCCTGCACCAGGGCCACATCGCCGCCGGTGACGCCCTCCAGGATGAGCTTGCCCATGCCGGGAAGGTCGAAGATCGTCTCGATGACGACGGCGCCGCTGAGCAGGTAACCGACCTTGACGCCCAGCACGGTGAGCGGGGTGACCAGCGCGTTGCGCAGCACGGACCGGATGACCAGCAGCCGTGGCAGGCCGTTGCCGGTGGCCGTGCGGACGTAGTCGCGGTCGAGTTCGGTGACCATCGAGGTGCGGATGAGCCGGGCGAGCGAGGCCGCGACCGGGACCGCGAGCGAGACCGCCGGGAGCGTCATGCAGCGCAGCCAACCGGTGAAGGAGTCACCGGGGTTGACGTATCCGCCGGTCGGGAAGAGCGAACTGTCCAGGGCGAACCGCTGGATCAGCAGCACGCCCAGCCAGAAGGAGGGCACCGCGACACCGGCCATCGACACCACGCGGAAGACGTGGTCGGGCCAGCGGTCCCGGTACACCGCGCCGACCACGCCGAGCGCGACGGCGAGGACGATCGCGATCAGCAGCCCCAGCAGCGTCAGTTGCAAGGTGAGCGGGAAGGCGACGGTGATCCGGTCGACCACCGGCTGGCTCGGCGGCACGGTCACGCCGAGGTCGCCGTGCAGCAACTGGTTCAGAAAGTGCGCGTAGCGGACGGGCAGCGGGTCGTCGAGCCCGTTGGCGTGCGCGAACGCCGCGCGGGCGGCGGCCGTCGAGTTCTCCCCCAGGGCGTTGTAGGCGGGGTCCACGGGAGAGAACTGGAGCACGACGAAGACCAGCAAGGTGATGCCGAGGATCATCACCGGCATGATCGCCACGCGGCGCAGCGCGAGCCGAAGGAAAGCGAACATCGGGCGTTCCTAGCAGTAGGTCCTGGACGACTGGCGGGTCCGGGACCCGCGCGGGGAGCGCGGGCGGCTCGTACGCGGGAGGTACGAGCCGCTCACGCACCGGGCGCGCGGGCCCCGGTCCTGGCGGCTCACGCCGGGGACACGCCGAGGAACGACAGACCGGTGGTGGGCACGGGGCTGAAGCCGGCCAGCGCGTGCCCGTCCCACGCGGTCGGGAGCTTGCGGTGCAGGATCGGGTAGAGCGGCGCCTGCTCGGCGACGATGTCGGTGACCTGGGACCACAGCTTCGTACGGGTCGCGTCGTCGGTGGTGCGGGCGGCCTGGTCGAGCAGCGAGACGACCTGCTTGCCCTGGGCGGTGCCCGACCAGCGGTAGCGGGTCTCGGGCCAGGTCCCGACGTAGAACCAGCGCATCAGCAGGTCGACGTCGTTGCCGAACACCGAGGGGTCGCCCGGGGCGACGAGGAGGTCGAAGTCGCCGGTGTCGATCTTCGCGTACTGGGCGGAGGACTGGCCGATGCTGAGCGTGGTCCTGACGCCGACGGCGTCCCAGCTCTCCTTGACCAGCGGGGCGATGTCCTGCACCCAGGAGGTGTCGGTGGTCAGGACGGTCACCTTCAGGTCGCTGACGCCCGCGGCCTGGAGCAGCGCCTTGGCCTTGGCGGGGTCGTGGCCGTAGACCGTGGCGGCCTTGACGTAGTCGGGGTGGCTGGGCTGGAGGTAGCCGCTGGCCGGGGTGGCCTGGCCCGACATGGCGGTGGCGATGATCTTGTCGGTGTCCAGCGCGTAGTGCAGGGCCTGGCGCACCCGCTGGTCGTCGAACGGCTTCTTCGCGCAGTTGAACATCAGGAAGAGGTTGCCGAAGGACGCGGCCGACTCGACGGTGACCTTGCGCTTGAGGCCGGCCATGTCGATGTACGGCACGTCCTCGATGGCCGCGACCCGGCCGGACTGCACGGCGCTGACCCGCGCGGAGGCGTCCGAGAGCAGATTCCAGGTCATCGCCTCGGCCTTGGCCGGGTAGCGCCCGTTGTACCGCGCGTACTTCTTGAAGACGATCTTGTCCTCGCGGGTGGCCGACACCAGCGCGTACGGTCCGGAGCCGACCGGCTTCGCGTCAAAGCCCTTCTCGTCGGCCTGGACGATCTTCTCCGGCACGATCTTGACGACGGATATGCGGGAGGGGAAGAGCGCGAAGGGGTACTTCAGCGCGAACTCGACCGTGTGGGCGTCCACCGCCCGCGCGGAGCGCAGGAAGGGCAGGAACTGCGCCATCAGCGAGGCGTTCTTCGGGTCGAGGATGCGCTCGAAGCTGAAGACCACGTCATCGGCGGTGACCGGGGAGCCGTCGTGGAAGGTGGCCCCGTCGCGCAGGGTGGCGCGGTACGTCGTCGGGCCGACCTGGACGGGCAGCGCCGTGGCGAGGGCGGGGCGGGCGGTGAGCGAGACCGGGTTGAGGTCCACCAGACCCTCGAAGATGTGCCAGTTGGCCGCGACCGGGGTGGCGCCGGAGGAGGTCATCGGGTCGAAGCCGGTGGACAGGGCGTACGAGATCCCCGCCGTGATGGTGGCGCCGCCGGTCCCGCCGCCGGTCCCCTTGCTGGACCCGGAGTCGGGGGCGTTGGTCGAGGAGGGTCCGCCGCACGCGGCGAGGGTGCCGGTGAAGGCGGCGGCAGCGCCGACCGCGCCGGTGTACCGCAGGAATGCGCGGCGATCGACTCTGGCGGGTGTCCGTCGAGAAGACACGGGGAACCTCCGGGCAGGGGTGAGCAGGAATGAGGTGGACGGTGGAGACGGGCGAAGCGGAAGCCGGTCGCGGGGCCCGGCGGACTGCGGACCGGCCGTCGCGTGCCCGGCCGGTCGTGCGGCCGTCGCGTGCCCGGCCAGCGGTACGGCCGTCGTATGCCCGGCCGGTGGTGCGGCCGTCGCGTGCCCGGCCAGCGGTACGGCCGTCGTATGCCCGGCCAGCGGTGTGTGCCCGGCCGGGCCGCCGCGGACGCCGGGAGGGCGGTTCCGCGGGCGGGAGTGGGGCGCGGGCGGCCAGAGTATGCCGGTGGGACGACCACTCTGTGCAACATCAGACATAAGATGTCTGATGGCTGATAGGGTTGGACCGTAGTCGTTGGAACGAGAGGGGTCAAGAGGTGGACGGAACTCGCGATGCGGGCAACGGACGGGGTCGTCGCCTGCTGATGCACGAGGTCAGCGAGGGCATCAAACGTTACATCCTGGACAATGGGCTCCGTCCGGGGGACGTCCTGCCCACCGAGAACGAGCTGTGCGAGGCCCTGGACGCCAGCCGCTCCAGCGTCCGCGAGGCCGTGAAGACCCTCGACGTCCTCGACATCGTGGAGGTGCGCCGGGGGCACGGCACCTACGTCGGCCGCCTCGGACTGTCCGCGCTCGTGGAAAGCCTCACGTTCCGTGGCATGCTCGACCGCGACGACGACATGCAGCTCATGCTGGAGCTGGCCGACATGCGCGAGCTGTTCGAGCGCGGCATGGCCGACCGCATCGTGGCCGCGCTCGACTCCGCCGACCTGGACGCCCTCGCCGCGCTGGTGGACGACATGAACGCGTCCGGCAGCGGCGACGGGACCGGTTTCGTCGAGGCCGACCGGGCCTTCCACGCCCTTCTGGTCGCGCCGCTCGGCAACGAACTGATCGGCCAGCTCTCCGCGGCGTTCTGGGACGTCTACATCGTCGTGGCCCCGCAGCTCACCGGCATCAGCAGGGCGGAGGAGGTGGAGACCGTCCACCACCACCACCGGATCGTGGAGGCCGCGCGCGACCGGGACGCGGCGGCCTTCGCCGCGGCCGTCTCCGACCACTACGCGCCGGTCCGGCGGCGGATCGCCGAGGCGCGGGCGGCGGCGGAGGGGAAGGCGGGGACGCCGGAGGCACGGGAGCGTGCGGTCATCGCGCCGAGGCGGCGCTCCGGATCTTGACGGGGTCGGACCGCGGCCCTAGGGTCCCTCGACAGCAGACATCTGATGTCGTTCGTCAGGTGTCATACCTGAGGTACGTCCTGTCGAGCGCGGTGTCCGCCGCGAGCTGAGGAGTCCCCTGTGCCGCCGCCGTTGCCGCCCGCCTCCCCCGAAGTGCCCGTGCCGTCCGTGGCACCCGTGCTGTCCGTGGCATCCGTGCCGTCCGTACCGGTCGTGCCGCCCGTGTCTCCGTACGCCCGATCAGCGCGGAGGGGTTCGACCCGGAGGGGAGCGGCGCGGAGGGGAGCGGCGCGGAGGGGTTCGACCCGGAGGGGATCGGCCCGGAGGGGAGCGGCGCGGGCGGTCCGCCGGACGCTGCTCCCCCTGACGGTCGTCGTCGCGGCGGCGGCCGCACCGCTGGCCACGGCGACGCCCGGGTACCCGGCCACCCCGGGTGCCCAGACCGCCGTCGTCAGCCAGGACTGCGTCAGCAGCCGTATACGGGTCGCCCTCGGCAATCCGACCGCCGCGAGCACCACCTTCACCGTGACGTGGCCGGGGAACGGCACCTGGACGCCGGCCGTCGCGGCGGGCGACCGCTCGGACCTGTTCTTCACCAAGGCGAGCGGCACGGCGTACTCCTTCCGCGTCACCACGCCCCAGGGCCTGGACACGACCCTGTCCGGCACGCTGAACTGCGACGGAGCCCTGGGCTCCCAGGTCGGCATGGACTGCCCGCGCGCCGCCGACGGTTCACCGCCCGCCACTCACGCCCTGCGCGTGACGCTGGTCAACCGCTCCCCCGTCCAGCAGACCTTCACCGTCGCCTGGCCCGGCCGCGGCGGCTCCCCCTGGACCAGGACCGTCGCCGCCGGAGCCTCGGACGACTCGCTGTACTGGACGGTCGCCAACGGCACGCCGTACACGTTCACCACGACCACGCCGACCGGCTACAGCCGTACCGAATCCGGCACCGCCACCTGCGGACTGGCCTCCGGCACACCGGGGTTGAACGCCCAGACGCTGTTCAGCCCGGCCACGCCCATCAGCGGCCTCAACCGGCTCTCGGCGGACGGCAGCACGTACGAGACGTACACCGGCACCGCCGCCTCCGTACGCATCCCGGCCATGGCCGTCACCAGGAGCGGCACCGTCATCGCCATGGCCGACGCGCGGGTCGACAGCAGCGCCGACCTCGGCGGCGCGAGCAACAACATCCAAGTCGCCCTGCGCCGCAGCTCCGACGGCGGCGCCACCTGGACCGCGCCCGCCGTCGTCGCCCACGCGCCCACCACGCACGAGGGATACGGGGACAGCAGCCTGCTCGTCGACCGGTCCGTCGGCGCGAACGGCAAGGTGTTCGCCTTCATCAACTACTCGCCGGCGCCCGGCATCGGCTACTACGGTTCCGCGGCCGGCTCCAACTCCGCGACCGACACGACCGCGATGCACATCCGCTACATCGCCTCGACCAACAACGGCGCCACCTGGAGCGCCCCCGTCGACCTCAACCCCCAGGTCAAGAGCACCGGTTGGGCCGGGCTCTTCGCCTCCTCGGGCCACGGCACCCAACTGGCCAGCGGGCGGCTGGTGCAGCCCATCGTGTACCGCGAGAACGGCGTGGACCACGCGGGCGACATCTACTCCGACGACCACGGCGCCACCTGGCACGCGGGACCGGCGGCGGCGACCGGCGTCAACGAGAGCAAGGTCGTCCAGCGCGGCAACGGCAAGGTCGTCCAGAACCTCCGCTCCAACGCGGGCGGCAACCGCTGGTACGCCACCGCGGGCGACGCCTCCCCGGCCGGAGCGACCGACGTCGCCAGCGCGTTCGGCCCGGCCTGGAACTCCGGCCTGGTCGACCCCGGTTGCAACGCCGACGAGATCTCCTACCTCCAGCCCTCCCAACTCGGCGCGAACGGAGCCCCCACGACCACCTCGGTCGCGCTCCTCAGCAACAACGCCTCCACCGCCCGTTCCGAACTGACCGTCCGCGTCAGCCAGGACGACGGCGCCACCTGGCCCCACCAGGCGCTCATCAAGTCCAAGGCCGCCGGTTACTCCACCCTGGCCGTCCTCCAGGGCGGCTCGATCGCCGACCTCTACGAAATCGGCGACACGGGCGGCATCGTCTTCGCCGCCTTCACGCTGCCCTGGGTCCAACAGGCGCCCTGACCGCAGCCGTTGGGGTGAGCGCCCTCACCCGGGGGGTCATCCCGCCGCGCCCCGGCCCGGCGGCTTCCCCGCTCAGGGGAGGACGCCCGCCGGGGTGCGGACGGTACCGACGGTCCGGCGCAGGCGGGCGGCGTCCCGGCTGGGGGGCGCGCCGAACTGGCGACGGTACTCGCGGCTGAACTGCGAGGGGTTGTCGTAGCCGACGCGCTGCCCGACCCCCGTGACGTCGCCCGGGTGGGTGGTGAGCAGCAGCCGGGCCTCCTGGAGCCGGATCTGCTTCTGGAACTGGATCGGGCTCATCGCGGTCACCGCCTGGAAGTTGCGGTAGAAGGCGGACACGCTCATACCGGACTGCCGCGCCACGTCCTCGACGCGGAAGGGCTGCGCGTAGTGCTCGCGGATCCAGCGCACGGCGCGCGAGACATGGCTGAGGCTGCTGTCGGCCAGACCGAACTGCCGTACCGCCGCGCCCTGTTCCCCCGTGATCAGCCGCCACAGGATCTCGCGCTTGACGAGGGGCGCGAGGACGGCCCGGTCGTGCGGCTCGTCGAGCAGGCGCAGCAGCCGGACGACCGCGTCGAGCAGCGCGGGCGGCGCGTCGCTGACGACGATGCCCGACGGCGTACCGCCCCCGGTGCGGGGGGAGTTGCCGGGCCCGGCCTGGAGCAGCAGTTCGGCGACGGCGGACGGTTCGAGGACCAGGCCGAACCCCAACGCCGGTTCCTCGGCGTCGGCTTGGAGGAACTGTCCCGTGACCGGCAGATCCACGGACGCGATCAGGTACTGCCCGGCCCCGTACTCGAAGACCCGCTCCCCCAGGGCCAGGCGTTTGGCGCCCTGGGCGATGACCGCCAGGACCGTGCCGGACATCGAGGGGGCGGGCGGGTCGGGGCGGTCGACCTTCGAGACGAGGACGCCGTCGATGGCGGTGGTCCAGCCGGAGCGCGGCGCGTGCCGTGCCAGCAGGCCGCGCAGCTCGTCCAGGTGTTCTTCACGGCTCATACGTCCATTGCACCACCCCACCGCGCCCTGGCTCCCGTGGCCGCGAGGATCGTGCAAGTACGAGCGAGGAACGTTCTAACGTTTTCGCAGGTCAGAGCGGTTCAATGGAATCACCGCACTCCAACGGAGAGAAGAAGGATTCCATGAACGCGAACTATGGCTTCAACGCCACGCTGACCGCCAAGGCCGGAATGAGCGACCAGCTCGTCGAGCTGCTGCTGACCGGTCTGGACGAGGGCAGCCCCGGCGCGAGCGAGCACTGCGTCGTCTACCTCGTCTCCCGCTCCGCCTCCGACCCGGACGTCGTCCACGTCACCGAGGGCTGGACCAGCGAGGAGGACCACCACCGCGTCTTCGCCGGCGAGGCCGCGCAGGCCATCGTGGCGCGGATCGGCCCGCTGCTGGCCAAGGAGTCCGACTACACGGATTACGTGCCGGTGCGGGGCAAGGCCGCTTTCTGATCCGCCTGCTCCGACCTCCCATCCGCCGGCTCCCGCTTACCGGCTCATCCGTCGGCTCCCGCTTTCTGATGCGCCAGTCCGCCGCCACCACCCTCTCCACCTCTTGAGAAAGGCACCGCCCATGACCACGCCCCGCCCCGGCCTCGACCCCGAACTGCACGACCTGCTCGCCGACTTGCCGCTGATGTCCGGGCTCAGCCCGGAGGTGCTCGCGCAGGTCCGCCCCTTCTCCTCGGCGCCCGTCGAACCGCTCCTGGAAGGGCGCGCGATCGACCGCCGCGAGGTGACCGTCCCGAGCCGGGACGGCGAACCGATCGCGCTGTCGGTCTTCAGCCCCGCGGCCACCGGCGGCCGGGCCACCGCGGCGCCCTGCGTCTACTGGATGCACGGCGGCGGGATGGTCATGGGCGACCGCTTCTCCCAGATAGACATTCCGCTGGAGTGGCTCGACGCGTGCGGCGCCGTCGTGGTCACCGTCGAGTACCGGCTCGCGCCGGAGTCCGGCGGCACGATCCCCGTCGAGGACTGCTACCAGGGGCTGCTCTGGGTCGCCGAGCACGCGGCCGAGCTGGGGATCGACCCCGCCCGTATCGTCGTCGCGGGTGCCAGCGCGGGCGGCGGCCTCGCCGCGGGGGTGGCGCTGGCGGCCCGCGACCGGCAGGCCCCGGCCATCGCCGCCCAGGTGCTGATCGGCCCCATGCTCGACCACCGCAACACCACCGCCTCCAGCCGCCAGTACGCGAACGAACCCGGCGTATGGACCCGCGAGATGAACGAGTTCGGCTGGAGCTGCCTGCTCGGCGGCCTCGTCGGCGACGACGTACCCGCGTACGTATCGCCCGCCCTGGCCGACGACCTGTCGAATCTGCCGACCGCCTACATCGACACCGGTTCCGCCGAGGTCTTCCGCGACGAGGACACCGACTACGCCACCCGGATCTGGGCGGCCGGCGGCCAGGCCGAGCTCCACGTCTGGGCGGGCGGCTTCCACGGCTTCGACGCGCTGTACCCGCAGGCCCGTATCGCGGCCACCGCCCGCAGGACCCGCACCGACTGGCTCGCCCGCGTCCTGTCCGCGTAGGCCCACCCGGCCGGGTGATCCCGCCCGGTCACGTAATCCGGCCCGGTCACGTAAGCCGGCCCGGTCACGTAAGCCGGCCCGGTCACGTAAGCCCACCCGGCCGCGTAGGCCCACCCGGCCGCGTAGGCCCACCCGGTCACGTAAGCCCACCCCCATCTGGAGGACCACCATGAACGTCGCCATCGTCACCGGGGCCAGCTCCGGCATCGGACAGAGCGCCGCGATCGAGATCGCCAAACGCGGAACCGGCGTCATCCTGACCTACGCCAACAACCCGGCCGGCGGCCGGGAGACCGTCGCCGCCATCGAGAAGGCGGGCGGCACAGCCGTCGCCCTGCCCCTGGACGTCGGCGAGGCCGGCACCTTCACCGCCTTCCGCGACACCGTGGCCGCCGTACTGCACGACACCTGGCAGCGCGACACCTTCGACTCCCTGGTCAACAACGCCGGTCTCTCCCTCACCTCGCTGATCGAGGACACCACCGAGGAGACCTTCGACCGGCTCATGCGCGTCCTGCTCAAGGGTCCGTACTTCCTGACGCAGAAGCTGCTCCCCCTGATGGCCGACGGCGGCGCCATCGTCAACACGAGCAGCAACTCGACCGCGTCCGCCGGCCTCGAACCCGGCTACTCCGTCTACGCCTCGATGAAGGGCGGCCTCGACGTCCTGACCCGCTACATGGCCAAGGAATTCAGCCCGCGCGGCATCCGGGTCAACGCCGTCTCCCCCGGCTCCACCCGCACCCGCATCGCCAACGACGCCTTCACCCAGTTCCCCGAGGTCATCCCGGCCCTCGCCGCGAAGACCGCGCTCGGCCGCCTCGGCGAACCCGCCGACATCGGCCCCATGATCGCCGCCCTCACCTCCCCCGAGTCCCGCTGGGTCACCGCCCAGACCATCGAGGTCTCGGGCGGCTACAACCTCTAGCGCCTCTAGCACCTCTAGAACCTCTGGACCGGCCCCCTGGCGGCGGACCCGCTGCGCGAGCAGGCCGCCGTCCGGGTGGCGGCGGCACCCGCAGACGGGTGAGGACTGCGCACGTTCGGCCCAACGTGGCAATTTATCCTAGTTGTTGGAGATTGTCCGGCGTATTTTCAGCGGTGCCCATGCGTGTCATTGCACATCAGGAACAGGAGAAGTCCCTTGGCGACATTCGCTGCTCTTCCTTCCCTCCGAGGCCGCATCATCACCGGCGCCAGCGCGCTGACCACCGCCGTCGTACTCGGCACCACGCTGCTCGGCGCGACGGCCGCCCAGGCCGCCGCCCCGACCGCCACCCCGGCCCGCCCGTACGGCACGGTCGTCGCCGGTGACGGCGTGGTCCAGCGCCAGTTCCCGAGCACGGACTCGTCCGTCAAGGGCTCGCTGCGCTACCACCAGCAGGTCGGCCTGCGCTGCAAGGTCCGCGCCCAGAACATCGCGGGCAACGACGTCTGGTACCTGCTGCGCGACAACTCGAACTGGGTCTCGGCGAAGTACGTCGACAACACCGGCAACGTCTCCTACTGCAAGGACGTCCTGCGCAGCGACCTCTCCACCCTGAAGGCAATCCCCAAGGGCGCCAAGGGCTGACCCCCTCCCCCGCGCACGAGCCGGCCCGGAGTCGCCCAAGTCCCCACCCGCGACTCCGGGCCGGCCTCATTGCCGTGGCGCGGCACCGGGCCACCCGCTCGCACACGCCGACGGCCAACTGCATGCGAAAACCCAGTGGTGAATCGGCACGGCCCTCATCCACACTGCGCCGATGAGCGCCCCCCGCGGAGACGCGTCAGCGGGAGACGGCATGCATCAGGGCGTCGGTGTCGTGCGTGCCCAGCAGGACGAACACCGGGGTCCGGCTCAGGTCGGCGGCGTAGCCCGTCAGCTCGGCGGGTCCGTGGATCGTCCTCCGGTGCAGGACGTCGTACCACTGGCCCGGCGGGACATGGATGTCGCGCCGCGTCTGATCGGTGAGGACGGGCGCGGCCATCAGCGAGTCGCCGAGCAGCCACTGGTCGGCGATCGTGTAGGCCGCCTCATCCTGCGGGTAGTTGAAGAACAGCGGCTTCATGATCGGTTCCCCGGTGCGCACCGCCCGCTCGGCCTGCGACTCGATGTACGGCGCGAGGCGTTCGTGAGCCTGGACCGCGGCGACGTAGAGGTCGACCGTCTCCTGATCGTACTTCTGGCTGCCGTAGGCGTTGGACACTCCGAGCGGCGAGGTGGAGGAGTACATCAGCGGCATCAGCGACGCCGCCTGCGCCCACCGCACGAGCACCTGCTTGGCAGGCGGGGCCTTGCTGAGGGAACCGCCGATCATGTCCGTCTCGACGAAGGGGTAGCCGACGGTGCTGATCGAGAGGTTCTGCGCCACCGCCGCGCGCAGCGAGACCCAGCTTGTTCCCTTGTCGATCTGCCGGGTGACGAAGCCGTACCGCTGCGAGCCGGTCCAGTGGATCCGTACGCCGGCGCCTTGCAGGTCGAACTGGTCGCACAGTTCCGCGCCGAGCTTGAGGTAGTCGAGCGCGGTGTGACCGGGATACGGCGCACAGGTCTCGTCGTAGAAGCGGGTGTCGAATTTGAACCCGTCGACGCCGTAGTCCTGCCGCAGGCTCTGAAGGTTCCCGACATACCAGGCGCGGGCCTCGGGATTGGCGATGTCGACGATGCCGGCGGTGCCGTTCCACCACTTGACCAGGCCCGGTTCGGCCGGGTCGGTCCGCGATTTCAGGAGGTAGCCGTGGTCGGCGGCATAGGAGAAGTTGTCGGCGTCGGTGTTGATCCACAGCGTGACCCAGATCCCGAAGTCGTATCCCATCGCGTGGATCTCGTCGGACATCGCCTTCGGCGCCGGGAATTTGCTGTTGAAGGTGAAGTCGCCGTAATGGCTCATCCAGCCGTCGTCCATCTGGACCGTGTGCCCCGGCACTCCCGCGTCGTGCAGACTCCTGGCCCAGCCCAGCAGCGAGTCCTGTGAGACGGCGGAGTAGAACTGCGCCCACGAGTTCCACAACGGCTTGGCGTACTGCGCGCTCGACGCGTCGCTCTTGGCGGGCGTGCCGGTGATGCCGATGTAGTTCTCATAGACGTCTCTGGCGTTGCGTTCCACGAAGACGGTGGCGTCCATCGTGGAACTCTGGGTGAGCGTGTAGCCGAAGACACCCTGCTGCGCGTCGTTGATGGACACATCCATGACGTCTTCGGTGTTGACCCACAAGCCGGTGCCCCGCTGGGTGAACCAGAACGGCTCGGTGACCAGATACTCCGCGGGCGCCATCGTCTTGTCCCGGACCTTGCCGGAGTCCAACGGCCACGGCTGGTCGATGTACGGCGCACCGGTCGCGGTCACCGCCTCGCCCTGCCCGTACCAGTGACCGGCCGACTCGACCAGATAATGGCTCGCCACCTTGGTCGCGGCGACATGTCCCTGGACCGACCAGGTCATCCGGTACCGGTCAGCGGCCGGAGTGATCCGGTAGGTCACGGTGCTGCCGGGTACGGTGGTCGCCAGCGTCAGTACGAGCACACCGTCGCTCCACCGCGCGCTCGTCACGGACGTGGCGGTCGCCCACGCTCCCTGGGCCGTGCGGAAGACCGCGGGGCCGGACCCCGACGACGCGGACGAGCCCGCGTCGGTCTGCAACACCACCTTGCGATCGCGCAGTGTGGTGATCTGGAAGGGCGACTTGGTGACGACCACGGTGTAGCCCGGGGCCTTCGCCGCGGGCGACACAATGAGTCTGACGCTGTCGACGGTGTCCTCGAACCGCGTGGGCGCCGGGGCTCCGGTCGCACCGTTCCCCGGCTGCCCGGTCGCGCGCGACTCGCCACGAGCAGCCGACTGACCACTCGTCAAAAGCGCACCCGACACGCCGACCGCTCCGCCGACGGCGAGCAAACGCCTTCGAGGCATCCCTTGTTCAGCCATGGTGCTCCTCCTGGTGAGCAGCGTCGAGTCGCTGCATTGGATGGTGCGGCTGTCGAACGGACATGGCCTTCAGTATCCGATCCCAGGGCCGGGCGGGGCCCCGCTGAGACGGCCCGATCACTGCGCAGCGCAGGCTAGCCAGTCCCATTCGTGAGCACAATAGCTCGAAACATGGCCATATCGAGCAACGCGGCTCATTTTCCGCACCAGAGCGCGCCGGAGCCGCGCCGGGGTCGCGGCGGGGTCGCGGCGGGCCTCGGCGAGCAGGCGCCGGTGGCGGAGGTGCTCGCGGTGGATGTAGACGGTCGCAGCGACGTCCACGGCCGCCAGGTCCACATCGACGACCGCCGCGGCCGGGCCGTCACCTGCCGGTGCGGCGGCGGTCCAGGAGGCGCGGATCGCGGCCGGCGCACGGCGCCCTCCAGGATCGAGCACAGTCGGGCTTCGGTGCTGGTCGGATCCCTCGGCGTAGTCGGAAGCCGTCGTCCCCGGTGTGACCCGTGTGGCTGGTGTGCCCCGTGTGCTGGGCGCGTCCGGGCGGAGGTCACCGACGGCGTGCCTAGGGTGCCTTTGATCCCGGTTTGCCGCAGTGGGCGGTGGCTGGTCGTCGAGGAGAGGCCGATGAGGCAGAGGTTGTGTTGGATCGCGTTGAGCGCGCTGGTACTGGCCGCCGCTCCGGTGACTGCCACGGCAGCGAGCCCACAGGCCGCGCGTTTTGTGCCGGCACCTGGTTCGGACAGCAGCGTGGTGACGGTGCGGACCGGGGGAGACCGGGTCTCTGAGGACGCGGCGGCGCCGCTGGCAGGAGTGGGCCTCGCGCTGTACGCGAGTCCGGACGCGACCGATCCAATCGGACAGGCGTGGGCCCGGTGCACGTCCGACGCCGAGGGGGACTGCAGCTTCGTCGTCCCGGACACCGCCGCGGGCCAGGCGAACCACTCCGCGGTGATGACGGTGCGCCAGACGGCGGCGCCGACCGGGTGGTACACCAACCCGGTGCTGCGCACCGGACCGGGCAGCGGCTCGGGGTCGGTGGCCTCGCCCTACCGGTTCCAGACCCCGCCGCTGCAAGCGGGGAACACCTACCGGTCGACGCACGAGTTCATGTACAGCTCGAACAACGGGCTGCCCACACGGTCGGGCGGGGTATGGCAGTCCTCGCGGGACAATCCGCCGCTGCCGCCGTCGTGCGGTCTGGACGTCGCGGTCGTGCTCGACCTGTCGGCGTCGGTCGGCAGCCAACTGCCGGCGCTGAAGGCCGCGACGGACGCCTTCACCGACGCGCTGACCGGCACGCCCTCGCGGATGGCGCTGTTCTCCTTCGACGAGGCGTCGCCGTCCACCAGCGTGGGCGTGAACTATCCGCAGCTGCGTTCGGTGTCCACGCAGGCCGGAGCGGACTCCTTCAAGGACCTGTACGCCGACTGGACGCTGGGCAAGGGCACGAACTGGGACCAGGCGCTGTGGGCGGTGGCGCAGGCACCGGAGCACTACGACGCGACCGTGGTACTGACCGACGGCAACCCGACCCGTTTCGGCGAACGCCGGGGCGACGGGTCGAACACCCACTTCATTGACGTGGAGAACGGCGTCTTCTCCGCCAACTCCGTGAAGGCGAAGGACACCCGGGTGATCGCGCTGGGTGTGGGCAGCGGCGTCGCGGGGGTGTCCGGGCTGAACCTGCGGGCGATCTCCGGACCGACCGCGTTCGACGGGTCCAACACCGTGGCCGCGGACTACTTCCAGACCGCTGACTTCGGCCAGGCCGGCCGCCAACTGCACGACCTGGCAGTGGACAAGTGCACCGGCACGATCAACGTGGTCAAGCAGATCACACCGGCCGACACCACCGGCGAAGACGTGACCGGCTCGGTTCCGGCCGGTCCGGGGTGGACCTTCGCTGCCTCCACCACCACACCGGGAGTCACCGGCCTGCCCGACTCCCAGACCACCACCGCCGACGGCACCGGCACGGTCACCTTCACCCCCGGCTACGGCGCCAACCCCTCTGCTGACGTCACGGTGGACGAGATCCAGCACCCCGGATACCAGCTGGTCACCCAGGGCGGCCAGAACGCGGTGTGCACCGACCTCGACACCGGCCGGCGCGTACCGGTGGAGAACACCGCGTCTGCGGCCGGCCCCGGCTTCGCCGTCGACGCTCCCCGCCAGGACGCGGTCACCTGCACCGTCTACAACCGGCCCGCGGAGGACGACGGCGAAGCCGACCTGACCGTCGACAAGGAGTGGGACGTCGACGGGCACCTCTACCCCGAGGGCACCCAACCCGACGGCCTCGACGCCCAGCTCACCCTCACCGGCCCCGACACCGCGTCACCGACACCGCAGCCTTGGGGCGTCGCCCGCCCCGGCTACACAGTGGGCGACCAGGTGACGATCGGTGAACAGGTCCACCTGGGCAACGACGCCTGCACGCTCACCCGCTCCGAAATCACCGAGATCGACGGCACGCCCGTGGACCTGCCCTTGCCGTACGAGACCACCCTCACGGCACACCACCAGCACGCCACCGTCACGAACACCGTGACCTGCTGCCCACCCGATGACGGCGGCGAGCACGGCGGCTACGGGAGCAGCACCGACGCGCACGGCGCAGACGGCCGCCATGGCGTGACCGTCGCCCGCGGCCACCGCGCCGCCCTGGACCGCCCCGGCCGCTGACCGGCCGGCCGACCCCTGCGCACCACCATTCCAGCGCCAGCCTGCATCCCAGTCTCGGCGGACGGTTCCCCGACCCATGCTGGTTCGCGCGCGTACCCGAGGGTGGAGATCCCGACGTGGGCCACACCCGCTACGTGCGGGCCGCGTTCGCGGCTGCCGACGACGCGGTCTGCGACGCCCTGGCCCGCGGCTGGCTGCCGGGCGAGCGGGTCGCGGTCGTCCACGCCGCGACCCGGGCCGACCTCAGCCCCTGCTCACCTGCGGCGACGCCACCGACGTCATTGTGACCGCCGCCGACGTGGGTTTCGACGGCGAAGAGATGCGGCTCGGGGCGTCGGTGGGGATCTACGACCGGCCCGCGCAGGAAGTCTGCCGTCCCTTCCCCAAGGGCACACGAGGGTTCGTCCTGGGCGAGGGGCCGCGGCAGAATCTACGAGCACCCCGGTCACCAGACTGAATTTTCCGTGGGGGTCGGCGCCAGCCCGACCCGGCGCCGCAGCGAGGCCTGCTCCTGATCCGTCAACCGGACGTGGCACCGGCGCCGCGCCGGACCGCCGCGCCCGCGTTCCACGACGACGGCGGGTGACTTCGGCGGGTCATAGCGCTCGACCCGGTCGACCGAAGCCCCGGGGCTTGCAGGTCAGGATTTCAGCGCGACCTCGTGGCTGGACTCGGTGGGCAGCACCCGGCCGCGGCAGCCTCCCAGGATCCTGCCCATCGCGGTCTTCTCCGCCGAGGTGATCCACAGCTTGTACTTCGTCTTCACCGCGACCTGCCGTGCCACGTACTCGCACCGGAATCCGGCCGCTGCCTGCGGCAGCCAACCGCTGGCGTCGTCGTCGCCCTTGTCGTCGTTCGCCGGGCCGTCCGCGGTGGTCAGGTTCAGCGGATCGTTGGCCAACTGCTCGCGCACCGGCTTCGACAGCGCCTTCGCGCCGGTCTGCCAGGCGTTGCCGAGCGCCACCATATGGTCGATCCGCACCGCCGGACTCGTCTTCCGGCCCCGGGTGAAGCGGATCGTCCGGCCGGTGCAGGGGTCCTTCAGGACACCGGACTCGACCTCGCACCTGCCCTCGAGCTTCACCTCGGTGAGATCACGCCGCAGGATGTCGTCCCTCGTCTCGCAGCCGTTGTGGCCGCCGGACGCGCCTTGGCCGTCGGACGCGCCTCGGCCGTCGGTCCACGCCGCGCCGAAGTCGGCGATCCGGTCGTAGCCGGAGATCGGCCCGTCCGGCTTCACCGCGAGCTTCGCCAGCGCCCCCAGTGCCGACCCGCTGCTGATGGAGCGGCGACACCCGCGCTCCGCGCGGGCACCTTCCCGTTCGCGCTATCGGACTTCGGCTGGCAGCCCGCCAGCACCAGCCCCGCCAGATGAGTGCGCAAGGACGGATCTAGGACGGATCCAGGACGGAAGCTCTTAGCCTCGATTAGCAGGGTGACAGTCGGCTGGGCCGCCTGGTGGCCGGGCCACGGCCCCGCACGGCATCCGAGCGGGATGCATCACCCATCGCCGGATACTGACAACTATGAGGACTGGGAGAAACACTCAATGGCTCGTGTGATCACGGCTCTCGGCGCGCTTGTGTTGGCTGGGGCATCGATCCTCGGCGCGTCCTCGCAGGCGTCTGCGGATCCGAATCCGAACGTTCACGACTCCAACCCGCAGATGGCCACGCTGATCACCCAGTACCACGCGGGGGTCTACAGCTCCCCCTGGGCGGACTCCAAGAAGATCGACGGCCTCATCCTCGCGCCGGGGCAGCAAGCTTACGTGGACTGCTGGGTGTCCGGCGGCACCGTCGGCACCACCGGCGACGTCTGGTACCGCACCTCGGGGATCATGGTGAACGGCACCTACCTCGATGTATATACCTCCTCCGGGGGCCCCGGCTGGACCTACGGGCCGTACGTGGATGGTGACCAGAGGTTCTGGATGTCGCCTGGTGGTCTGCCCCACTGCTAGTGCCGCATCAGGCAACGTTCGCCTGATCCGAGCCGAGATCCTGATCCGCGCGCTGGACCGGCGCCCCGGTAGCGAGTCCGACGACCAGCAGTCCTGAACCCTGGCTGCGCCGCGCAACCGGCTGCGTCACGCCGCCCACGGCGGGCCCGGCATCGCGGTCACCGGCTGGCCCGTTCGGCGGGGGGGCTGCTGCACGATCGGGTGACATCTGAACTGGCTTGTCCTGTAGGGCAGGTGGGAAGGATGTCGCTGTGCCCAAGCCTTATTCCGAAGAGTTCCGCCAGGACGTCGTGCGGGTCGCGAGGAACCGCGGTCCGGGTGTGACGGTCGAGCAGGTGGCCACCGACTTCGGCGTCCATCCGATGACGCTGTTCAAGTGGATGCGCCATGCGGACGTCGACGAGGGACAAAAACCGGAACGTCCAGCCAGGAGAGCGCGGAACTGCGGGAGGCACGTCGGCGTATCAAGCTGCTGGAGCAGGAGAACGAGGTCCTGCGCCGGGCCGCGGCCTACCTTTCCCAGGCGCATCTGCCGGGAAAAGGATCTACCCGCTCGTGAAGGAGCTGGCCGGAGACGGTGTTCCCGTCACGGTCACGTGCCGGGTCCTGAAGCTCGCCAGAGCGCCCTACTACCGCTGGCTTGACCAACCGGTCACCGGTGCCGAGTTCATGACGGCCGCTCGCGCGAACGCGCTGTTCGATGCCTATCGCGAGGACCCGGAGTTCGGCTACCGCTTCCTGGCCGACGAAGCCCGTTCCGTGGGAGCCGGCATGGCGGACCGGACCGCGTGGCGGATCTGCCGGGACAACCGCTGGTGGAGCGTGTTCGGCAAGAAGCGGGGCAAGTGCAAGAAGGCCGGACCGCGTGTTCACGACGACCTCGTCCGCCGCGACTTCACCGCAAGTGCGCCGAACCGGCTCTGGCTCACCGACATCACCGAACACGCCACGGGAGAAGGAAAGCTTTATCTCTGTGCGGTCAAGGACGTCTTCAGCAAGAGGATCGTGGGCTACTCCATCGACTCACGGATGAAGTCCCGCCTGGCCGTCGCCGCCCTGGACAACGCGGTGGCCCGACGTGAAAACGTCGCCGGATGTGTTGTCCACAGCGACCGAGGATCCCAGTTCCGTTCCAGGAAATACGTCCGAGCACTGGACCGGCATCGCATGGCCGGATCGATTGGGAGGGTTGGGGCAGCCGGGGACAACGCCGCCATGGAGTCCTTCTTCAGCCTCCTGTAGAAGAACGTCCTCGACCGACGCACCTGGGCCACCCGCGAAGAACTGCGGATCGCGATCGTGACCTGGACAAGCCGCCCTCGGTCGGCTCACACCCGTCGAATACGAGACCGTCATGACCACACCGGCCCTTCAGGCCGCGTGACCCAATCTGTCACCCAACGCTGCAGCAGACCCCAGGCAGACTGCATTGCCTGGGGTCGTGCCGTGCCCCGATGCAGTATGAGTTCAGAGCTACGGCTGGAGGCTCGCTTGACCAGGGAACAGCTAATTGCTCAGCACGAGCTTGCAGGCAGACTACCGAGGCGCTGGGCGCACTCTGAGGGTGTTGCAGCACGCGCTGGGACGCTAGCCGAGATCGTCGGCGACCGCGCGGCGCTCATCAATTCGGCGGCGGTGCTGCATGACGTCGGGTATGCGCCTCGGCTGGCTGTTACCGGGTTTCACCCGTTGGACGGGGCGCGGTTTCTGCGGGATGAGCATGGGGTTGATGAGCGGGTGACGCGGCTGGTGGCGAATCATTCGTTCGCGTTGTTGGAGGCGGAGGAGCGGGGGCTGCGGGCGGTTCTGGAGGGCGAGTTTCCGCTGCTGGAGGATCAGTTGCTGGTTGATGCGCTGGTGTATTGCGACATGACGACGACGCCCGACGGCGAGCCGACGACCGCGCGGGAGCGGGTTGCGGAGATCGTCAGCCGGTACGGGGCGGACAGCATTGTGGGGCGGTTCATTCGGCGGGCGGAGCCGGAGATCTACGCGGCGGTGGCGCGGGTGGAGGCGGCGCTCAAGGCTCAGCCGAGGTGGGGGTAGGTGCCGGCGAGGTAGTCGCCGATCTGCTGGCGCATGCTCGCGTGGATGTCGTACGCGTCGAGGTCGTCGGGCTGGACCCAACGGACGCCGTCGGCCTCGTCGTTGATGGTCGGCTCGCCGCCGACCGGGCGGCCGATGTAGGTGTTCTCGTACTGCTGGCGGATCTCGCCGTCGGTGTAGGCGACGATGTGCTTGGGGTTGGTGTAGACGCCGAGGAAGCCGGTGATTTCGGCGATGATGCCGGTCTCTTCGAGGCATTCGCGGATCGCGCACTGGGCGGCGGTCTCGCCGATGTCCTGGGCTCCGCCGGGCAGGGCCCATTGGCCGGTGTCGCGGCGGCGTTGGAGGAGGATCGCGCCGGAGTCGTCGACGACCAGGAGGTTGCTGGCGGGGATGAGGGTGTTGGCCTTGGGGGCGTTGGGGTCGTTGTAGTACTCAGTCCTGCCCATGTGTGGTGGCCTCTTCCCGGTCGGGCGTCCAGGGGCGTGCGCCGGCCCAGACGGCGTCGAAGCTGTGAGCGTACGTGTCGAACCAGCCGTTGGTCTCTGCCCACTTGAGGAGGAGGACGGGATTGGCGCTGGCGGGGTGGCCGTAGATGTGCGGGTTGGCCAGCAGGGTGTCGTCGTAGCGGAAGAGCGAGGTGTAGAGCGTGGTGTCGTGCAGCCGCACCTCGCAGCCGGCCACCGTTAACAGCGAGCGGTAGTAGGTGAGGGAGGCGCGGATTTTGGCGGCCAGGGTGTCGCCGATGCCTTCTTCGCGGCCCCGGATGGTGACGGCTTGTCCGCCTGGGTCGCCGAAGCACAGCCGTACGCGGACGCCGTCGGCGGCTCGGGCGGCGAGCATGCGGGCGACGTGCGGGTTGCTCTGGGCGAAGAAGGTGCCAGAGAAGACGAGGACGTCGATCTGTTCCTGGGCCTGTTGGAGCAGGCCCAGCCATATCTCGCGCGGGACGCTGGCCCGGTTCGGGTACGTGCCGAGCAGCTCCGTGCCCTGGGTGGCGGCCGCCGGCCTGCTCAGAGCCTGCGGGGCGGGCCAGAGGAAGGTCTCCTCCACACGGAGGTGTTGGGCGACGCGGTGGCGGTGCCGGGGGTGGGGGATGCGTCCGCCGAGCCAGCGGCCGACGGTCTTGGGATCCACTTCGCACGCTTCGGCGAGCAACTCGGGCGTGACGCCACGCTGGGCGAGTACGGAGTGAAGTCGCTCGTTCACAGAAGCCATACAAGTGCAGGGCCAGGCAGGTGAGCAAGCCCGATGGGGCGGCCGTCGGCGGAACCGATGATTCCCGACGGGCACCTACGCTGGCCGTATGGCGCTCATCGTCCTGTGGGACATCGACCACACGCTCATCGACAACGCCGGTGTGAGCAAGGAGATTTACGCCGCCGCATACGAGGCGGTGACGGGGAACCGTCCGGTCGCGGCGGCCGTCACCGAGGGGCGTACGGACCGCCTGATCATGCGGGACATGTTCGGCCGGAACGGTGTGGCCGAGCCCGAGTGGCCGGACGTCGAAGCCGCACTCGTCCAGGCGGGAGCGGACCGGCTCGGAGCACTCCAAGCTCGTGGGACGGCGCTGCCCGGAGTGCAGGACGTGCTCAAGGCCGCTGCGGCACAGCCTGGTTGGGTCTCCTCGGTGCTGACCGGCAACATCGCCGCCAACGCCCGCGTGAAGCTCTCGGCCTTCGGCCTGGACGCGCTCCTTGACCTGCCGGTCGGGGCGTACGGCGCCGACGCCGAACAACGGCCGCACCTGGTCGATGTCGCCCGCCGTCGTATTCACCGCAACCTCCCCACCGGGACTCCCGTCGTCCTGGTCGGCGACACGCCCCGGGACGTCGAGGCCGCCTTGACCTCGGGTGCGCACATCATCGCCGTGGCCACCGGCGTCGACAGCCCCGCCGCACTCGAAGCCGCCGGCGCCCCCGTCGTGCTGCCCGACCTGTCGGACACCGACCGCGTCCTCCGTCTCCTGGAGGACATCGCGCGGGCCTGAAAACGTCCCAGGACGTCCTGGGCGCGTCCCTTTACGCGGTGACGCGGTCCCGTGCAGCCCGGCCACGATCAGGGCCTCAACCAGGCACCACGCCCAGGGAGGTCACAATGATCACGGAGATCACCGGCATCAAGACGATCCGGATGCTCTACCTGCAACTGCTCTACCGCTGCAATTTCGCCTGCCAGCACTGCTTCCACGGTGAACGCCTCCAGCACGCCGACGCGTTCACGCTCGAAGAGGCCATCACGCTGATGCGGCTGATGCACAAGGAGTACGGCACCGAGGCCGTCAACCTGCTCGGCGGCGAGCCGTTCGTCTACAAGGACCTGCCCGAGGTCGTCCGTTACGCCAAGCAGGAGCTGGGCCTGCACGTGGAGATCTGCACCAACGGTTACCGCATCGAACGCCGCCTCACCGAGATCGCCCCGCACCTCGACCTGCTGCGGATCTCGCTGGAGGGCAACGGCACCACCAACGACGCCATCCGGAAGTTCGGCAGCTACCAGGGAGCCTTGTCCGCTCTGGCCCACGCCCGCGACCTTGGCATCCCCACCGGCGCCACGATGACGGTCAACGCCCACAACATCGACGAAGTCCTGCCGCTCGCCCGCACCCTCCAGGACTACGGCGCGCGGCAGTTGAAGCTCCACCACCTGCGGCCGGTCGGCAACGCCGCCCATCACCCCGAACTCCTCATCAGCGGCACTGCCGCGTACGGCCGCCTGCGTGAGCAGCTCCGCGCCGCCGACGACCTCACCATCGAGGTCATCGTGGACGAGGATCTGTCGGAGGTCGACCCACCCGAGGTCTGCGAACCGCTCAGCGGCGCCGCCGCGATCCCCCGGATCGAGGCCGACCCGCGCGGCGCGCTCACGATGTCCTGCAAGGCGGTCGGGAAGGACGCGCATGCCTTCTGGTACGACAAGGAAGCCGGGCACGTCGTCCACCGCCCCTCCGCCACCGATGAACTCGCCCTCGCCGTGCCCGGCGTGGTCTACGCCCGTGCCTAGGCAGCCGCTCTTCGAGAGCCTCGAAGGTTTACGCGGCACCGGGAAATCCACCGTCGCACCGCTACTCGCGGCAGCCCGAGGCGCCGTCCTCATCCCCACCGTGCCCGCGCTCTACCAGTCGCTGCGCCAGGAGATCGACGCACGGGACAACGTAGAAGCCCGGATGGCGTTCTACCTCTCCGCACTGTTCGCGGCCACCGACGACATCCGCGCACATCTATCCGCCGGCACCCCGGTCGTCGTGGACAGCTACTTCGCCCGCTGCCTCGCCAACCACCGCGCCTACGGCTCCCGCCTCGGCATCACCCTGCCGCCGGATCTGCCGGAGCCGGTCACGTACAGCCTCGTGTGCGACGAGAGCGAACGCCGCCGCAGGCTCGCCGCCCGCCACAAGCCGACCTCACGCTGGGACGGCCTCGCCGAAGAGGTCGCCGAACAGATCACCCACGCCTACGCCCCCTTCCCGATGCACCGCGTGGACACCACGGGCCGCACGCCCGAACAGGTCGTCCACGCCATCCTCGACGTCACTGCCCAAGGAGTCAGCGGTGCAGACCCTGAGCCGGTGGGAGCACACCCTCACCTTCTTCCCCCAGTTCCGCGCGGCCCTGTCGGAACACGCTGGCTCTGACGCCACCGTGCTGGTGATCGGAGCGAGCGACGGCAGGCTGGTTCTGCCGCTGGCCGCAGCCGGCCACCGCGTCACCGCGATCGAACGAGACCCGGTAGCCCTTCAGGGTGGACTCGTCCGCCTGCCCGACGGCACCGAGGCCCACGCCCCGGGCCTGACCGAGCGGCTTCAACAGGAAGAGCTGTCCGACCGCGTGGACATCGTGGAAGGGGACTTCCTCGACGCCGGCCTGCCCGCCGACGCGCAGTACGACGCCGTTTGGACGAGCTGTTCCTGGCATTACAGTGCCAACCACCACCGCCCCCTGGCCGACTTCATCACCCGCATGCAGGGCCTGGTGCGCGTCCATTGTCTGTTCGGCGCGGAGTTCATGATGCCCGTCACCGCCCGACAGCACCTGAGTGAGCATTACACGTCTCCCGAACGACTCAGCCCGCTCTTCTCCGACGGCTGGAACGTCCAACTGACCCTGCGGTCAGGCGAGTACGTCGAAGGCCCGCACATCGGCCAGCCCCACCCGCACACCCACCGCATGGGCCTGCTCCTGGCGACCCGCACCAACCCTGTGACCCCTGAAAGGGCATGAAGCGATCATGAAGCACGAGTACGAAGCGAAGTTCCTCGCCGTTGACGTCGCCGGGCTCCAGGCCAAGCTTGCGGCCCTGGGCGCGGTCCAGGCGTTTCCCCGCACCCTGCTCACGCGGAAGATCTTCGAGAGCGACGTCCTCGACGGCTCCCAGTGGGTCCGCCTGCGCAACGAGGGCACCCGCACGACCCTCACCCTCAAGCAGGTCACCGACGCCACGTCCATCCACGGCACTACCGAGATCGAGACCGAGGTCGGTGACCTCCACGCCATGGCAGAGATCCTCACCAACCTCGGCCTGCGCGAGGTCCGTTACCAGGAGAACTTCCGCGAGGAATGGCAACTCGGCGACGTCGCCTTCGACTTCGACACCTGGCCCGACCTCCCCACCTTCCTGGAGATCGAAGGACCCGACGAACCCTCCGTCCGCGACGCCGCAGCCCGCCTCGGCCTCGACTACGCGAACGCCCGCTTCGGCAGCGTCGACGCCATCTACAAAAGCGAAGCCGATCGCGACATCCTCGCCGAACCGACCCTCCTCTTCTCGGACGCCGGGAAGAACGGCGAGCCCGCGACGGCCTCGCAACGTCAGTGATTGCCGGAGCACAGCCGTGCTGACGGAACTCTCCCTCCAGCATCGCGTCATCCCCGGGATCGCCGCCTTCGCCCGCGGCGGCCTCCCGGAACCAGCGACGACCGACGACGGGAATGACTGGACCGACGGCTACTGCTGGCTGTTCTGCGGCCAGCAGTGGACCCGCGTCCTGTGGATCGGCCCGGCGAACGTCGCCGGAGCCCAGGCACCGATGTACGCCTGCGGCCCCTGCATCAACGAACTCCAGGAACGGGTCTGGCAGGCAATCCTTCTCACCGACGGCCCGGCGCAGCCCGGTTCAGTCCACCGCCGGAGCCGGGACGCTCGCCAGTGAGGGCCGGTGGCGCGCGGCACCGACGTCGCCAGGCTTGACTTGGCAACTGTTCGCCCGGCCCGGATGGAACGGCTGCGGTCAGGTCCGCTGAGCAGTCCTTCTCTCGGAGGGGTCCACCGCATGGTGGACCCCTCCGAGCTTCGCCCAGGAGGACGGCTCCTGGCTGCACCCCGGCAAGGTCACCGACCTCTTCGAGCGGCCCGTGGCCGCCTCCGGCCTGCCACCGGTCCGGCTGCACGACCTCCGCCACGGCGCCGCCACCCTCATGCTCGCCGCCGGCGTCGACGTGAAGGTCGTCTCCGACACCCTCGGGCACAGCGACACCCGGATCACGCGCGACATCTACCAGAGCGTCCTCCCCCAGGTCGGCAGAAGCGCAGCCGAAGCCACCGCCAAGCTCGTCCCCCTCCAGCGCAAGGCCGAGGCGGAGCAGGCGCGGAAGACCGCGAAGGAATCCCAGGCCAGGGCCAAGAAGAAGGCCAGCGGAAGAAGCCCAAAACCTAGATCCAAAAGCGCTCCGCTCACGCCTCGCTCACGCAAGCCGCTCAGCGCCGTCCGGACGGTCGGACGTGGCGGGGCGCGGAAAAGGAAAAACCCCAGGTCACGGCGAGTGAGTCCTGGGGTTCTTCGGAGCCGCCTTCGGGATTCGAACCCGAGACCTACGCATTACGAGTGCGTTGCTCTGGCCAACTGAGCTAAGGCGGCGCGCTGCGCCTGGATACCAAGGGTGGCAGGCGCAGCGGCGCCAAGTCTACAGGGTTCCGGGGGGTGGTTCGGACCGTTGGGGGATCAAGGGGGGTGCAGGTCAGGGGTTAGGTGCACTTCTGGTCTTTGGGGGGGACGGTGTCGTCGAGGAGGTAGGCGTTGACGGCGGTGTCGATGCAGTCGGAGCCGCGGGCGTAGGCGGTGTGGCCGTCGCCGTCGTAGGTGAGGAGGTGGCCGGAGGAGAGCTGGGAGGCGAGGGAGACGGCCCAGGCGTACGGGGTGGCGGGGTCGCGGATGGTGCCGACGACGAGGATCGGGGCGGCGCCCTTGGCCTCGATGCGCTGGGCGTGGCCGGTGGACGGCAGGGGCCAGTAGCCGCAGATGAGGGAGGACCAGGCCAGGGTCGTACCGAAGTGCGGGGAGGCGGCGCGGAAGGAGGGGAGGGCGCGTTCGACGTCGGCCGGGGAGGACAGGGCCGGGGGCAGGTCGAGGCAGTTGACGGCGGCGTTGGCGTACATCAGATTGCTGTACTTGCCCTTGTCGTCGCGCTCGTAGTAGCTGTCGGAGAGCTTGAGCAGCGGGCCGCCGTCGTCCTTGAGGGCGCTGGCCAGGGCGCCGCGCAGGGTCGGCCAGGCGCCCTCGTCGTACATCGCGGCGATGACGCCGGTCGTGCCGAGGGCCTCGGTGAGCGGGCGGCTGGTGCCGGTGGAGAGCGGGTGGCTGTCCAGGGAGGCGAAGAACGCGTCGAGGTGCTTGCCCGCGTCGTCGGTGGACGTCGTGCCGAGCGGGCAGTCGGAGCGTTTGACGCAGTCCGCCGCGAACGCCTTGAAGGCGACCTCGAAGCCGCCGGCCTGGGCGCGGCTGCTCTCCAGCGCGCCGACGGAGGGGTCCATGGCGCCGTCGAGCACGAGACGGCCGACGCGCTGCGGGAAGAGCCCGGCGTAGGTGGCGCCGAGGAAGGTGCCGTACGACTTTCCGACGTACGTCAGTTTCTGGTCGCCGAGCAGCGCGCGCAGGATGTCCATGTCGCGGGCGGACTCGACGGTCGAGACGTGGCCGAGGATCTTGGCGGAACGCTTCTCGCAGCCGTTGGCGAAGCCGCGGTCGGCGGTGACGAGCTTGTTGACCTCGGCGTTGTCGTCGGGCGTGGTGTCGACGGCCGTGAACGCGTCCATCTGCGGGTCGCTGAGGCATTCGACGGGCTCGCTGCGGGCGACGCCGCGCGGGTCGACGGCGGCCATGTCGTACCGCGAGGTGACCGCGGTCGGGTAGCCGAGGGCCGCGTACTGGAGGTAGTCGATCGCCGAGCCGCCGGGGCCGCCGGGGTTGACCAGCAGCGAGCCGAGCCGTTTGCCGGGGCCTGTCGCCTTCTTGCGGGCGACGGCGAGCTTGAGGTCGTCGGCGGTGACGGGGTGCGCGTAGTCCAGCGGGACCTTCATGGTCGAGCACTGGAAGCCGGGGACGCCGCAGTCGTGCCACGACAGCTTCTGTCCGTAGTACGGCGCCAGGTCCGCGGGACTCTCGGACGGCAGCGGTGTGAGCGAGGTGGTGGCGGGGACCGGCGACGACGCCGCGGCCTTGTGCCCGCCCCCCTCTGAGGTGCATGCGGACAGCAGCAGTCCGGTCACCGCGATCACGGTGGCCGGGATGCGGAGCAGGCGCTTGGAGTGCATCGGCGGCTCGGATCCTCCCGTCGGGTGCTTGCGAGCGTATCGGCCGGGGGGCGGGGACAGACGCTCAAGCTGTCCCCTTACGAGTGATACGCACGATTATGAGCGTTTGAGGGGGGTGGGGGTGGGCGCCGCCCCGGTCGCGGCGTGGGCTTCCGGTACGGCCGAGGTGCCGCGCGGCTTCGGTACGGCCGAGGCGGCTTTACGGCTCGGCCCCTCCAGCTTCTCCGTCAGATACCCCGCGACCAGCGCGTACATCTCGCGCCGCACCCGTACGCCATCGATGATCCGGACCTGGTCGCCGCGCGGGCGCAGGGCGGCGCGCAGGCGCAACGCCGAGGCGCGCGGGGCCAGTTCGCCGGTGGTGGCGGCCAGCAGCAGGGCCGGATGCGGGCCCGCTGCCGGGGCGAGCGGCGGATACGTACCGGAGATCCCGGCGGCGGCGCGGTACCGGCCCGGGTGGCTCAGCGCCTCGTGCACCGCGCAGGGCGCCTGCGCGCCGAGGCCGATCACGGCGTGCGCGCCGCTCGCGGGCAGCGCGCGGAAGTGGCGGGCGGCCTCCGCCAGGACGGCGACCGGGTCCTGACCGCAGTCGCGCGGCATGACCAGCAGGAACGGATTGGCCAGGCCGCGCTTGGCCTGTACGGCGAAGCCCTCGTAGAGGTCGGGGGCGCCGGTGGCGGGGAGGTGCGCGAGGACGACGGGGTACGCGAGGCTCGCCGCGCCCGTCGACTCGTAACGCGGCGGCAGCCAGACGCGGATGCCGTCGCGCAGTTCCATCAGGGTGCCGCCCGCCGGGTGGCCGACCGTACGCATCTCGGGCGCCGGCGGGGCGGGGGCGGGGGTACGGCTGGGGGCGGGTGGCACGGTGGCCGTGGCCTCGCCCGACTCCCCGGCGGGGGCCCGGTCGGCGCGGCCGGTGTCGCGGGAGTCGCTGAGCAGCGGCACGGCGAGCGACAGGGCGGTGAGCGCCGCGACCCCGGCCGCCCCCGCGCGCAGGGCGGTGCCGAGGCGGTCGGCGGGCAGTTCGTACGGCCGCCCGGCGCGCTCTGACCACCAGTGCCGCAAGGCGCGGTGGGCCAGCAGTACGGCGGCGGCGGTCGCCGCGAGCAGCAGGACGGACAGGACGACGTCGGCCACGGCGGAACCCCTCGGGTGCGGGTGCGCTCCCGCTGGGACGGTGCGGCCGGGTACGGGGGGCTGGTCCTCGGGCCGGGGCCTTGGACCAGGTTCCTGGGCCTGGGCCTGGGCCTTGGTCTTGGACCGGGGCCTTGGGCCGGACCCTTGGGCCTGGTCGGGTCCTCGGGTCGGTCCTCGGGGTGGGATGACCCCCGGGGCGGTTGGTGATTCCGTACGGCGGCGGAAGCGCGGGAACGCTGTCTGCACCTTGCAACGGCTGCGGGCCGTGGGGTGGGAGACGTTACGGGGGCGGGGGCGGGATCACCCGGACGGACCAAGGGGGTGCCCTTCCGGCGGACGAACCCCGGACCGCCGGGGTGCCCTTTCGGCGGACGAACCTCCCGGCCGCCGGGACCCTTCCGGCGGACGGACCCCGAGCCGCGGCTCGGCCCTCAGCCCGCTCGTAGCGCCAGGGTCATGGCCTCCACCGCCAGCAGCGGGGCGACGTTACGGTCCAGGGCGTCGCGGCAGGCGAGCACGGCCTCGATCCTGCGCAGGCTGTTCTCCGGCCGGGACGACGACGCGATCTGCTCGATGCCCTCGCGGACCTCGGTGTTCGCGATGCCGACCGCCGAGCCGAGCTGCAACGACAGCACGTCGCGGTAGAAACCGGCGAGGTCGGTGAGCGCGAGGTCGAGGGTGTCGCGCTGCGTACGCGTCGAACGCCGCTTCTGCCGGTCCGCCAGCTCCTTCATCGCGCCCGCCGTGCCGCGCGGCATCCGGCTGCCCGCGCCCGCCGCCGCGCCGAGGGCCGCCCGCATCTCCTCGGTCTCCTTGCCGTCGACCTCCTCCGCGACCGCCTTCGCGTCCTCCTGCGCCGCGTCCACCAACTCCTGCGCCGCGCGCAGGCACCCGCCGATGTCCGCGACCCGCAGCGGTACGCGCAGCACCGCGGCGCGGCGGGACCGTGCCTGCTCGTCCGTCGCCAGCCGCCTCGCACGCCCTATGTGGCCCTGGGTCGCCCGCGCGACCCGCTCCGCCAGCGCCGGGTCGATGCCGTCGCGCCGCATCAGTACGTCCGCGACCGCCTCGGCCGAGGGCGTACGCAGGCTCAGCAGCCTGCACCGCGAACGGATCGTCGGCAGCGCGTCCTCCACCGACGGCGCGCACAGCAGCCACACCGTGCGGGGGGCGGGCTCCTCGACGGCTTTCAGCAGTACGTTGCCCGCGCCTTCCGTCAGGCGGTCCGCGTCCTCCATGACGATGACCTGCCAGCGGCCTCCGGCCGGGGACAGCGCGGCGCGCCGCACCAGGTCACGGGTTTCTTTGACGCCGATGGAGAGGAGGTCCGTGCGGACGAATTCCACGTCGGCGTGGGTGCCGACGGCCGTGGTGTGGCAGCCGTCGCAGAAGCCGCAGCCGGGGGCGGCGCCGAGGGCTCGGTCGGGGCTGACGCATTGGAGTGCGGCGGCGAAGGCTCTGGCGGCGGTGGATCGGCCCGAGCCGGGGGGGCCGGTGAACAGCCAGGCGTGCGTCATTCTTGACGCCTCGGGTTGTGGACGGCCTTCTTCGTGGGCCGTCACCAAGGCGTTTGCGTCTGCCGCCGCCGCTGAAAGCTCCGCGACTACGCGCTGCTGGCCGACGACGTCGTCCCATACCGTCATGTCGACCTCCCTTCGCCGTGTCCCCGTCGGTTCCCCGAGGACCATTCTGCGTCACCCCACTGACAGGGGTGGGCGCCTTTGCGGTGCCTGGGCCTTCCCACCCGCCCACCCGTGCGAGTGCTTTCTTCGTCTGCGGGTGCCGCCTGTGCCTCGTCGGTCCCGGCCCGGGGCACCTCCTCGGGCGACGAACCTGCGGCCACTTCCACTCGCTTCTGCCCTTGCCCGTTCGTCCCCCTGCGGGGGCACCCCGCACCGTCCCCTCCCCGCCCGTCGGCGCCCGCCTGTCCGCTGTGGCTGAGGAGGGAGGGGGTGGGTGGGGGTGCGGCCCCCGCGCGACCGACCGTCCACCCGGGGCGGGAGGAGGGGGCGGGTGGGGTGCCGGACCTGTACGCCAGACGGTCCGTGGGGGTGGCCGGGCAGGGGGGTGGGTGGGAGCCCGACCCCTGCGCCCCCCGACCTCCCGGCGGGGCGGGCGGAAGGGGGCCTCACACCACCCCCTCCAGCCTGGTGGGGGGAGGTGCGGGACCTAAGGGGTGAGGGGTGTCGGAGTGGGGTGGGCGCAGGGGCGTCGTGGGGCGCTTGGGGAAGGGCCCCCACCGGGAGGGGTCACCGGCGCAGGGCGGCACGCTGAGAAGACCCCCTAACCTCCCCGGCCACCCCCACCGGACCGCCGGACGCCGACGGACCGGAAGGGGACGGGCCGGGGTGCCCCCGCAGAAATGCGGTGACAGGGAGGGTGCCGGATACAGGAGACCAGGTAGCCGCATTTCGAGGAGGTGCCCCGGACCGGCACCGACCCAGGCACAGGCGGCACCCGCAGACGAAAAAACACCCGCACGGGTGGGCGGGCGGGAAAAGGAGAACGCGACGTCAGAGGGAGAGGCGCTGGACGCCGGAAGAGAGGGCGCGCGGATCAGTGGGAGTGGCGGGATCGGTCCAGCACGACCCCCTCCGCGCAAGCAGCCGCCGCAGCCAGACCTCAGTGGCGACAAGGTCGCCCAACCCGTCGAGATCCGCCGGCACCCCACCCCCGTCCGCGACAGCGACCAGCGCGGAGCGCACCACGCGAGCGTCGATGAGCCCGGCATCGGCAAGCAGCGGCGCGTCAAAAAGGTCCAGAAGGTCGTCCAGCGCCAAGCGCAACCCCGTGCGGGCCGCCGCGGCAGCGGTGGAGTGGGAGTTGGCGCCCCACCCCGGCGGCAGGTCACGGACCCCGGCGCCTTCGAGGACGTCGCGCAGGACGTCGGCCCGGGCGCCGGGCCGTACGCGAAGGGCGCCGGGCAGCGCCCGGCAGGCCCGGACGACCTGGTTGTCGAGGAAGGGCGCGTGCAGCCGCTGGCTGGGCACCGCCGCGGCCTGCTCGAAGGCGCGGAAATCCGCGGCGGTACGCGCCAGCACGGCGCGGGCGCGCCGCTCCCCCGGCCGGTCCATCGGCCACGGCCGCCGCGCGGCGTCCTGGAGGCGTACCGACACTTCGGCCAGCGCCTCCCCGGTGAGCCAGCGGGCGGCGGGCCCCGGCCGTACCCAGGTCATCGCGGCGAGGGACGCGGCCAGCGGCCCACTGCCGGCGGAGCCGAACTCGTGCCGCTGGAGCCGCGCCGCCGCGTCCTCCACACCCTGTTGATACGGGGTGCGGGCGAGCCGCCGGGCGGCGCGGTAGACGGTGATCGGCACGGTGAAGGGCACGAGCGCGGGGTGCCCGAGGGCCCCGTCGGCGCGGGTGAGCGCGGCCACCGGCCGTACGAGGTGGCGGCGGCGCCGGTCCATCAGGAGGTCGGCGAGCCGCGCGGGATGCGCGTCGAGGACCTGCCGGGCGCCGTATCCGATGAGGTGGTCGGCGCCGCCCGCGGCGAGCCGCCGCCGGTTGCGTTCGGCGTCGACGAGGGAGGGAGCCGGCTCGTCGGTGAGCGCGCCGCCGCCGAGGTCGGCGTACGGCAGCGCCTCGGGGCCGCCGGGGACGACGACGTGCCGCAGCCGCGGGTCGGCGCCCATGATCCGCGCCCGCTCCAACTGCGCTTCCCTGGAGTGGAGTCCGCCGCCCGAGGGCTCCCCGCCGGAGGACCCCGGAGGTCCGCCGCCCGCGAGGTCGTTGAAGGTGACGGCGAGCAGCCGCTCGCCCGCGAGGGAGCCGGGCGCGCCGGGCAGCATGCCGGGGTTGCCGGGCAGCCCCGCGGCGAGCAGCGCGAGCGTCGCGGAGGCGCTGCCGCCGGAGAGGTCGGCGCCGATGCCGGGCGCGGGCCCGTCCCCGGGGTCGGGTACGAAGCGGGCCTGGGAGAGCCTGGCGCGTACGGCGTCGACGAGCGCGTCCCGTATGCCCTCGACGGCCGCGGTGGCGTCGGCGTTGTTGGTGGGCTGGTGGCCGACGGCCAGCGAGGCGGTCTGTTCGTAGCCGCTGATCTCCGGGGCACCGTCGCGCAGGATGAGCGCGTGGCCGGGCGGGACGCGGCGGACGCCGAGGTACGGGGTGCCGTCGCCGAGCGCTTCGGGCGAGTCGGGGCAGGCGAGGAGCGCGGCGAGGTGGGTGACGTCGAGCCCGGCCTCGATGAGGTCGGCGAGCGGGAGGGCGGCGGTCGCGTACGCCGTACCGCCCGCCCAACGGGTGTGGAAGACCGGCCTGGCACCGGCGAGGTCGCCCAACACGGTGATGCGGCGGCCGAGTTGGAGTACGGCGGTGTAACTGCCCGACCAGGCCGTCAGATGGCGCAGCGCGCCGCCGCGGGCGGCGACCAGGCCGAGCCGCAACTCGGCGTCGCTGGCGCCGCATCGGCCGAGTACGGCGAGCCGGGCGACGGTGTGCGGGGCGCCCCCGCCGTGCCCGTTGCCATGGGAGCCGTTGCTGTGGGAGCCGTTCGAACCGCCGCCGCCCCGGCCGCCGTTGCGGTACGCGCCGCCGTCGCCGTACGCGGCACCCGCCCCGCCGTACGTGTCGCCGTAACCGTCCCCGTAGGCCGCGCCCGCGGAGCCGTACGCCGCACCTTTGCCGCCACCGAAGGCGTACGCGGCGCCGCCGCCCGGATCGGCCTGGACGACACGGACCTCGTCGGGCCGCCAGTCACCGACGGCCCACAGCGGATCCGGTTCCGACCACAGGAGTTGGGCACCGACGGGCAGGAGCGTACGGGTCCTGCTGCCGGGAACGGGACCCGCGGTGGCACTGCTCCACCCCACCAACCACCGCATCGCCGCCTCCACAGGCTGTGGACAGCCGGTACGCGGGGGGCCGCTCTGCCGCCGCCCCACTGCTCTACCGCTTCGCTGCCACGTCTGACGTCCGAAAGACCATGCTGCCACGTGAAGGCGCGCAAAGCGGCGCATGGGTGCACCAAGGAGCGCCGGGTCGCGCGCTGAGGGCAGCCGCGAGGCGAGTGTGAAACACGCATCAGCCGAAACGTCTGATTCGCGCCAAAGTCTGCGGCACATGCCGGAGTTGATATGCCGGAAAGCCACGTACGCGACCAGGGACCGGTTGAGGACCGTTCGAGGTCGGCATGCGGGACATTAAGGGCACGTTCCGGCGCGGGCGGGGGCGGTGAATGTGGTGAAGGAGACAGTGGTGAGGGCCGTGGAGAAGGTGTGGAGCAGGTGTGGACCGCTGGTGGAGCACCTCCCGCGGACGCCGGGCGGCGCGGGCGGGGCCGGGCGCGGGCGCGCCGTCGCGGGGAGGCTTCGGCGCAAGGGGAGGTCCACGGCCCGGGAGGGCGCTGACGCACCTCCCGGGCCGGTCCGCCGCCCGCGGGGATTGTGGCAACGGAACCCCCTGGCCCGCCGTACCACCGCCATAGCCGCCTGCCGGGGCCGCGGGCCGACCCACGGACCCTATGCAAGCGCCGCCGTCCCGGACGGCACAGAGCGCACGGCCGGGCGCACGGCCACATATACCGGGAGCACGGTCCAATGAGGTGGCGAGTAAGGGGCAGGAATCTCGCCATCCGGGACGAGACTCTTAACGGTCGGGATGCGGCGAACTACGCTGGGTGTACCCGGTTCGCACACGTACGCGCGGCTCGGGTGTCCGGCGCATGCGCCGCACCGGCCGCCGAGCGGTCACCGCGGTGGCTGAATCGGGCTCCAGGGGAGGGTGACCCCCGTACCCCACGACAAGACCAGGCCGGCCGGCCTGCCCCCCAGCGGCATCACGAGGTGAACCGCAGTGAACAGAGAACACCGCGGGCCGAACGAGAAGCTCGGCACCCTTCTCGCTCTGGCGGGCATCAGCAACGCCGGACTGGCCCGCAGGGTCAACGACTTGGGCGCCCAACGCGGCCTGACCCTGCGTTATGACAAGACGTCGGTCGCCCGGTGGGTGGCCAAGGGCATGGTCCCGCAGGGCGCCGCGCCGCATCTGATCGCGGCGGCGATAGGCGCCAAGCTCGGCCGTCCCGTGCCGCTGCACGAGATCGGTCTGGCCGACGCGGACCCGGCGCCCGAGGTCGGCCTCGCCTTCCCGCGCGATGTCGGCGAGGCGGTGAAATCGGCCACCGATCTGTGGCGGTTGGATCTTGCCGGACGGCGCGGACCCGGCGGCACCGGCATCTGGCAGAGCTTGGCCGGATCTTTCGCAGTGAGCGCTTACGTGACCCCCGCGTCGCGCTGGTTGATCACCCCCGCGGACGCCACCGTGGCCCGCGACGCGCCCGCGCCGGGCATGAACCACGTCGGTCACAACGACGTGACCAAGCTCCGCGAAGCCGCCGAGGACGCCCGCCGCTGGGACTCCAAGTACGGTGGCGGCGACTGGCGTTCGGGCATGGTCCCGGAGTGCCTGCGGGTCGAGGCGGCGCCCCTGCTGCTCGGTTCCTACAGCGACGACGTGGGCCGCGCGCTGTTCGGCGCGACCGCCGAACTCACCCGTCTCGCCGGGTGGATGGCCTTCGACACCGGCCAACAGGAGGCCGCCCAGCGGTATTACATCCAGGCGCTGCGGATGGCCCGCGCCGCCGCCGACGTACCGCTCGGCGGTTACGTGCTCGCCTCGATGTCGCTCCAGGCCACGTACCGCAACTTCTCCGACGAGGGCGTCGACCTCGCCCAGGCCGCTCTGGAGCGCAACCGCGGTCTGGCGACCGCCCGCACGATGAGCTTCTTCCATCTCGTGGAGGCCCGCGCGCACGCCAAGGCGGGCGAGGCTGCCGCCTGCGGGGCCTCGCTGGCCGCCGCGGAGGCGTTACTCGAGCGCTCCCGCGAGGGCGACGCCGACCCGCAGTGGCTCGGCTTCTACTCCTACGACCGGCTCGCCGCCGACGCCGCCGAGTGCTACCGCGACCTGCGCGTCCCGCGCCAGGTGCAGCGCTTCACCGAGCAGGCCCTCGCCCGGCCCACCGAGGAGTTCGTCCGCTCCCACGGCCTGCGCCTGGTCGTCTCCGCCGTCGCCGAACTGGAGTCCGGGAACCTGGACGCCGCGTGCGCCGCGGGCACCAAGGCCGTCGAGGTCGCGGGCCGCATCTCCTCGGCCCGCACCACGGAGTACGTCCGCGACCTGCTGCACCGCCTGGAGCCGTACAACGACGAGCCGCGGGTGCTGGAGCTGCGGGAGCGGGCCAGGCCCTTGCTCGCGGCCCCGGCGTAAACGATTCAGCCGGGCGGGACGGGCAGGCGCGTGCGGGCGGACCGGCGGCGCGGGCGGGCGGGCCGGCGGCGCGGATGCGCCAGCAGCGTGGGAAGGCCGGCAGCACGGGCGTAGCGGCGGCGCGGATGCGCCAGCAGCGAATTCCGGGCCGTCCGGCGGTTTCCGGCCGGTACGGCGTTTGAGGAGCGGGCCGCCGGGCTATGAGGGCCCCACAGGCAGGAGGCGTCATGACCCGCAGCACCGCACCCGCCTCCCGCCCGGAGGATGTCCTTGTCGTGGGCGCGGGCATCATCGGCCTCTCCACCGCCTACGCGCTCACCCGCGCCTCCCCCGGCATCCGCGTCACCGTCCTGGAGAAGGAACCGGGCCCCGCGCGCCACCAGACCGGCCGCAACAGCGGAGTGATCCACAGCGGCATCTACTACCGCCCCGGCTCCCTCAAAGCCCAGTACGCGCTGGCGGGTTCGGCCGAGATCGGCAAATTCTGCGCCGAGCACGGCATCCCCCACGAGACCACCGGCAAGCTCATCGTCGCCACCGCCCAGGCCGAACTCCCGCGGCTGCACGCCCTGGTCCAGCGGGGCCGCGAACACGGCATCCCGGTCAGGGAGTTGGGCCCGGCCCAGATCGCCGAGTACGAGCCGAAGGTCGCGGGGCTGGCCGCCATCCACGTCGCCACCACCGGCATCTGCGACTTCCGCGAGGTCGCCGCCACCCTGGCCCGGCTGGCCGGGGACGCGGGCTGCCGGGTCCGCTACGGCGAGCGGGTCCGTACGATCGAGCGCCGCGCCGACGGCCTGGTCGCCGTCCGCAGCAGCGACGCCGAGGGCCGCCCGCGCCCCGAGATCCGTACGAAAGTGCTGGTCAACTGCGCGGGGCTGCACAGCGACCGGATCGCGGAGCTGGCCGGGGACGACCCGGGCATGCGGATCGTGCCCTTCCGCGGCGAGTTCTACGAGCTGATCCCGGTCCGCCGCGGGCTGGTGCGCGGTCTTGTCTACCCGGTGCCCGACCCGGACTTCCCCTTCCTCGGCGTCCACCTGACCCGCGATGTGCACGGCGGCGTCCACCTCGGTCCGAACGCGGTGCCCGCGCTCGCCCGCGAGGGCTACCGGCGCGGCACCGTGGGGCTGCGCGACCTCGCCGCGACCGCCCGCTTCCCCGGCACCTGGCGGATCGCCCGCCGCCACTGGCGCCAGGAGGCGGGCGAGATCCACCGCTCGCTGTCCAAGCGCGCCTTCACCGCCGACGCCCGCCGCCTGCTGCCCGCGCTGCGTCCCGGCGACCTCGTCCCGGCCCCCGCCGGAGTCCGCGCCCAGGCCGTACTCCCCGACGGGACCCTCGTCGACGACTTCCTCTTCGCCGGGACCGCCCCCTTCGTCCACGTCCTCAACGCCCCCTCCCCCGCCGCCACCGCCTCGCTCCCGATCGGCCGCGAGGTCGCCCGTCGGGCCCTGGAGGCCCTGCGCGCCGCGTAGCCCCGCGGACGGCGTTCACGGTTCGCGCCTGCGCCCCCGGCCGCCGTACGGCCCCGGACCTGGCCTTACGCGGCGCGTCCGCGCACCGGTACGTGAGCCCGTACGCCGCTGGCAGCCGCTCCGGGGGGCCGCGGGCGCCCCGTAGAATCGACGGCATTGTGTCCACGTCACCCACTCCCCCCGCCACGCGTACGAGCGCGCCCGCCGTACGCGAGACCGATGCCGTAGCCGTCGCCGTAGCGGAATCCGTCACGGAAGCCGACACGGAAGCCGTTGCCGGAAAGGCCGTCACCGGCGTCGGCAAGCAGCAGCGCTTTCCCAGCGGGCCCGCGCCCGATCCGGCGGGGTCGCGGGAGGAGCACCGGATCAGGTCGTTCCATGCCCGGCGGGGGCGGATCACGCAGGCGCAGGCCGCGGCGATCGAGCGGCACTGGGAGGCGTGGGGGGTGGAGCTGGACGGCGCGCCGCTGGATCCGGGCGCGCTCTTCGGCGACCCCGAGCCGCCCGTGGTGCTGGAGATCGGCTTCGGGATGGGGGACGCGACCGCCGCGATGGCGGCGGCGGACCCGGCGACCGGCATCCTGGCCGTCGATGTGCACACCCCCGGCCAGGGGAATCTGCTGGCGCTCGCCGACCGCCTCAGCCTGACGAACGTCCGCGTGGCCAACGGCGACGCCGTCGTCCTGCTGCGGGACATGCTGCCGCCCGCCTCGCTCGCGGGCCTGCGCGTCTACTTCCCCGACCCCTGGCCGAAGGCCAAGCACCACAAGCGGCGGCTGATCCAGCCGGACTTCCTGGCCATGGTGCTGCCGCTGCTGCGGCCCGGCGCGGTCGTGCACTGCGCGACGGACTGGGAGCCGTACGCCGAGCAGATGCTGGAGGTGCTGGCGGCGGAGCCGGGGCTGGCGAACCGGTACCCGGCGGAAGGTTTCGCCCCCCGGCCGGACTTCCGGCCGATGACGAAGTTCGAGCGGCAGGGGCTGGCGAAGGGGCACGTCGTACGCGACCTGCTGTTCACCCGTATCTGAGGGAGGCGGCGGGGGGCGTCCTGCGTAGGCGCGTGGGGCGCGGCGTGCGTACGGGCGCGGGGACGTCCGGCGTACGGGCACGGGGCGCGTACGGGCGCGGGGACGTCCGGCGTACGCGACCGGCGCGCGCTCCGGGAACCGTCTCCTGGCCCGTCCCTGGTCTCGTCCCTGGCCCGGTCCCTGAGCCGCCGCCGGAACCGCCCCTGACCCGCCCGTTCGGGCCGGGCAGCGTCGGTCACCTGCGCGAACCGATGCCGACGCACCCTCGCGTACGGCCGCCCGGCCCCCGTACTGTCGACGGGTGTCCATGTTTTCGCACCCGGCTGCCGGGGCCGCGGGTCCTCAGGAGGCCGCTGCCCTGCCCGCGTCGGGGTCGCCGCCCGGGTCCGCCGCGCCGGGACCGCAGTCCGGGACCGCCGGATCGGGCTTCGACGGATCTGGTTCCGCCGGATCGAGTTCCGACGTATCCGGTCGCGACGTATCCGGTGCCGACGTATCCGGTCGCGACGTATCCGGTCGCGACGTATCCGGTCGCGACGTATCCGGTGCCGCCGTATCCGGTCCCGACGTATCCGGTCCCGACGCGTCGGAGGCCGCACCCGCCGGGCCGCCGCCCGGATTCGCGCCCGCGCCCGCTCCCGAGACCTGGCAGTACGCGCCCCGCCGTCCGTTCTGGGAGAGCCGGGCGGTCCGTACGGGCGCGCTGTTCACGGCGTTGGCCGTCTGCGGTGTGATCATCCTCGCGGTCGTGCGCCAGCACATAGGCACCGAGAGCTTCCTGGTCGGCCTGGTGCTGGCCGTCCTGCCGGTGCCGTTGCTGGTCTGGGCGTTCCTGTGGCTCGACCACGTGGCGCCGAGCCCCTGGCAGAACGTGGTCTTCGCCTTCTCCTGGGGCGCGTGCGCGGCGACCCTCGTCGCGCTGTTCGCCAACGAGTACGGCGCCAAGCTGATCGCCACGACCTTCTCCGCGACTCCGACGCAGACCGACCACTGGGGTGCGACTTTCGTCGCGCCGCTGGTGGAGGAGACGGCGAAGGGCGCCGCGCTCCTGCTGCTCTTCCTCTTCCGGCGCCGTCACATCGAGTCCGTCGTGGACGGCATCGTGCTGGCGGGGCTGGCCGCGACCGGCTTCGCCTTCACCGAGAACATCCTGTACATCGGCTCGGCCTTCGGCGAGGACAAGGCGCTCGGCTCCTCCGTACTCGACTCGGCGACCGCCGCGACCTTCTTCGTCCGCGTCCTGATGACGCCCTTCGCGCACCCGCTCTTCACGGCGATGACCGGCATCGGTTTCGCCATCGCCGCCACCAGCCGCCCGCGCAGTGTGTGGCGCTGGCTCGCGCCGCTCGGCGGCTGGCTGCTCGCGATGGTGCTGCACGGCCTGTGGAACAGCTCCTCGATGCTCTCGCCCGTCGGCTTCCTGACCGTCTACGTGGCCGTCATGATCCCGGTCTTCGGCCTCGTCGTCTGGCTCGCCTTCTGGGCCCGCGCCCGCGAGTTGCGCACCATCCGCACCAACCTCCCCGTCTACGCCGCCGCCGGCTGGCTGACGCTCCCCGAGCCGACCGCCCTGGCCTCGATGAAGGCCCGCAGCCAGGCCCGCGACACCGCGCGCCGCTACTACGGCGAGAGCGGGGCGCGCGCGGTACGCGACTACACCGCCTTCGCCACGCACCTCGCCTTCCTGCGCGCGGCGGCCACCCGCGGCATGCCCGCGCCGGACTTCACCGCGCGCGAAGCCGAACTCCTCCATCACCTCTGGCAGCGCAAGTCCCTGGTGCGAATCCCGCTCGCCCAGGCCGCGACGCCGCACCTCCCGCCCGCCGCCTGGGCGGCGCCCTTCCCGCATCCGCGCCAGGCCCCGATGTGGGGCCCCCGGCCGTGGGACGGCCAGGCGCCCGGCCAGTGGGGTGCGCCCGGCGCATGGCACGCGCAGGCGCCGGGCACGTGGGGCGCCCCCGGACCCGGCAAGCACCGTTAATCTCCGCACCTCGCGCCCACCGCGTCGCCCCAGCCTCCGCCATGGCTCACACCGCGCCCGCATTGCCCTCGCTCGCGGCGAGTTGTCACCGGGTCCGCGAGCCTGCGCAACAGCCTGGCCGGCGATCCGGCCCGCAAGGCGTCGAACACCGTAGCCGTCCTGCTGTGCGGCACGCGGGACGACGAACGCCGGTGAGTTCCTGCGCGCCGACCTGGCCGCCGCGTGCGTCGCCACCACGCACCTCGTGGTCAACCCCGCGCCGTCGGGGACGGCCGTCGCGATCGTCGAGCGGGGTACGGGCGACAACTCCACCGTGGTCGCCCAAGGCGCCAACCTGCCGCTGCCCGCCGCCGTCTCGCGCCCTTACCCGCAGGGCCCGGAGCATCGGTAGGCTGACGGCCCCGTTAGCGCGCCCAGCACGACTGCGCCTTCGGCGACGGCAACGTCCCCGTCGGCCCCGGCCGTTCGCAAGCCGCTCAGGCTGAAGGAGGTATACGTTTGCTCCCCCTCGACCACTCGGCTGCCACGAACATCGCGTCTGCCGACCAGGACGACCCCGAGCTTGCGGCCGTTGTGGAAGCGCTCCGGGCGGCGGATCCCTCGGGCTTCCGGTTCGCAACAGTGCTCCGGAACACCATCGACCAACTCCTCGACGGGGAGAGCACAGGCCGTTACGACTGGAAGACGCTCTTCAAAACGGAGAAGACGCATGCGGGCACGGTCGTAGAGATCAATCTCCAGCGGGAGTTCCGGTTTGCTGACGGTGACGCCATGGACTACAAAATCGCGGGCGTCGACGTGGACTGCAAGTATTCCCAGACCTTCGGCGGCTGGATGATTCCGCCGGAGGCAATTGGCCATCTGTGCCTGCTCGTCTGGGCTGATGACTACAAGAGCCGGTGGAGCGCCGGCCTGGTGCGCATCAGGGCGGAGTTGCTGAACCAGGGCAACAACCGGGACCTCAAGCAGACGGTCAACTCCAAACAACGGGAAAAGATCACGTGGCTATGGCGCGATGCGGAACTCCCGGAGAATGTACTGCTCCACATGGATCCGACCGACCGGAAAGCAGTGTTCGCATCCTCATCTGGGCAGGCGCGCTTGAACGAACTCTTCCGGAGAGTCCAGAAGCGCCGGATCGGACGGAACGTCGTGCGGACGGTAGCGCAGCAGAAGGACTACATGAAGCGGGTCCGCGGCAATGGGGGTTCGCGGAGCGCACTGCGCAGGGACGGCATCCTCATCATCGGCGACTACGAGAGCCACAGGCGGATCGCCGAGCAACTGGACATACCGGTACCCCGCGAGGGCGAGTTCGTCAGCGTTCGTGTCGTTGAGGTCGGACCGGCGGAGACCCTCCGGCCCACCGTCGTTCTCAGTGAACGCCGCTGGGCCTGCGCCCTGCCGGGCGAACCGCCCCAGGCGGCTCCGCTGCTCCCTACCCACACCAAGTGAACGGGCTGACTGCCAGCGCAATGTCTTCGGCCAGCCCACCCGTAGGCTCGGTACCGTTGAGTGCCTCTGGACGGCTGAAGGCCGAACTGTGCATCCGGGGCGTACGTGCCTCAAGGGGGGAGAGCAGGTTGACGGACGACTGGTCCCCACCGCCGGGTTCCTGGGCCTCTTCTGAGAGCCGCCGACGGAACATGCAGGCTATCCGGAGCCGGGATACGGGGCCGGAGTGGCTGATACGGCGCCTGGTGCATGCGCGGGGGCTGCGCTATCGCGTCTCAGCGCGCCCCCTGCCCGACCTTCGCCGGACGGCGGATCTGGTGTTCCGGCCGGCAAAGGTCGCCGTCTTCATTGACGGCTGCTACTGGCACGGCTGCCCGGAGCACTATGTGTCGCCGAAGACCAATTCGGGCTACTGGTCAGAGAAGGTCGCCAGGAACATGGCGCGGGACCGGGATACGAACGAACGGCTCGCTGAAGCCGGCTGGACGGCGCTGCGCTTTTGGGAGCACGAGTCACCGGACGCCTGCGCGCTCACGATCGCCGCCACGGTTGACAAGATGCGTGCGAGCAGGAGCTGACGGGGCGGAGACTTCAAAGAGAGCGGAGTCCTTCTCGATCTGCGCGTCTTTCTCACGCTTCCCCGCGGCCAAGGCGGCGACGATCTGTTTGCCGACGGCTTCGGCGACAGGCGGCGGGAAGGCGTTCCCCACCTGGCGGTATGCCGCCGTCTTCCGGCCGGAGAATTTCCAGTCCTCGGGGAATCCCTGGATGGTCGCTGCCTGCAGCACGGTCAGCTTGGGACCGCGCTCCGCGTAGAGGTCCCGCTCCGGATCCTGAAGGTCCGACGGATCGTTCGCGACGCCCAGCCCGCACACACCGAGCTTCCGCCAGGCTTCCTTCGCCCGGCTGGGGCCGAGATCCGCTCCGCCGTGCTTCTTTGATCCGCCCACCAGCGTGGGCGCCACGGTGCCGGTCTTCGCGGCCTTGAGCCACTTCTTGTAAGCGGTCTCCCAGCGGGCGGTGTAAAGACCCTTCCAGCGAGGGTCCTGCCCGCTGGCCTGGTAGCGCTCACGCATGGACTTCGCCAAGGCTTTCGCAACCGTGAGCAGCTTGGTGTGCTCCGGTTCAGTCCAGGCGAAGTGCTTCGCATACTCCGGCTTCATCGCTACGAGAATCGCCCGCGGCCGAAGCTGCGGAACCCCGTAGTCCCGTGCTTCCAGCACTTTCCAGTAGCAGATCGTGTATCCAGCCTCTTTGAGGCGGTGCTCGATGACGTCTTCGCGGTACTTACGGAACTTCTCAGGCGGTTCCAGGAGTGCCCGGACGTTTTCAATCATCACGGCCTTCGGCTGCAGGAAGCCGATCAGGTCAAGCATCGTAGGAAAGAGGTCACGCTCATCCTCGTGGCCCAGTTGCTTGCCTGCCGCCGAGAACGGCGGGCACGGGACGCCGCCCGCCAACAGGTCGAGTACTCCTGGCTTGAGCTTCAGCCGGCGTGGGTCAAACTTCGTGAGATCGGCCTCGATGACCTTGCAGCCGTCCCACTTCGGATTGCCCTCGACGTTGTCCTTGAGCGTCTGGCAGGCATTCGGGTCGATCTCGATCAGGGCAAGGTGCTTGAACCCCGCCCGGTGCAGGCCCACCGCCTGGCCGCCTGCTCCGGCGCAGATCTCCACCGAGGTGAACTGTGGCTCAATGCTCGTCATGCACCCTCATCCCAGTCGCGCCGTGTGAGCGTCTTGCATCTCACTGTCACAGAGGGTGGCAGACCCCACTGACAATCCGCTCAAGTGTCGCGCAGCGGACGGCAGTCTTCGGGCACCCGTCACGCCACAGCGAGCAGTCCTACGATAAGGCGCATGCGGAACCCTTCTTGGCAGCGGGATGAACTCCTCCTCGCATGCGCCCTCGTCGTGCAGAACGGCTGGAAGGAACTTCGCGAGAACGACCTCCAGGTAATGGACTTGTCCGACCTGCTGCAAGTGCTCCCCCTCCACCCGGTCGAGACCCGCAGCGTCAAGTTCCGCTCCACGGGAAGCGTCAGCCGCAAGACGACGGACTTGGCCACGGCTCACCCGTCTTACCAGGGCCCGCCGACCCGGGGCGGACGCCTGGACAAGGAAGTCGTGGCCGCCTTCATCGCCCGGCCCGAGGAGATGCTGGCCGCCGCCGAGCGGATTCGGAACGTAGCCGTCAACGGTCCGTTTCAGCTCCCTGCCGAGCCACCGGATCCAGACGACGAAGCCGCGCCGGAAGGCCGGCTGCTCGCTCGGCTCCACCACGCGAGGGAGCGGGATCCGAAGCTCCGGGCCAGGAAGATCAAGTCCGTGCTCGCAGCCGGCGGCAGCCTGCGCTGCGAAGTGTGCGACTTCAGCTTCGCTGAGACATACGGCAGCCTTGGCGACGGCTACATCGAGGTGCATCACACGCTCCCTCTCCACGTTTCCGGGGAGACCACCACGTCGCTCGACGACCTCGCCCTGCTCTGCTCGAACTGCCACCGCATGTGCCACCGCAGTGCAAGCCCCGAGGAGCCGTGGCGGACCCCGACGGCTCTCCGCGCACTTCTGACGAACTGACCCTCCTTGCGTAGGTGCGGCATCGCACTGTGGGGGGTGGGGTGGGGTGGTCTACTGGGGCGGTTTTAGTGGTGAGTGCGGGGTCTTTGGGGCGTCGCGGTGTGTGGGGAGACGGATATTTCGGAGAACGAGCAAGGGCATGAGACGCGGGCGGCGGAGCGGCTGATTTTGTTTTCGGACGCGGTGGTGGCGATCGCCATCACGTTGCTCGCGTTGGAGTTGCCGGTGCCGGAGGGGCACGACGTGTCGGAGTTCTGGCACTCGGTGCGGGCGGATGACGGGCATTACCTGGCGTTTTTGATCAGTTTCGTGGTGATCGCGATGGCGTGGGGCGAGCACCACAGGGTGTTCAGGACGGCGCTGCGGGTCGATACGCGGCTGCGGAAGATCAACATGGTGTGGCTGATGATGATCATCCTGAATCCGTTCGCGACGAAGATGCTGATCGAGGAGGGGCACGACACCGTCGCCACGCATGCGCTGCGGTGGGGCTTCTACGCGCTGTTGCAGGTGCTGGCGAATGTCACGCTGCTCGCCCTGACGTATTACCTGAAGACGCTGAACCCCACGGGGACGGGCGCCGGGGTGGACGGGAACGAGGGGTCGTACGGGGTCATCGTCGGGTTCGGTCTGTCCATTCCGGTGTTCTTTGCGACGACGCACGCGTGGGTGCTGTGGATTCTCGGTCCGCTGCTGGCCCGGCGGGTGTACCGGCGTTTCTGGGGGCGGGGCGACCGGGAGTTGCGCGGCGCGTGAGGGCGCGGGCGGCGGCGGCCAGGAGCACGAGGGCGGCGAGGGCGAAGACGGCGCTTCCCGTCAGGGCCAGGGACAGGGAGACGTCGAGAGTCGAGGACTGCGTGAAGCCGACCCAGGCGTAGGTGAGGACGGCGCCCGCGGCGAGCGCGAAGCGGTGGGCGGCGGACCACGCCGGGCTGCGGGACCAGCGGAGCGCGAGGCGTACGAAGGCGGCGACGGCCAGGAGCCACAGCGCGGGGTCGGTCCAGTCGGGGACGCCGGAGGGGAGCAGGCCGCCGCGCGCCCAGTAGAGGGACGTGGCGGCGAAGGCCGTGGCGCCGACGAGCCAGGGGCGGGGCGTACGGGCCGTCGGGCGGGTCGCCGGGCGGGCGGGGAGCGTGAAGGCCAGCGCGATCAGTACGAGAATGACGGCGCCGCAGCCGATGAGCCGCGCGGGCGAGGCCATGAAGTGCTCGCTGTGCTGCTGCGCGACGGCGAGGAAGAGCGAGTCGGCGACGAAGGCCGCGGCGACCAGCGGCAGGCCGATGTTGCCCAGCCACGGCCGGATCTCCCGTCCCGCGCGCCCGCCACCCCACGCGAAGGTCTCCACGATCGCGATCGGCACGCACACGCTCCAGACCGTGTGGATCGACAGCACGTCCTCGATCATCCCGACGCTCGTCCCGAGGAACGGCACGTACGTCCCCGCGTACGCGCCCGCCATGTCGAACCCGCCGTAGTGCGGATTCCACAGCATCTGGTCGATCGGCCCCTCCTCGACCAGGGCGTATGCCGCCGCGAGCACGATCATCGTCGGCCAGCCCCGGCCGAGGCGCCGCGCGCACTCGCGGATCAGTACGGCGCCGCCGCCGTACATCGGCGCGAGGATCAGGACGGACGGCAGCGCGGTGACCGGCTGGTTGCCGAGCAGGAACTCCCCGATCAGGGGAGAGAGGAAGAAGAGGGCCACCGCGAGCCGGAGACGGTGATGCGGGCGCCGGTCGTGCGGGCGCGGGTCGTGCGGGCGCGGGTCGGCCGGGCGCGGGTCGGCCGGCGGCCGGTACGCGGATACGGTCCGGGGGTCGGATACGGTCCCCGGCCGGGAGTCGGCCCCAGGGTCGGATACGGTCCCCCGGCCGGCCTCGGCCCCCGGGCCCGAGGCGGAAGCGGCGGCCCGCGGCAAAGACGTCCGTACTGCGTCATCGGAAGGCATACCTCCGACGCTAGGCACCCGCCCCGTTCACGGCCTCGGCCTACCGGCCAGACCCGCCGTCCGACCGGCCAGACCCGTCAACCCACCGACCGGCCCGTGCCGTACTCCGACCGACCGGCCCCGTACACCCACCGGGCCCGTGCCGTACACCCACCGACCGGCCCCGTACACCCACCGGCCCGCATCCCCGCCGGAGGCGCTACGGGACGGGACCGCCGCGAGCACCGCCCCCTCACTCCTCCCCCGCGTCATGCGCCAGCAACGCGAGCTGAATCCGGTTCTCGACCCCGGCCTTCCCCAGCGCGCTGGACAGATGCGCCTTGACCGTCCCGACCGACACATGCAGCCGCGCGCCGATCTCGGTGTTGGAGAGCCCTTCCGCGACGGCCCGGGCGACGTCGCGCTCGCGCTCGGAGAGGTCGGCGAGCCGCTGCCGGGCGGCGTCGGCGCGGGAAGAGGACCCGGTAGCCGCGTGGGCGATGAGGGCACGGGCGGCGGACGGCGACAGGACGGGTTCGCCGCGAGCCGCCCGGCGTACGGCCTCGACGATCTCCTCCGGCTCGGTGTGCTTGAGGAGATAGCCCGCCGCGCCCGCGCGTACCGCCTCCAGGACGGTGTCCTCGGCGCCGAAGGTGGTCAGCACGATGACCTGGGGCGCGGGGTCGCGCCCGGTGAGGGCGCGGGTGGCGGTGATGCCGTCCATGACCGGCATGCGGATGTCCATAAGGACGACGTCGGGACCGTGCTGCCGTACGGCCCCGGGTACGGCCGCGCCGTCCCCCACCTCGCCGACGACCTCGATGCCGTCGGCGCCGCGCAGCATCATCTTCAGCCCGGCGCGCACCAGCGGGTCGTCGTCGACCAGAAGTACCCGGATCATGCCGTCGCCCCTCACGCCTCGCCCTTCCCCCGCTGCCGGGGATCACGCGCTGATGTCGCGGGCCACGGTAGCCGTACCCGTACGGTGAACACGCCGTCGGCACGGCCGTGTTCGAGGGTCCCGCCGTCCAGGGCGACGCGCTCGCCGAGGCCCACAAGACCGGTGCCGGAACCGGGGATCGGGCGCGGCGGCCCCGAAGTCGCCTCGTACGCCTGCGGGTTGGTCACCTCGACGGTGAGGTCCGCGCCGGGCGCGCCGCTCAGCCGTACGGTCACGGGTGAACCGGCCGCGTGCTTACGGGCGTTGGTCAGCGCCTCCTGCACCGCGCGGTAGGCGGTGCGCTGGACCTGCGGGCGCAGGTCGGACGCGAGCGCGGCGTCCACGTCGTCGTGGAACTGCACGTCCTGGCCGGCCGCCCGCGCCTCGGCCACCAGCACGGCCACGTCCGCTAGCCGTGGCTGCGGCGCGGCCGTGCCCTCGTCCTCCGTCCGCAGCACGAGCAGCACTTCCCGCAACTCCTCCAGCGCCTGATGGGCGTTGTCCCGGATGACGCGGGCGCTCGCCTCGATCTCGGCGGCGTCCAGCGCGGGGCCGCCGGCGCTCCTCGTCCGGTACGCCAACGCGCCCGCGTGCACGGACAGCAGCGAGATGCGGTGCGCCAGCACATCGTGCATCTCCCGTGCGATGGCGGTCCGTTCGGCGCGGCGGGTGTCGGCGAGCCGCCGCGCGTGGTCGGCGCGCTCGCGTACCGCGTCCTCCCGCAGCCGGACGAGGAGTTGGCGTCGGCTGCGCAGGGCGCTGCCCGAGGCGAAGGAGACGAGGTAGTACGCCACCGAGAAGGCCGCCGCCGTCCAGTCGGTGCCGTGCGGGTCCGACAGCAGCAGCGCGTCCGGCACCGACGCGGCCACGAACAGCCCGAGCACCGGCAGCGAACGGCGCAGCGGCTCGTACAGCGCCAGGCTCGCCGTGATCACCATCCCGGCGCCGAACACGCTGTTGGACAGCGCCAACGCGGGTACGGCCAGCAGCGCCACGGCCATCGGGTACCGCCTGCGCCACCACAGCGACACGCACGCGAGCGCGCCGAGCGGCAGGTCGACCGCCTGGATCCACACCGGCCGGTCCTCGTGCTTCGCCGCGACGCCGTAGACCACCATGCCGACCAGTACGGCGAAGCAGAGCGCGGCCGCGTCCACGGCCCAGTCGCGGGGCGTACGGCCCTCCGGGCGGCCCTCCGTACGGAGGTCGGCGTCGGTCATTCCCCGAGGGTAGGGGCGGCGGGGGGCTCGCCCGGGGAACCGTCCCCTATCCGCCCTCGGGTGCCGGACGGCGGGGCGTGGTCGACGGGTGGGCGCTCATTGCCGCTGGGGCTAGTCCTCAAACGCCGGACGGGCTGATTCATGGCATCTGGCCCACCGCCAGCCTCGGCCTCCGTCCTCAAACGCCGGACGGGCTCATTCATGGCATCTGGCCCACCGCCAGCCTCGGCCTCCGTCCTCAAACGCCGGACAGGCTGACTCATGGCATCTGGCACACCGCCAGCCTCGACTCCCGTCCTCAAACGCCGGACAGGCTGATTCATGGCCTCCGGCACACCGCCAGCCTCGACTCCCGTCCCCAAACACCGGACGGGCTCACTCACCGCCCCTGGCACACCGCCAGCCTCGGCTCCCGTCCCCAAACACCGGACAGGGCGACTCGCCGCCTCTGGTCGCGGACCCCCTCGCGGAGGCGGCGGACGAGGGGCGGTTAGCCTCGGAGGCAAGGCTTCGGGGTTGGTGCGTGAGGAGGAGGACGGGATGGCTGGGGTTCCGGCGAGTGTGGTGGCGGCGGGCGGGCTGATCGGCGGCTACGGGGTGGCCCGGTGGACGCGGAAGCGGGCCCTTGGGGGCGTGGCCCTCGCGGCGGCGGGCACGCTCGCGGCCCGCGAGTGGCACGCGCGCTCGGGACCGGCGGTCGCCACGACGCTGACCACCGTCTACGTGGCCGCTTTCGCGGGTTCGCACCCTCTCGCCCGCAAGCTCGGCGCCTGGCCCGCCGTCTTCACCGTCGCGGGTGGCGTGGCCGCCGCGTCCTGGGCCGTGACAGGCCGACGCGGCTGAGGCGGCGCGCTTGAACGCGGACGCCGACGCGGGCGACGCGCCCAGGGCGGTCGCGGCCCGACGCCGACATCGCCGCCACCCCTGAGACCACGCCCCGGCCGTGACGGGCCCGCGCGGCTGAGAGCCGCGTGTTTGAATGCCGCGCATGGACGACGACGATGTCACGAGCGGCGGCGGGGCCGCCGGTTCCGGGTCGGCGCGGATATGGATCGGCGCGATCCCGTCGGTGGATCCGGACGGCGTGGAAGTGATTCTGGACCTCGGTCTGGACTCGCCCGACCCGGCGGAGCGGATGATCCGTCTGCTGCTGAACCGGGGGCACGAGGGCGAGGAGGGCGTCTTTTATGTGCTGCCGGACGACCTCTCGGCGCGTTATGAGCGGATCGGCGAGCGGTTGGCCGTGACGGTGCTGTCGCACCACGCGGTGCTGGACGCCGATCTGGGCGAGACGGACGAGTTGCGGACGCACCTCGCCGGGCTGGCCCGCGATCCGCTCGACGCCGACCGTCTGGTCCTGCTGCGGGGCGAGATCGTCACCGACTTCGTACCGGCGGTCCAGGACGACGGCGCGCAGCCGTTGCTCGTCATCGAGCACACCGATGCCGCCGCCACGCTGGCGGATGTCCTGCGCCAGTTCGACGAGGGCGAGACGGGTATCGCCGTGCTGTCGGCGACGCTGGACCGGAAGGGCTGACCGAGCGAGCCGCATGCCAACGGCCCTGGCGTCGGGGGGGGAGCGCCAGGGCCGTCGGGGTTAACCGGAGGAGCGGTCCCGGGTGGAGCGGGACCGTCCCGGATGGTTCAGACGGCGATGTCGTGGGCGCGGAGCCAGACGGCCGGGTCGATGGGGGCGGCCCCGGCGGCGGGGCGGACCTCCAGGTGGAGGTGGGGGCTGGTGACGTTGCCGGTGGCGCCGACGCGCCCGATGGTGTCGCCGGTGATGACCTCTCCGGAGGTGACGACCATGGTGGAGAGGTGGCAGTACCACAGCTCGGTGCCGTCATCGAGGGTGAGGATCACGCGGTAGCCGTACGAGCCCGCCCACCCGGCCGAGGTGACCGTACCGGTGTGGATGGCGTGCACCGGGGTGCCGGTGGGAGCGGCGAAGTCCTGGCCGGAGTGGGTGTTGGCCCACAGGGAACTGGCCTCGCCGAAGCTGTCGGTGAGCGTGTACGAGGCGAGCGGCTTGAGGTACGAGACCGCGAGGTGGGCCAGGCGCTCGGACTCGGCCTTGGCATCGGCCTCGGCATCGGCCTTGGCCTGTGCTTCCGCCGCGGCCTTCGCGGCGGCGGCCTGCTCGCGTACCTTCTGCGCGGCGGCTTCGCGGGCGGCCTGCTGGGCCGCCGCCTTCTCGGCCGCCTCGCGCTCGGCCCGCGCGGCGGCGTCCCGCTGCCGCGTGGCCTCGTCGATGATGCGGGCGCGCAGGGCCTCACCGGGGTCGGTGGGCACGGGGGCGGCGGACGGCGCGACGTCGACGGAGGAGGCGGCCACGACGGCGGTCGGAGCCGTGGTCGAAACCGGCGCGGAGTCCGTGGCCGGAACCAAGTCCGTAGCCGGAGCAAAGTCGGGGGCCGTATCGGCGGCCGTGCTCACGGAGGCCGTGCTCACGGAGATGTCGGGGGCCGACACGTCCCGTACCGCCGCGCCGAAGAAGTCACCGGCTGTGGGCAGCGCCGAGACGCCGGGGGAACCGGCGGGCGACACCCCGGTCGAACTCGGGGGCAGGTCAAGGGAGTCGGGGAGTTCCGGCAGGTCCGGGACCGCTATGGGCGCGGGTACGGCGTCGGCCGCGACGGCCACGCCCCCGGCCCCTACGGCGGCCATCGCGGCGACGCCGAGGACGGTCGAGCCACGGGCCACGGAGCCGACGGAGCGCTGGCGCGGAAGCCGGTGACGGTTCGCGCCCTGAACGCCGTACGCGCCGTATCCACCCTGCGCGCCCGCGGCACCGGGGTCGCCCTGGGCCGCGACGTACGCGGCGGCTTCGGCAGGGGCAGCGACAGAGGCAGAAGCAGTGGCTTCGGCAGAGGCGGCGGAATCCCCTGGAGAATTCCAGTCGTCCCACTCGCCGGGGGGATCGGCCGCTGGGGCCGCCGGGGCGGGAGCGTAGGCAGGCTGGTTGGACGCCACGCGGGCGCACTCCTTTCCTTCCTTGTCGCCTACCGGGTTAGCTGACGGGTTCGGAGCAGGAAGGTCTCCTACGGGCCTGGATGCTGCCCGATTCACCCCATTGGACCCCTCCCGTACGCCAGGGTGTGGCGAGCAGGAGGGCGGGTCCCCGGTTCCCGCGGACGGGATTCGGCAAGCGCGCGGTGCCGCCTCTGTGGCGGTGGTGACAACCGCGCTGCGTTATCGAACGTTAATAGAGCCGGGGTCGTTTTCCAAGCCGAATCAAAGAGTTGACGTCGGGAACCAAACGGTCACGGAGTGCGTGATACGGGTAAACCCGGCACCGGATGTGGCCGGGTAGTGATGTGAGTGTGTGTCAGTTGTTATGCACAGGGGGATGGTTCGATTACGTACGGTCAGGGCGCGGCGCCGATTCCGTGTGCACGGCTGTGTACGGCGTCGACCGACGGCCGGGGTCCGGCAGCCAAGCAACGGGCGGCGACGGGGCCGCCGCGGTCTCGCCACCGGTGTGGACCTCTGCCAATTCGCGAATCGCTTGGCAGGTCACGCACCCGGACCCCACCATGAGCAGGCCCCGCACTTCTGTCATGCACTCGTCCTCTCCATGACGCCCAAGGGAGCTTTTCATGGCACGCCCCAGCGACCCCCAAGTACCCCCGCCGTCACGCCCGTTGAGCCCGGCCGGTGAATCCGGCCAGGTTGGGCGCGAAGTCGACGTCTCGGGCACGCCCGGCGTGACGTCCACGGGTACGTCCGGGGTCGTGTCCGGGGTCCCGGTCCCGTCCGGGGTCGTCTCCGGCACCGAACCCACCGGCTCACCCGGGCGCATACCCGGCGCCCACGCCGGGCCCCCGCTCGCGGCGGAGACGCCCACCCGGCGCTCGCTGCTGCGCGGCACCCTCGCCTTCGGGGCCGCCGTCACCGTCGGCGTCACGGCGGACCTGACGTCCGGGATCGGCCGCGCGTCGGCCGCCACCGTGGACTACCCGTCAGCCTCCTGGACCCCGGCCAGTTCCGGCAACTACACGGCGTCCAACCGCACTTCGACCTACCCGATCAACCTCGTGGTGATCCACGTCACCCAGGAGTCCTTCACCGACACCATCAGCCTCTTCCAGGACCCCTCCCACGCGGCGGCGGCCCACTACGTCGTCCGCTCGGGCGACGGCGCCGTCGCCCAGTGCGTCCGTGAGCGCGATGTCGCCTGGCACGCGGGCAACTGGGACTACAACACCCGCAGCATCGGCATCGAGCACGAGGGCTGGGTCGACCAGCCCGCCTACTTCACCACCGCGATGTACCACTCCTCGGCCGCCCTCACCGCCGAGATCTGCGACAAGTACGGCATCCCCAAGGACCGCGACCACATCATCGGCCACGTCCAGGTCCCCGGCACCGACCACACCGACCCCGGACCCAACTGGGACTGGGTCCGCTACATCCGCCTGGTCAACGGCACCTGACGCCTCCGGCGCGGAATCCGCGCGGATTCGGCGCGGAATCGGGGGACGGTGCCCGAGCGCACGGCGGCCTTCACCTCGTGGACGCGGCCGCGTCCAGGGGAGGCAGGAGGTCGCCGTGGTGGAGGCGGAGGAGCCGGTCGTGGGCGGGGGTGAAGAGCGCGCGGCCGGTGTCCGGCGGTACGTCGCCGGGGGCGGCCAGCGGGGGGAGTGCGGTGGCCGGGAGGGACGTGTGGCCCGTCGCGCGCAGGAGGCGGGCGAGTGCCTCTTCGCGCGCGGGGCCCGCGAGTTCCTCGTCGGTGATCACGCAGACCGCCGGGTGGCGGAGGAGCCACTGGCTCCGGCGGGCCTCGTGCATGCCGGGGAAGCCGGGGTCGGTCAGCGCGAGGGTGATACGGGCGTCCAGCGTCGGCAGGGCGGTGAGGATGTCGCGGTAGACGAGGTGTTCCGGCAGGGAGCCCACCTGGCCCTCGGGCCGGGTGAGGGCGCGGATCTGGCTGATGATCCGGTCGCGGATGTCCCGGTGGTGGAAGACGATCGGCGGCCGTCCGCCGGAGTGCCAGACGCGCAGAAGGTCGGCGTCGGCCCGGCGCAGGTCCAGGCCGGTGACGTACCAACAGCCCCTGCCCGGCAGCAGATCGAGCAGTTCGGCGGCGGGCAGCCGGGCCAGCCGGGCTTCGGCGCCGGGGTCCACGGGTGAGCCGTGCGTGACCGGCTGGCCCAGGCGCGTCCACCACACCCGCCACAGGGCGCTGACCGCCTCGTGAAAAGCGGGCTCCACATTCGGGTTCGGACTCGGATTCGGGTTCAGCAGGCGGGCGGCCCTCTCGGGACCGTAGGCGGCCGTGAGCAGCGAATACACCTCGCCAGGACCGGGCTGCCGCGGCCCGGCCGACTGATCTCCGCTCATCGTGCCGAGCGAGGCATACCCGAGCGCGCCGGTGATCCCGGCCACCACCGGCGTCCCACTGCCCGGCAAAGACACGACGATCAAGTGGGCAGCGGACATGTAACTCTCCGAGAAAGTCGGGGCGGGCCGGGCTTGATGCCCGGCGATGAGCGCGCCATGGCGGGGGTACGTGGGCGCGTGGCGCTCACGGCCACGGGGCCCGGTCGCGGGTACGTGACCACGCGCGTGTGGCCGACCGGTATGCGGGCCGCACCGACGTACGTGGCGCGTGGTGCACGCGGGTGCGCGGCCAAACGGTGGGTCGCCACCCGCGACGGGCCACCCGTACGCGAGTCACACCGACGTACGTAGCGCGTGGTGCCCGCGCCCGCACCCGCGCGGCTGGTGCGGCCGCCCGGTCGGAGCCACCCTGGGCGTGGCGCGCACGCACGCGTAAGGCCGCCGGGACACGGCCAGGCGTGCGGGGCACGGGGACGCGCGGGGCGAGGGGCGGTCGGCCGCCGGGGCGGACGGGACGGCCACGGACGGCGCGGGGGTCCGCGGTCGGCGGTGTGGCGGTCACGCCGGAGTAGGTGGCGGTCGGCGGTGTGGCGGTCACGCCGGAGTAGGTGGCGGTCGGCGGTCGGCCGCCGGGTCAGCGGAGACGACCGGGCCGCCCGGCGTAAGGAGAAGGTCTTCGTATACGTGGTGGCGGCGGGCCGTGACGCGGTCGTGGAGCAGGGCGGCGGCGCGGGCGGGTTCTCCGGCGTCCGCGAGGGCGCGGGCGAGGGTGTCGTGGATGATCTCGCGCTCCACGCGCACCCCGCCGATCCGGTCCGCCGCCTCGCCCAGGTCGGTGAGGAGGTCGGCCGCCGCCCGGGGGCGGCCCGCGGTGATCTCCGCCAACGCCCGTACCACCGGGGCCAGTACGTCGCGGAACTCCGTGCGCGGGTCTGCGGCGGCACGGCGGGCCAGGGCGTGCAGGTCGTCGGTCGCGGCCTCCACGGCCAGGGCGAGGGCGAGGTTGAAGGTGTGGAAGACCTCCGCCATGCCGCCCGGTCCGGCCAGCAACTCCCGTACGTGCGCGGGTTCGTTGCGCCCGGCCGGTTCCTGTCCGGCCAGCAGCAGGCGCCAGTTGGTCGCGGCCCGCATGCCGACGTCGGACCTGGACAGGGCCGCGTCCGCGCGGCGACGGGCGTCGGCGAAGTCGCCGCAGGCGATGGAGTGGAGCGCGGCGTGCCAGGTGAGATGGCGCGACTGCACCGCGCGCGGGTCCGCCGCGAGCCAGGCGTCGAGGAATTCCGTGCCCGCCCGCCCGGTGCCCAACTCGTGCTCGGCGTGGGCGAGGGCGTGGGCGGCGACGCCCGAGCGCGGGCAGAGTTCCAGGGCGCGTACCGCGAGCCGGTGGGCGTCGCGTACCCGCCCCTGCTCGGCGCGGGCGGCGGCCAGCCAGCTCGTCCAGGGCCAGTTGCCGGGGCCCGCGACGGCGGCCTGTTCCTCGACGAGGGCTTCGCCCCGCGCGCGACCGGCCGGGTCCGCGTCCGCGGCGAAGGCGCCGAGCATGAGCCCGGCGACCTCGTCGGCCGGCCACCGGGCGAAGTGCGCCACCAAGTGGTCCGCGGTGAGCGCGTACTGCCGGTGCGTGAAGAGGAACACGCCGTACACAACGCTCGCCTCGCGCTCGCCGGCCGCCTGCGCGTCGCGATACGCGACGGCCAACTCCGCCTTCAGCTCCGCGTCGCCGAGACCGTCGCCGGTCGCCAGGGTGAGCAGCGCACGGGCCAGGCCGCAGTCCGGTTCCGAGGCCGCCCACCGGCGGAGCGACGGCAGCGCCTGCCCGCTGAGGGCGAGCAGTTCGGCCACCGCCCGGTCGCCGGGCGCGGCACTCGCGGCCACACCCGTACCGACACCCGGCGCAGCGCACGTACCCACGCCCGTACCAACGCCCGTACCAACGCCCGCCACCGTAACCACCGTTGTGCCCGCCGTTGCCGTCATCCGACCGGCCGCCGCTCGCCGCTCCGCCGCTCCCGCCCGGGTCAGACGGACGACATGAAGACGGCGGTGCAGACGATCCCGCTGCCGCCGCAGTGGTTGCGCGGCAGGCTGAGCGGCAGACCGGTCTGGTTGCCGCCGCCCACCCCGCTGCCCGCGACCGTCGCGCCCGCCGACCGTACGCCGTGGTCCTGGTTGACGCAGGCGTTGCCGAACACCGCGTCGCCGACCCCGAGGACGCTCGCGTGCGCGACACCGGCCGGGAGCAGCGCCGCTCCCGCGACCGCGCCCAGCACGGCGGCCCGCGCACCCAGCTTGCCCACGCCGCCGACCATGTCCCGCACCTCTGCGCCCATCACGTTCCTCCTTGGTCCGGGACCGAGTCCCGCCGCTGACACCGACCATGCCCGCCGCATATTCGCGGGGCCACGCCCTGGTCAACGAGCCACCGCCGGAACTGACACGCAGCGGCGGCGATCACGGAACACCCCGAAGGACGCACGTCGGGCCTCGGCGGCGCGGGCCCGAAATCCAGCGGGCCAACGGCTCAGCGGGCCAACGGCTCAGCGGCTCAGCGTCCTAGCGACTCAGCGGCTCAACGTGATGACCGGAATCGTCCGCCCCGCACGCTGCTGGAAGTCCGCGAAGAACGGCGCCGCGCGCAACTGCTGCGCCCAGAGCCGGTCGCGCTCCGCGCCCTCGGTGATGGTGGCCGTGACGTCGAAGGACTCGGTGCCGACCTCGACGTGGGCGGCGGGGTCGGCGCGGAGGTTGTAGAACCAGTTGGGGTGAGTGGGACGGCCCCCGTTGGCGGCGAAGACGACGAGGTCCGGGCCGTCCGTGGCGTAGGCCATCGGCGAGGTGAGGCGGCGGCCGGTACGGGCGCCGGTGGTGGTGAGCAGCAGCAGAGGGAGACCTCCGCCGCCCAACTGGCCTCCGTTGGCGCGGAATTGGTCAATGATTAACTGATTGCGCTCGACTCGCTCTGACACCGGCCCGGTCCTCCAGGATGTCGCCGACGCCCCCGTTGGGCGTTACGCCGGGTCCGAACCTACCCGCACCGACACGTGCGCCGTGGGCCGTACGGCCGACGGCCTCGCATCGGCTACGACCAGGTGTCCGCGTCGCCGCCGACCCACTGGATCAGGTCGGTCTCCTCGACCTCTATGTCGTCCAGACCGGCGCGGCGGAGGAATTCGACGAGGTCGGCTATGCGGTGGGCGCGGCCCACGTCGGTGCCGCGGATGGTGACCCGCCGCCCGCCGCCGGGGCCCGGCGGGTGCACGGTGATCGGCGGAGTGTCCATGACACCAGCCTGCCCCGCCTGCCCCGGGTCCGCACCCCGGATCAGCCGCGACCCGACCGGCCCGGCCCGCCGCCCGACCCCGGACCCGGCTCCCGCCCCGATTCCGGACCCGATTCCAGACCCGATTCCGCGCCCGATTCCGGTCCCGGCTCCCGCCCCGCGCCCCCTGCGGCCTCGGCCGCCAGTCCGTCCAGCACCGCCAGCCCCGCGACCAGCAGCCCCCTGCCGTACGACCGCCGCCCGCCCGCCTCCAGCAGGCGCCACAGGCCGGGGTTGGCCGCGAGCACGCGCGGGTCGAAGGCGGCGCGCCCGCCCTCGGCGTCGATGAGGACGAGCCGGGGGGTGCGGCCGGGGAAGAGGTGGATACGGACCAGGCGGTCGGTACGGACGCGGTGGCCGCGCAGCACGCCCCGCACCCGGAGCCAGCCGTCACCCGCCGTGACCAGGGGCGGACACAGCGCCCCGAAGACGGCGGCGGCCAGCGCGGTCCAGAACGCGGCCCGTACGGGGTCGAGGGTGCCCAGCGCCCAGTCCGCCGCGGTCAGCGCGGCGAGCAGGCCGCCCGCCACCCCGAGGGCGACCCGGAATCCGGCACGCCACCCGTGGTCGTACGCCGTCGCGGGCCGATGGACGCGCACCTGACCGGGCAGCCGCCCGTACGCGGATACGTGCGCTGATACGTGCGCGGCGCCGCGCGGGCGCGGGCGTCCGTACGCCGAACCGGGCCCGTACCCGGCCGCGGGCCCGTACCCGTGCCCGGCCGACACCGGGGAAGCCCCCGACCGCGCCGTCTCGACCGCCTCGCCGTATCCCATGTCTCCGACGCTACGAGCGTCCGGCGGCCCCGTACCGACCGCTGACGTGGCCCTGACGCCCCCGCCCGCGGTCTTGACGCGACCCTGACGCCGCGCCGCCGCGCCCCCCGCGGCCCCGACGCGACCCCAAGACCCCGACGCCGGCCCGCCGCGCCCACACGACCGCGACCCCGCGACCCCGACGCCGGCCCGCCGCCGCTCACCCGGCTGCCGTAATCGTTCGCGCGCCGCGCCGCTGACCTGCGGCGCGGCCGTACACCCCGGCAGAGCCCGGCAGGACACGGCCTGCGCCGTCAAGACGGTGTCAACGTGGCCGTCCGCCGCGCCAGGGAAGCGTTAACAGCGCCGGACGGGGCCCGGTCAGGCCGTCTCATGAGCGATGTCCTTCCGTTCACCTCTCCACACGATCCGGGGTTCTCGCCCATGTCCGATGTTGTCTTCGTCCTCGTGACGGTCGCGGTGTTCGCCGTGCTCGCCCTGGTGGTCAAGGGGGTCGAGAAGCTGTGAGCGCCGAGAACGTCGTCGGCCTCGTCGTGGCTGCCTGCCTGCTCGTCTACCTCGTGCTGGCCCTGATCTTCCCGGAGAAGTTCTAGTGAACGACACTCTCGCGGGCTGGCTCCAGATCACCGTCCTGATCGCGGCACTGGCGCTGTCCTACCGCCCGCTGGGCGACTACATCGCCCGCATCCTCACCACCGCCAAGCACCTGCGCGTCGAGCGCGGCATCTACCGGCTCGGCGGCGTCGACGGCGACGCGGACCAGAAGTGGTCGGCGTATCTGCGGGGCGTGCTGGCGTTCTCCGTGGTGTCCGTGCTCTTCCTCTACGCCTTCCAGCGGCTTCAGAACCACCTGTTGCTGTCGCTGGGCTTCGCGCCGGTCAAGGCCGACCAGGCGTTCAACACGGCCGCCTCGTTCGTGACGAACACCAACTGGCAGTCGTACTCGGGCGAGGTGACGATGGGTCACCTGGTCCAGATGACGGGTCTGGCGGTGCAGAACTTCGTGTCGGCCGCCGTCGGCATCGCCGTGGTCGCCGCCCTCATCCGCGGCTTCACGCGCCGCAGGACTGACCGGGTCGGCAACTTCTGGGTGGACCTGACGCGGATCGTCGTACGGCTGCTGGTGCCGATGGCGTTCGTCTTCGCGATCGTGCTGGTCGCGGCGGGCGCGGTGCAGAATCTGCACGGCGTCCACGAGATCACCACGCTGATCGGCGACAAGCAGTCGATCACCGGCGGTCCCGTGGCCTCGCAGGAGGTCATCAAGGAACTGGGCACCAACGGCGGCGGGTTCTACAACGCCAACTCCGCCCACCCCTTCGAGAACCCCAACGGGATCTCCAACATCCTGGAGATCTACCTGCTGTTGGTGATCTCCTTCTCGCTGCCGCGCACCTTCGGCAAGATGGTCGGCGACCACCGCCAGGGGTACGCGATCCTCGCCGTGATGGGTCTGATCTGGGCCGCGTCGGTGGCGCTCATCACCGTCAACGAGCTGCACAGCGTGAGCAGTTCGGCCGGTCACGCGGCGGGCGGGATGATGGAGGGCAAGGAACAGCGGTTCGGGATCTGGGCGTCGACGCTCTTCGCGGCCTCGACCACGCTGACCTCGACCGGCGCCGTCAACTCCTTCCACGACTCGTTCTCGCCGGGCGGCGGCGGCATGACGATCTTCAACATGATGCTCGGCGAGATCGCGCCCGGCGGTACCGGCTCCGGTCTCTACGGCATCCTGATCCTCGCGGTCATCGCGGTGTTCGTGGCCGGGCTGATGGTCGGCCGCACACCGGAGTACCTGGGCAAGAAGCTCGGCGCGCGCGAGATGAAATTCGCGTCGCTGTACATCCTGGCCACGCCCGCGGTCGTCCTGATCGGCACCGGTACGGCGATGGCGCTGCCCGGCGAGCGCGCCGCGATGCTCAACTCCGGTCCGCACGGCTTCTCCGAGGTGCTGTACGCCTTCACCTCGGCCGCCAACAACAACGGCTCGGCGTTCGCGGGCCTCAGCGTCAACACCGAGTGGTACAACACCGCGCTCGGTCTGGCGATGCTCTTCGGCCGCTTCCTGCCGATGATCTTCGTGCTGGCGCTGGCCGGTTCGCTCGCCGGACAGCAGCCGGTGCCCGTCACCGCGGGCACGCTGCCCACCCATCGGCCGCAGTTCGTCGGCCTGCTCACGGCCGTGATCATCGTGGTCGTCGGCCTCACCTACTTCCCCGCACTCTCGCTGGGCCCGCTCGCGGAAGGTCTGCACTGATGTCCGTCACCACTGACAGGCCGCCGTCCCCCTCGGGGGGCCACGGCGCCGCGGCGGCGCAGCCGTCGCACCGGATCTCCGGCGGGCTGCTCGATCCCAAGCAGTTGCTGATCTCGCTGCCCGACGCGTGCCGCAAGCTCGACCCGCGCGTCATGGCCAGGAACCCGGTCATGTTCGTGGTCGAGGCGGGCGCGGTGCTGACCACGCTCTCCGCGATCAAGGACCCGAGCATCTTCGCCTGGGTGATCACCGCGTGGCTCTGGCTGACCGCCGTCTTCGCCAATCTGGCGGAGGCCGTCGCCGAGGGCCGCGGCAAGGCGCAGGCGGAGACGCTGCGGCGTACGAAGACCGAGACCGTGGCGCGTCGGCTGGCCAACTGGAGTCACGGGCATGGCACTTCCGCCGCGGGGTCTGCGGGGGCGGTCGCCGAGGAGCCGGTGCCCGCCGCCGAACTCCGGCTCGGCGACCACGTGGTGGTCGAGGCCGGGCAGATCATCCCCGGCGACGGTGACGTCGTCGAGGGCATCGCGTCGGTGGACGAGTCCGCGATCACCGGTGAATCGGCTCCCGTCATCCGGGAGTCGGGCGGTGACCGGTCGGCGGTGACGGGCGGCACCCGCGTGCTGTCCGACCGTATCGTCGTCAAGATCACCTCCAAGCCGGGCGAGACGTTCATCGACCGGATGATCGCCCTGGTCGAGGGCGCGTCACGGCAGAAGACGCCGAACGAGATCGCGCTGAACATCCTGCTGGCCTCACTGACCGTCGTGTTCCTGCTGGCCGTCGTCACGCTCCAGCCGATGGCGATCTACGCGGGCGCCGAGCAGTCCATCGTGATCCTCGTCGCGCTGGTCGTGGCGCTCATCCCGACCACCATCGGGGCGCTGCTGTCGGCGATCGGCATCGCGGGCATGGACCGGCTGGTGCAGCGCAATGTGCTGGCCATGTCGGGCAGGGCCGTCGAGGCGGCGGGCGACGTCAACACCCTGCTGCTGGACAAGACCGGCACCATCACCCTCGGCAACCGGCAGGCCGCCGAGTTCCTGCCGCTGGGCGGCGCCGACATCGGCCGGCTGGCCGACGCGGCGCAGCTCTCGTCGCTGTCGGACGAGACGCCCGAGGGACGGTCCGTCGTGGTGCTCGCCAAGGAGCGGTACGCGCTGCGCGCGCGGGCCGAAGGGGAGCTGCCGCACGCGGAGTTCGTGCCGTTCACGGCGCAGACCCGGATGAGCGGCGTCGACCTCGTCGAGGACGGCGGCCAGCGGTCGCTGCGCAAGGGCGCGGCCTCCGCCGTCATCCGGTGGATCCGCGACGCGGGCGGACAGCCGGGCCCCGAGGTCGGCGAGATCGTGGACGGCATCTCGGCGAGCGGCGGCACACCGCTGGTCGTCGGCGAGATCGTGCGCCGCGACGGCGGGACGACCGCGACCGTGCTCGGCGTGATCCACCTCAAGGACGTCGTCAAGGCCGGGATGCGCGAACGCTTCGCAGAGCTGCGGACGATGGGCATCCGCACGGTGATGATCACCGGCGACAACCCGATGACGGCCAAGGCCATCGCGGAGGAGGCGGGCGTGGACGACTTCCTCGCCGAGGCCACCCCCGAGGACAAGATGGCGCTCATCAAGCGGGAGCAGGCGGGCGGCAAGCTCGTCGCGATGACCGGCGACGGTACGAACGACGCGCCCGCGCTCGCGCAGGCCGACGTCGGCGTGGCCATGAACACCGGCACCTCGGCCGCCAAGGAGGCCGGGAACATGGTGGACCTGGACTCCAACCCGACCAAGCTGATCGAGATCGTCGAGATCGGCAAGCAACTGCTCATCACCCGTGGCGCGTTGACGACCTTCTCGATCGCCAACGACGTGGCGAAGTACTTCGCGATCATCCCCGCGATGTTCACCGTCGCCTATCCGGGCCTGGACAAGCTCAACGTCATGGGCCTGCACAGCCCGCAGTCGGCCATCGCCTCCGCGATCATCTTCAACGCGCTGATCATCGTCGCGCTGATCCCGCTCGCGCTGCGCGGTGTCCGCTACCGGCCGTCGTCCGCCGCCGCCCTGCTCAACCGCAACATCTGGGTCTACGGACTCGGCGGCCTCGCCCTGCCGTTCATCGGCATCAAACTCATCGACCTGATCATCCAGTTCATCCCCGGACTGCGCTGACCGCCGCCTCCGGGCGAGCGACACCTCTTCACGAAAGGAAGGTGCGACACGATGTTCACGTTCCACTCCAGCGCGGTCCGCAGGCACCTCTCGGCGCTCCGCGTCCTGCTGCTGATGACCGTGATCGCGGGGATCGTCTACCCGCTGGCCGTCACGGGCGTCGCCCAAGTCGCCTTCAGCGACAGGGCGAACGGCTCCGAGGTCACGCAGAACGGCCAGGTCGTCGGGTCCCGGCAGATCGGGCAGAGCTTCGACCTGCCGAAGAAGAACCCCGACGACGCCGACGAGGCGGCCCGTCCGGACCCCAAGTGGTTCCAGCCGCGCCCGTCGGCCGGCGGCTACGACCCGCTGGCCTCGGGCGCGTCGAACCTCGGCCCCAACGACCCGGGCCTGGTCAAGACGATCGAGCAGCGCCGCAAGGACGTCGCCGCCTTCGACGGTGTCGACCCGGCCTCGGTCCCGGTCGACGCGGTGACCGCCTCCGGCTCCGGCCTGGACCCGGACATCTCGCCCGCGTACGCGTACGAGCAGGTGAACCGGGTCGCCAAGGCCCGCGGGCTCTCCGCGGACGCGGTACGCGAGCTGGTGGCCGACCATGTGTCGGGGCGCGAGCTGGGCTTTCTCGGCCAGAAGCACGTCAATGTCCTCGACCTCAATCGCGCGTTGGCGTCGCGGCACTGAACCCGTGGCGATCGGCGTACGGAGATCCGTACCGAGATCCGTACCGAGATCCGCGGAGAGATCCTTCCGGGTATTTCCCGGGTGCGCCGTCAGCCCTCCGGTATACGCTTCCGCCGAAACGGATGCGCGTGCCGGGGGGCTTTCGCATTCTCGGGGCAGGGGGGAGGGCCATGACGGACCGGCTCAGTGTGCGGAGCGTTCTCGGGCGGGTCGAGGCCATTGAGGACTGGCTGCTGACCTCGGAGGAATGGGGTGCGGTGGGGGCCGCGCTGGACGCGTTGAGTACGGCGCTGGCGGACGGGAGCGAGGAGGGCGTGCGCGACGCGCTCGGCGCGCTCCAGAGGCTGGAGGAGTCGCGGCGCGCGCTGGCGCGTCCCGGCCCGGTGAAGTCCTTCATCCCGCAGCGGCAGCGCGAGCAGCGCAACATCCTGGTGCGGCGGCTCACGTTGGACCTGAGCAGCGAGGACCGGGGCCCGGCGGCCGGGCCTTCGACGGGCGGCGGCCCCTCGTCGACCGGCCCCGCCGCCTGATGCGCGGCATCGTCAAACCGGCCCTGCTCGTCGCCTGCTTCGCCCCCACCGCCTCCGCCGACGACGAATCCGCACACGCCTATCTCAACGATCTCTGGCAGGCGTGCCGAGCGCTCGGCATGACATCGCCGATTACCGGACTTCCGTTTCACGCGGCCCGCTTACCGGCCATTCCCGGCCATACGAAGGACCTGGAAATCCTCGCGGCGGCCGAACGCGGGGGCGCGACCTCCGTTCACTCCGCCTTCGTCTTCGCGGAACACGACACCGTTGGCCTGATCGCGCTGCTCGCCCCGAATGACACCCATTCCGGCCTCGAACAGTGGAATGACCTGCTGACCGAATGGAACACGGCGGTCGCGAGCACCGGACGGCCGGGCGGCGGGCCCCCGCCGGACGGAATCCTCGGCGAATTCCGCGTCTTCGAGGCATTGCGCCGGCGCACTGTCGGCGTGAACGACCACACGGTGTGCGAGGAGATACGCCGGTACGGCCCGCCGGTGCCGGGACCGGGTTCCGTCAGCGGTACGGGGTCGGTCAGCGGTACGGGCTCCGGCGGTACGGGTTCGGGCAGCACGGCCTCGGGCTCGGGCCGCGACGGCGCCTGGTGGCGCGGCTTCGACCGTACCGACCACGGCTTCGACGTGTGGCGGCCCGACGAGGACCCGGCGCACAACGCCGTCTCCCACCTCTACGTGCTCGCCCCGGCCGCGCTGGAGGCCGAGTTGGACGCCTGGGCCTGGGCCGTGGACGGCGAGAGCGGACTGCGGCCGCTGACCCGCTATCTGCTGCACGCCTCGAAACTGCGGTACGAGGCACGGCAGTACGCGGCCGACGAGCCGGTGCACGTACGGGTGGAAGTGAGCGAGCGTCATACGCGCGAGCTGCTCCGGGAGTTGGAGCCCGCGGCCTCCGGGCAGCCGATCGCGCTCGGCCGGGTGCTGCGCGCGGCGGCGCTGCTGGACGGGACACAGCTCGGCGCGCAGGGCATGACGTGGACGATCACCGGGCTGCGGCAGTTGAGCCGTACGGTCGCCATCGCCGCCGCCAACATGCGCATCCACGCGCCCGTCGTCCACCGCCGGGGCCCGGGCGCGTCCTGGCCCGAGGCCGACCTCGCGGCGGCCGAGGCGCTGATCGCGCAGGCCGAGAGCGACCAGGTGTATCTGGAGACGACGCGCGAACGCGCCGAGGCGGCACGGGCGTTGGCGACCACCATCGTGGACCGCGCCTTCGACGACCGGCGCGGGAAGCTGACGCTCATCCAGGGCTCGGTGCTGGGCGCGGCGGCCACCGCGCTCGCCGCCGTCCAGTCGTTCTCGTACCACGTACCGCTCTCCCGCTTCCTCCAGTCCCCCACCATCGCCGTGCTCACCGCGCTCGCCCTGGCGCTGCCGCTGACCGTGCTGCGCTGGGCGGGGGTCAGGGCGACCACCTCCTACGCGTGGCTGGTCAGTTGGGCGGCAGGGCTGGTCGGCGCGTCCCTGTGCTGGCTGGTGACCGTCCTGGTCCGCCGCCACCTCGATCTCGGACCGCTCCCCGTCGCCGTGACACTGCCCTGCGCCGTGGTGTCGGGGCTGATCGCGTACGGCGCATCCCGCTGGCTCACCCGACGGCACTGAGGTTTCCCATGACATCCGCGTCACCCTCCCCAGAAGGCGCCTTAGGCCCGGCGTCCCGCCCCGCCCCCGCCCCCGGCGGCCGATCCGCCTCCTCCGCCATCCGCGCCTTCGTCGAGACGCTGGACGTCGAGGACCTGATCACCCGCTTCGACGTCGACTTCGACATCCCCATGCGCCAGTCCGACGCCGTCGGCATGCTGCGGCTCGCGGACGCGCACAGCCCGGCCCCCGGCGGCGGCACGCGGACGACCGCGCGGCGCGTCGGCGCGTACTGGTGCGAGATCGTCCGGGCGGACATGGCGTACGAGCCGCTGACCGGCCTCCAGCTCATCGACGCGTCCAGGGCCGACGCCGAGGGGCTCCTGGCGCGCCTGGCGCAGGCGCCCGACGAGTTCGCCTCCTACGCGGTGGCCCGCTGGTACGACGGCGTCGGCCGTATCCGGTACCGGCTGGGCGACTTCACCCCGGCCAGGATCGCCTTCGGCACGGCCGTGCGCACGGCCGTGACGGCCGGGCTGTGGTGGGTGCTGCCCGACCTGCGGAGCAATCAGGCGCGCGCCGCCTTCGAGGAGCGCAGCCAGACCGCGCGCGACCGCCCGGGAGGCACCGACGCGCACGGTCTCGTACCGGAGCTGGAGGCGCTGTGCGCCGATGTCCGCGCCGGTCTGGCGGAGTTCGGGATCGCGCTGCCCACCTCGCCCGACGCGCCGCCCCGGCACCGGGAGTTCCTGCGCGGCTACGCGAACGCCCTGCACAATCTGGCGACGGCGGTACGGCAGGACGGCGACGCGGGCCGGGCGCTGGAGGTCATCGGCGAGTCGCTGGTCGTCAGTCGGGCCCTCGGCGACTCCTACCGGGTCGCCCAGTCGGCGAATCTGAGCGCGCAGTGCGACCCCGCGAACGCCGTCGCGTACTACGAGGACCTGCTCGACCAGCCCTGGGCGCGCGGTGCCCGGATCGCCCGGCAGAATCTCGCGATCAGGAGGGGCGGCCCCGAGGGGCTGGCCGAACTGGCGGCGCTGCTGGACGAGTTGGAGCAGGACGACAGCGGTATCGGCCGGCAGACCGGGATGGACGTCGACTTCTACGCGTACACGGTGCGCGGCTACGCGCGGGTGGCCGGGCAGCTCCCCGAGGACAGCCGTCCCGCCGACGTCCTGGACCGCCGTCTGACGATGGCCAGGACCGTACGCGGCGCGGTCGCGCTGCCGGTCTACAAGCGGGCCTACGCGCGGCACATGCGGCCCGCGTACCTCCAGGCCATCGCGGCGCGGGTCGAGACGGGCGACGGGTCGCGGGAGAATCTGGAGCAGATCCTGTCGCTGGTCGAGGAGTCCTCGGGGCGTGAACTGCTCGACCTGCTCGGCTCCTCACGGCCGCCGCTGCTCGCGCCGCCGACGGACCGTCAGGCGGGGGCCGAGGTAGCCGAGTCCGGTGCGGAGCCGCCGCCTGGCACGGGGCGGCGCGCCGCTCCCGGCACCCTGGCGGACGAGGAGGCGGAGCGGCTGCGGACCCTGATCGTGCGGCGCGAGCAGGAGTACGAGGAGTGGTTCCTCCAGCACCCGCTCACCTCGGTCACGCACGACGAGGACATCGCCCACCAGCTCGTGCAGTACACCCTCAACCACCAAGGGTCCTGTGTGGTGCGGTACTTCAGCTACGTGGCGCCGGACGGGGTGCGCCGCGACGGCGGCGCGGGTGCCGCCGTCGCGGACCGGCTCGGGGTCATGGTGTGCCGCGACGGCCTGCTGACGCTGCTGCCCGCCGTCCCGTACGACGACGTGACCGCGCTGGCGCGGGAGGTGACCGCCGACCTGGAGGCGGGCGCGCCCGGTGCCGAGACCTGCCACCGGATCTGGGACCTGCTGATCGCGCCGGTCTGGGAACACGCCACGCGCGGCGGCCCGTTGACGCATCTCACGATCGTCCCGACCGACGACCTCTTCGCGATGCCGCTGCATGTCGCGACCGAGCGCGGCGACGCCCGGCCGCTGGCGGCGCGCGTACCGCTGTCGCACTCGGTGAGCGTCGCGGCCTTCGTGACCCGTGGACGGCACCTGCTCAAGCGGCAGTTGGCGGAGCGGGACGACGACCTGGCGGCGCTGCTGGTGACCGACGCGCACGCGACGGGCCGCGAGATCGTCGGCACCGGCTGGCCGCCGGACCACATCGTGCTGGCCGGTGACGTCTTCGGCGGCTTCCCCGACCCCACGACGGCCCCCGGCGCCGCGCAGCGGCACCCGGCCGACTGGTCGGGGGTGGCGGCGCTCGTGGAGTGCAAGCCCGAGTTCTTCGTCTACGCCGGGCACGGCACGTACGTGGACACCGCCGAGGGCGCGGGGCCGCTGCTCAACCTCGGCCAGGAGGACGTCCTCACGCAGTTCGACCTCGCCCTGCACCTGAGCCTGCCGCGCAACAAGCTGACCGTGCTCGGCGCGTGCCTCGCGGGCCAGGGCATGCGCTCGGACGGCGGCGACGTCCTGGGCTTCATGCGGTCGCTGATGGTCAGCGGCGCGGGCGCGATCGGCGTCCCGCTGTGGAAGGTCCTCGACACCACGATGGTCGCCACCGTGCGCGCCCTGCTGCGCGAGAGCCGCCGCGTGCTGGGCCCCGGTCCGGCCGGCACCGGCGTCTTCGACGTGGTCGAGGCCCTGCACCGGCACTACCGGCAGGACATCGAGACGTACGACGGGCTCGCCGCGCGCGTCGAACGCCTGCCGCTGGCGCTGTACTTGTGAATCTATGATCGGGCCAGGCGACGGCCGGGAGGCCGCCGATCACCGACGACGGGGCAGGAGACGGGGATGGGCATCGCCGAGGACGAGACGTCGGAGAGCGGTTCCAGCGGCGCGGAGGGGTCCGCCTCCGCCGCCGACAGGGCCGACGCCGCCCGGGAGGCCGACCGGGGCCGGGAGGCCGACCGGGGCCCTGAGGCCGACCGGGTCCGTGAGCGGCGCCGCGCCCGGCTGGCGGCGTACGACGAACTGCGCGCCCTGCGGCCCGAGTTGTTCGAGAATCCGCCCGGCGCGGCCGTCGAGATCCTGCTCGACAGCGCGGACCAGGACGAAGTGACCCGGCGGACGGCCGAGTCGGCGGTCGCCTGCGGCCTGTCGGAGGACGTCGGGGACATCGGCGTGGTCTACCGGGACCCGTATCTGCGGCTGGTGCGCGACGCGGTCCGGTTCAGGAGCGGGCGGCTCGGTACGTACATCCGCGCGGTGGGCGACACCGCGATCGGCGGGGCCGCCGCGCTGCCGGTGCTCAGCGACGGGCGGATCGTCCTGCTGCGCCACTTCCGGCACGCCACCCGCGCCTGGCACTGGGAGATCCCGCGCGGCTTCGGGGACGCGGGCGAGGGCGGCGAGGCGACCGCGCGGCGCGAGGCCCGCGAGGAGCTGGGCTGCGAGGTGCGCGAGGTCGTGCACCTCGGCGCCTTCGTCTCCGACTCCGGACTCAGCTCGATCGCCGACCAGTTGTACCTCGCGCGCGTCGACGCGGACGACTTCAGCGAGGAGCCGGACGAGGGCGCGCTGGAGGAGGGCATCGCCCGGAGGCTGGCGCTGACCCCCGAGGCGTTCCACACCATGCTGGTGGACGGCGCGATCTCGGACGGTTACACGCTGTCGGCGTACGGACTCGCCACGGCGCGCGGGCTGTTGGAGCGGCCGGGCGGCTGAGGCGTACGTACCCGTGACGCATGAGGCAGGGCGTGACCTGAGGCATCCGGTGTGACAGGCGGTGAGCGATGTCACCGGCGGAGTGCGCCCGGCGCGAGCCCTTGCGCGTACGCCTGCCGGTGGAGCGGCATTTCCCGTTCCGCTTGCGCGGACACCGCGAGTGACGGTGGACTGTACGCCTGCCCCGCCACGACCACCCGGAGGGCTCATGCCGACGTCTCGCGGTCTCGACGTCTCGTCGTACCAGGGCAATCAGGACTGGAAGTCCCTGGCCCGGAGCGGCATCACCTTCGCCTTCGCCAAAGCGAGCGAGGGCGAGCACACCAAGGACAGCGCTTTCGCCACGCACATCGCGGGCATCATCGGCGCCGGACTCGTGCCGGGCGCCTACCACTTCGGCTGGCCGAACCAGAACGCGGCCACGGAGGCGGCCAATTACGTCGCCGCCGTGAAGTCCCATGCCAGAAAAGGCTTCCTGCACGTCCTGGACCTGGAGCGCCGTTCGGACGGCGCCAACTACTCGGGCCGGACCGCCGCCCAGATCCGCGCCTACGCGCAGACCTGGATCACCGCCGTACAGAAGGCGTTCCCCGGACAGCGCGTCGGCGTCTACACCTCCGCCGACGACATCGCGGCCAAGCACCTGCCCGCCAATTCGGCCTTCCTCTGGTACCCGGCGTATCCGGCCGGGGCCATGTCGTACGCCGACGCGGAGAAGCGCGCGCAGCCGTCGCCGTCCGGACTGCGCCCGCTGTTCTGGCAGTTCACAAGCACTCCCACCGACCGTAATCTCGCCTATCTCTCCCCCGCCGCCCTGCGCGCGTGGGCGAGCGGCACCCCGGAGGACGACATGCCCGATCCCAAGGACCTGTGGGCCTACAAGGGCCAGATCAACGGCAAGGCCGACCCGCACGACGCGTACAGCTATCTGCGCGGCACCAACGCCGACGTGAAGACGCTGATCACGCGCCTGACCGCGCTCACCGCCACCGTCAACACCCTCGCGCAGGCGCTGGCCACCGCGAATCCGGCGCTGGACACGGACACCCTGGTGTCGAAGGTGCACCAGGCCATCGACGACGCGGTGGCGGCGGACGCGGCCCCGGAGTAGCCCCCGGCGGCCCCCGCCCCCTGCCCGCCGCTGCCACTTGTCCCGATTCGGTGTCCTGTAACGGCGCTTTGTGGGGCCCGAGTTGCGCGCGGGGTCCTCCGCCAGGTATCCACAAGCGGTGATGCTGCGGGGGAAGGTGACACCATGGCCATGGCTGGACTGACGGCTGCCTGGAAGCGGTCCGCGCCGGGACGGCTGTGGAAGCAGGCCACCCACATAGAGTTGATGCACCGTTCGATGGGCTTCGCCGCGCTCGGCTTCGTCACGCTGATGCCGCTGCTGGTCGTGGTCGCCGCCGCGACGCCGTGGGAGAACCGGCCCGGCTTCGCCCAGTGGGTCGTCGACGGCATGGGCCTGAACGCGGACGGTTCGCACAGCGTCCGCAGCCTGTTCGCGGCGCCGCGCAACATCCTGAGCGCCACCAGCGCGTGGAGCCTGGCCTCGCTCGCCTACTTCGGCCTCACCTTCGTGGCGAGCGTCGAGACCGGCTACCGCAAAATCTGGGACCTGCCGTCCGGGCCCTGGCACCGCGACGTGCGGCGCGCGGTGTGGCTCGCGGTGCTCACCGCCTATCTGTTCTGCGAGTCGCAGAGCGCCGCGCTCATGGGCAGCGGGCTGCTGCGCGGCGGCGTACGCATCGTCCTCACCTTCGTCCTCGGTGTCGTCTTCTTCGCCTGGGGCCAGCGCTTCCTGCTCGGCGGCGGCGTGGACGTCCGCACCGCCCTGCCCGGCGCCGTGTTCACCATGCTCGGCCTCGCGGGCCTCCGGCTCTTCTCGCACCTCTTCTTCGCCCCGATGATCGTCTCCAACGCCGTCACGTACGGCCCCGTCGGGACCGTGCTCACCGTCGTCACCTGGCTGGTCGGCGTCGGCTTCGTCGTCTTCGGCGGCGCGCTGCTCGGACGGCATGTGCGGGACGGGCGGATGCTGCGGCAGGGCGGCGAGATTCCCCGGCCGCAGCGGCCGGAAGGGTGGTACGAGGAGCCGAAGGAGACGGCGCCCGGTGTGCTGTGGCGGTCGGACGGGTCGGGCGGGACGATCGACTGAGGCGGGGTCGGGGGCCGGGGGGCCCGGGGGGCCTTGGGGGGAGCTTGGACGGGACCCCTCGCACGGGGTCTTGGGCGGGGCCTTTTGCGCGGGGCCTCGCGCGGGCCCCTGGAGGGGGCTCAGCTCGCCGCTGTGGCCGTCTCTCCGAGGAGCGGTGCCGGCGGGACGGCGTCCCGTGCGGCGGTGCGCAGGGCGGCGCTGCGGGCGCCGTCGATGCCGGTGAGGACGCGTACGGGCTCGGGGAGCGGCGCCGCGGGTTCCAAAAGCGCCGCCGGTTCCAAAAGCGCCGCCGGTTCCAAAAGCGCCGCGGGCTCCAGAGGCGGTGCGGGCTCCGGGAGTTGGATGGCCGCCGCCATCTCCGTCGCGCTCTCCGTGATCGCGATCCGCCCGCCGAGCCGTGGCGCCGGAAGCGCGCCCGCGTCACCGCGCAGCAGCAGCCGTACCGCCGACCACGGCAGGTTCACCCCGGTGAAGGCGGTCTGGAAAATGCCCGCCGAGGCACGGGGGTTGGCCTCAAGAAGCACCGGCCGGCCCATGCGGTACCGGAGTTGGACGTTGGACAGATACGCGAGCCGGAAGTGCCCGACCAGCCGCCGCGCGATGGCGACCAGCGCGGGATCGTCCAACAGCAGCCGGTAACGCCCCTGCTTGGAGCGGGCGATGCCGGTGAGCATGGCGCCGCCCGGAGCCGACAGGCAGTCCACGCTGACCTCGGGCCCGTCCAGATACGGCATCACCAGGAATTCCGGTACGGCCTCGCCCTCGTCCGCCGCCCGCTTCAGCGCGCCCGCCACCGAGGCCACCGACGCCAGCGGTACGGGCGCGGCCAGCAGGTCCTTGAGCCGCAGCGGCCGGTCCTCCAGGATGCGGAAGCCGAACGCCGAGAACTCACCGGCGGGTTTGACGCAAATCCGTTCCCCGGTCTCCCCCAACTCCCCGACCGCCGCCCGGAACCCCTCGGCGTCCGACACCACGCGCCACGGCGGCACCGGCACCCCGGCCGCCCGCGCGGCCTCGTACGTACGGCCCTTGCTCGTCAGCACGTCGACCGCCTCGGGCGGTGAACACATCAGGCGCGTGCCGACCGCCGCGAATTCCTCCGCCCGCCCGGCGAGCGCCGCCAGCCGTCTGGGCGGGATGAGCACGTCGATCGCGTGCCGCCGGCAGAATTCGACCGCGAAGGCGGCGTATTCGTCGTCGCCGACGTACCGCGGCTCCGACTCCCCCACATCGCACGCCGCGAGCGCCGGCGCGTCCCGCAGCACATTGGTCCCGTAGATCCGTACGTCCACCGCGTCCGGGTTGTCGCGCAGCATCCCCATCACCTGGGTCGTGGCCACCCCCGCGCTGCTGAGCCATATCCGAAGTGCTATCGCGATACTCCTTCGCCCTCCGTGCGAACCCCCCAGAGCCCGCCGTCCGACCATGCGGGCGCGAGCCGCCGACGGCCCTGGAACCCCGAGGCCGCGCGCCTTTCCCCGATCATGTGTGAGCGCACCTTAACCCCGGACTGTGACGCCCACATTTCCCACCCGCTTCAACTCGCCAACATCACCGGCCGGGACGGCGGCGCGCCGTCGCTCACCAGGCCGTGGCGAGCCAGGCGGTGACGGCCGCGAGGGCGATGAGGGCGATGTTGAGGCCGGTGACCCTGGCCTCGCCGCGGGAGAGGTGGACGGCGGTGGCCAGCACCTGGAGGACGAGGAAGCCGAGCGCGGCGACCAGCGCGAGGACGGGGGCGACGCCGGTGAGCGGCGGGAGCAGCAGCCCTGCGGCGCCCAGGATCTCGACGGCGCCGACGGCGCGGACCGCGGGCATCGGGACGGTGTCGACCCAGCCCATCATGGGCGCGAGCCGCTCCTTGCTCTGCGCGGTCTTCTTGCCGCCCGCGTAGAGGTAGAAGACCGCGAGCAGCCCGGCCAGGATCCAGTAGGCGGTCTCCATGGGTGCGTCCTCCGTCATGGTTACGACTTGTAAGTAAGCACATGATCGGTGACTATGGAGGCGCTTACAAAAGGCACATGGGTGTGCCTTACGCACACGGACCGGCCGCGGTGCCGGCTGTTGTACGACGGTCTGTGTGCTCCGGGCTTGTGCTGTGGGCTTGCGCTGTGGGCTTGTGCTGTGTGACCACGCGACGGGGGGCGCCGATGTCGAAGTACCGCCACTCCTGCCTCATCCGCGGCGACGGCGGCCGTGCGATCCGGGGCATCCTCGACCGTGTCGGCGACAAGTGGACGCTGCTGGTCGTCGCCACCCTCGACGGCGAGCGCCTGCGCTTCACCGAGCTCCAGCAGCGCGTCCCCGGCATCTCCCAGCGCATGCTCACCCGCACCCTGCGCCACCTCGAACGCGACGGGCTGGTCTCCCGCACCGTCTACGCCGAGGTCCCGCCCCGCGTCGAGTACGAGCTGACCCCGCGGGGCCGCACGCTCATCGCCCCCGCCGTGGCCCTGGCCGAGTGGGCGGTCGACAACAATCCGGCGATCGAACAGAGCCAGGCCACGTACGACGCCGCTGCCCGCCAACCCTGAGGACGGTTCCGCATGAAGCGTGCTTACGACGACGAACGGCTCGCCCGCTCCTACGAGTCGGGCAACGAGATGCCCGACGATGCCCTGCGCGCGTGGGTCGGCCTGATCGGCTCCTACGTCGACCGCCCGGCGCCCGACGTGCTCGAAGTCGGTTCGGGGACCGGGATGTTCGCGGCGGCGATGGCCCGGTGGATCGACGGCGCGAGCGTCCTGGGTGTGGACGCCTCCGAGGCCATGCTGTCCGAGGCCCGGCGGCACCACCCGCACCCGTCGGTGCGGTACGCGCACGGCACCGCCGAAGCGCTGCCCGCCGCCGACGACGCCTTCGACCTCGCCCTGCTCTCCCGGGTGATCCACCACTTCCCCGACCGCACCGCCGCCGCCCGCGAACTCGCCCGCGTCCTGCGCCCCGGCGGCTCGGTCGTCGTCCGCACCACGTTCAAGGAGCGCCTGGACGCCGTCGTCTACGACTACTGGCCTCCCCTGCGCGCCACCGACGCCCTCCGCTTCCCCGCCGAGGACGACGTCACGGCCGAATTCACCGCCGCTGGCTTCGACTTGCGCGAGATCCGCTCCTTCGTCCAGCCCGTGACCCGCAGCCTGCGCGACTACCACGCCCGTATGACGACCCAACCCCAGTCGAAATTCGCCCACTTGACGCCGACTCAGTTCGCGTCCGGCCTCGAACGACTGGCCGCGGCGGCGGACCGCGAGCCGTACGACGCGCCGGCCCCGGTCGACGAGCGTTACGACGTGGCCGTCTTCACGCTCCGGTGAGCGCGGGCCGGGTGGGGGACGTCGCATGCGTGACCGCGTAGGCGTGACGTCGCATGAGTGAACTGGTGGACCGGGTCGACGAGCAGGACCGCGTCCTGGCCGTCGTCGACCGGGCGGAGGCGATCCGTGAGGGCTGGCTGCACCGCGTCGCCACCATCGTGTGCCGCGACCCGGCCGGGCGCTTCCTCGTGCACCGCCGCCCGCGGGACTCCTCGCGGTTCCCCGGCCAGTACAACTGGCTCCTCGGCGGCGCCGCCGACGTCGGCGAGTCGTACGAACAGGCCGCGGCCCGCGAGCTGTTGGAGGAGCTGGGCGTGCGGGCCGCGCCCCGCTTCGTCCTCAAGTTCCGCTGTGCCGGGGCCATCAGCCCCTACTGGCTCGGCCTCCACGAGACCGTCGTCACCACGGCGATCCGGCCCGACCCGTACGAAGTCCCCTGGCACACCTGGCTGACCGCTTCCGAGCTCGAATCCCTCGCCGAGGGCCCGGAGTTCGTGCCCGACGGACGCGAGGCGTTCATCCGCTACCGCGCCGTGGGCGGCGGAACGCCTGGCATGTGACGCCTCCCGTACGACGACGGTTTCCCCCCAATTCCCGCCAACGCCCCCTGCCCCCCGCCCCCGTCCCTGGGGCGACATCCCCCACACCCTCCACCGCGGCCCCCATCCCCTTCTCCCTCTTCCACCCCTAATCCCCGAGGCGCGAGGCCCCGAGCCCCGCCCCTCACCGAGGACGGCCGAGTGATCGGCGTCGTGTGGCCCGCCGGAGTGGCCCGCGAAGGCTGAGGTCAGCGTGATCATTCGTCTTCTTCACCTGCGGCCGCGTCTCCGCGCAGAAAGCACGACGCAGAGTCGGCGCGGGGTGCGAGAGCCGCCAGGAATCGCTCGCGCAGGCGGCGCCGGAGCATGCCTGCCGCCTGATCCGGTGCGACCAGTCGAGCTTCGGCGAGTTCGTCGTCATGTGGCCGCAGGAAAGCCGCTTCCTCGCGGCCGAGCGTGCCGCCGTCGAAGATGAAGGCGAGGTGATCGTCCCAAGGGCCGTGCGGGGGAACCCAGTCGACGACGAGAAGGCCGTGGAGCGTGACGTCGAGGCCCAGTTCCTCCCTCAGCTCACGGCGGGCCGCGTCGTCAGGGGCTTCGTTCGCCTCGGCCATCCCGCCCGGGAGGTCCCAACCCGGCTTGTAGGTGGGCTTCACGAGCAGGACCCGGCCTTCCTCATCGCGCAGGAGAACGTCGGCGGAGACCCGTTTACGGGCCTGCGTGGCATTGCCCTCGGCGAGATAGGCGTTCCAGGCTTCGGGGTCGGCGGGGCTCGGCTTCATGGGGGCGGTCCCTCCGCAGGGTGCGCGAGTGAGGTCGGCGACTGTTGCTTACCCCTGCCCTCCGAAGTGCCACAGGGGTGGCGTGTAGTTCGCCGGGCGGGTGGAGATCAGGAGCGCGCGCAGGTCGCGGCGTTGGGTGCCGGGCAGTCCGAGGGCTTCGGTGAGGCGGCGGAAGGTCGTATGAGTGATGCCCTGGGTCCGGGCCGCTGCCGCGATGTGGGCGACGCGGGCCAGGACGGCGGCATCGTCGAACGCCACGGACGTCCGGTCGGAGAGCCGTTGGGCCTTGGCGCGCTCGTAGTCGATCTCCGAGAAGCCGCAGACCTCGCGGCTGTGCCGCTCGGCTTCAGCCAGGCTCGTCGTGGTGCGGACCGCGCGAGCCAGTGCGTTGCGCTCGGCCGCCTTCCTCAAGTCGGCCTCGTAGACGGCCGGTCCCTCGTCGGTGAGCGGGACGGGGAGTCCGGAGTCCCGGATTTCGCAGAGGCCGCGAATGCCTCGGGCTGTGGCGGCCAGCATCGCGGTGGCCTCGGAGGGATGCCACTCCAGGACGGCGCTGACGGGCTCGACCTGCTCGGCCGTAAGCGTATGAACGCGAGAGCCCAGGCGATCGCGCAGGACATCGGCCGGGATCTCGCCGTCGAGACCGGGTCCGGCCACCAACAGGCGGATCGGCACGTCGGCCCGAGCGCAGGCTGCGAGAGAGAGCGCGTCCCCGAGCGGACTCTTCAACCCGGTCTCGTCACCGCGCGCGAGGATGTCGCCCCCGACGTCCAGGAGATCGACGGTCGACGGTGAGAACTCCGCGATCAGCTCGTCCAGTTGACGTGTCATGCCCTCGACGCCGTGATGCGGGTCCAAGAGAGCGAACGTGTAGGTCAGCTCCGCCGCGAGCCGCGGCAGCGTGGAACCGGCGGGCGCGACGGGCCTGGCGTCGGCGGGAACCGCCCGGACGCTGTGCGTAAGCCGCCGAAGGCCCCTGAAATCCGCCGCCCCGCGGGGCCCCGGCACGGGATCGACGATCAGACGGTCCCACGCGTACGTGAGGATCACGGCAGGCTCGTCACCTCCATAGAGGGCGGCGTTCACCACCGCGGCGGCGACCGCGTCGCCCCCGCCGCCGGCTGCCACGATCAAGCGCGTCATGCGGCCAGCGTACGAGCCTCGGAGGTTGGCCACTCACCTATAGTGGCCAGAGGTAATAGCCACTTGTGAACAAGAGGAGGCGTGATGCCGCAGATCGAGGAGGCTCAGCCGAAGTACCTCCAGATCGCGCACCACATCCGCGACCAGATCTTGCGCGGCGACTTGCGGCCCGGAGACGAGGTTCCCTCGGAACGGCAGCTCGCGGCCTCGTGGAACGTGTCCCGCCCAACAGCCGCCCGCTCGCTGGAAGCGTTGAGCAGTCAGGGTCTGGTCGAGAAGCGGCAGGGTTCGGGCACGTACGTGCGGGGTCTCGAAGTCAACCGGCGGGCGCGGGAGTTGTACGGACGGGCGCGTCAGACCGGGCACATCTACACACCCGGCGAATACGCCGTGATCACCATGGCCGCGTGGTCGCAGGCCCCGGATCATGTCGCGACGGCGCTGGGGCTGACGAACGACCGCAGAGTCGTCCAGCGTCGGCGCGTGACCAACAACGAGACCGGGCCGATCACGCTGTCCACGTCCTGGTTCGCGGCCGACGTCGGGCAGCAGGCCCCGAAGCTCCTGAATCCGGAACGCATCCGGGAAGGAACGCTCCTGTACGTCGAGCGCGCTACGGGTCGGCGGGGAAGCTACGCGGAGGACCGGATGTGCGCCCGCGCGGCGACGGACGAGGAGGCCGCGGACCTGGGACTGGAGGCGGCGTCGGCGGTTCTCGTCGTACATCACGTCGTCTATGACGCACAGGACCGGCCCTTGGAGTTCGCCGAGGCCACGTACCCGCCCGACCGGTGGGCGTTCGAGCAGGGCTACGAACTGACCTGACGTACGGCACCGTGTGTGCCGATCCGCTTGCGCACCGCAAGTGGCTAATGCCACTATCCACTAAGTGGCTAAGGCCACTTGTGCGGAACTCGCGCCGAGCGCCGCCTTGGCCGAATCGGCATGCGTAAAGGAGCACACCCGATGAATGACGTCACAGCTGATCCCCACGGCTCCGACACAAGCCCGGAGCCGAACGGGACGATGACGCTCTATCCCGTCCCGGAGTCCGTGGGTCGGGCGCGTCGTTGGTTCCGGCACTTCGTCGAACCCCACGGACTCGCGTGTTCCGTTGACGACTGCGTTCTGATGATCTCGGAGCTGGTCACCAACGCGGTCCTCTACGGCGAGTCAGAAGACGCATGGCGTGTACGAATCGAGTGGTGGCGCGAGAGGACAGACCTTCGCGTCGAGGTGCACAACCCGGGATCGCCCTTCAAGGTGCAGTTGCTCAAGCGCCCGGCGATTCTGGAGGATTCGGAGCATGGCCGCGGCCTGTGGCTGGTGGACGCCCTGTCGGATTCCTGGCAGGTGAGGCCAAGTCAGTACGGCGGAACAGCCGTTTCGTTCACCATGGCCGACGCCTGGCCGTCCGAGGGCGCGGCCGTGACCGAGCCACGCTCCTCCGCATCACCGGGAGCCGTGGGCGAGCCTGACACCTGTGCCGGGCGCCGGCCCGCGCCGTGGACCGCGCCAGGGACGTGGACCATCGCCACCGAGGGCGGCGCCGTGGTGTCCGGGTACCTTCCCGAATGGGCCGAGGACGACCCCACCGAGGTCGGCGTGCCGCCGGATCTGCTCCCGTCGCTGCTGGCGCAGATCAACCACCGGAGCCTCTTCGAAGGCCCCATGCTGCCGCTGGCCGCCCCGGACGTATGGGACGGAGTGGAGGAAGACGCGGTCTTCGAGGGGAGCATCGACTGCGATCCGTACGACGAGGACCCCCGCCTCCGCATGCCGGTGGTCAACCTTCATGTCGCCGTCGGACGTTGGATTCCGGCCCTGGACCCGCAGGGGCTGGCCGAGGTCACCGCGAAGTTACGAGCGCACGCCGACTTCCTCGACACGAAGGTGCGCCCCGCGCTCATCGCCGCCCGCGAGGACTGGGCCGCCCACCATCCGGATTAACCGCTCGCTTACCCGTGGAGGTCGTCATGACCGCATACCCGTGCGTCAGCCAGACACCGCGCCTCGTCGCCAGTCCGTTCCTCGGCCAGTACCTGCTCGTCCAGCCCGGTCACGGGGCGGGCATACGCATCCCCGAAGTCCGTTACGAGGAGCTGCGGGGCGTCACCGCCAACGGTCGCCCACGATCGACGGCGCGGCGAACCCTCTGGCGGCCCAGGCGTACGAACACCTGCGGCCCCGGAGCGTCTTCACCGGATGCAACGCCGGTCGCACCTTTTTTCACGTCGATCCGCACGGCATCGCGTCGATCTGCAAGGTCGGCCGCGACCCGAGCGTGAACCTCATCGCCGAGGGTGTCGAAGCCCTCCCCCGGCTCGGCGCGATCGCCGAGTCCCTTCAGCTCCGCACCGGTGGCTACTCCGGCTGTACGAAGACCGGCGCGTGCCGTACGTGTCGGCCGCTGGCCAAGCTCTACCAGGAGGCGGGGGACCGCAGAGATCTCTACTGCCAACATGGAGGTTATGGATCATGACACCACCAACCGCAGCACCGGCCCCGCCGCGCGAACCGGTGATGGTCGCCATCGGCCTGCGACCGCCTGCCGAACCGAGGGGCGTCCTGCCGGTACCGCTGACCGTCGCTCCGATCGGCGACGACGAGTTCCAGATCATCGCCGACCTTGACGAAGCGGCCGAAGGAGCAGAGTGCTCGTGCTCGGCAGGCGACGATCAGCCGTACTAACCCCGGAGGAGATGCCCTGTGCCGCTCCGGTCGTACCCTGGCCGGGGCGGCACCCCCCCATTCCCCCCGCAGCCAAGGAACCGCGCGTCGTGTCCATGTCCCGTATCCCCTTCGAGCAGCTTCCCGCCGACGTCCGCCAGGCTGTCGCCGACAAGACCGGCTTCCTACGCCAGGCGGTGACCGCGCCCGGCGGCATGAACTCCGGCGTCGCCTGCGTGCTCGACACGGACAGCGGCCCCGTCTTCGTGAAGGGCATCCGGGCCGACCATCCCCAGGTCGGTGCGCAGCGCCGTGAGGCGGCGGTGGCCGCGCACCTGCCCGCCTCCTGCCCGCACCTGTACTGGCACCTGGAGCTGGACGGCTGGAGCCTCCTCGGCTACGAGGTCATCGACGGCCGCCACGCCGACTACGCGCCCGGCTCTCCCGACCTGCCGCTCGTGGAAGCGGCGCTCGCCGAACTGCAAGGGATCACCGCACCGGTGGACGTCGAGATCAAACAGGCCGTCGACCGGTGGGCGCCGTACGCGCCGCCAGGCACCGTTCAGCACTTCGACGGTGACGCGCTGCTGTACACGGACTTCGCCCCGGACAACGTCCTGATCGCCGGAGAGCGGGCGCGGCTCGTCGACTGGGCGTGGCCGACGCGCGGCGCCGCCTGGATCGACCCGGGCGCTCTGGCCCTGCGTCTCATGGAGGCTGGCCACCCGGCCGAGGCCGCGATCGAATTCGCCGCCCGCTTCCCGTCCTGGCGCAGCGCGGCGCCCGAGGCCCTCGCGGCGTTCGGCACGGCGACCGCGACTCTGTGGCGGGAGATCGCCGAGCAGGACGCCAGGCCGTGGAAAAGGGCGATGGCGCAGCACGCGACGACGCTGGCAGGCAGGCTCGCACGCGACGGTGCCCCGGCCGCTCGAAGCGGCCGGGGCACCGTGAATTCGCAGGTCAGCGCCTCGTCACGAGACCTGACCCTGTAGGCCCTGTGGGACTTGAACCCACAACCAATGGATTAAAAGTCCACTGCTCTGCCAATTGAGCTAACGGCCCGCACTGTCTTGCGAACTTGCACATTCTATCAGTTGCTCTCGACGGCCCTCATTTCCCCAGGTCAGAACGGCCGTTGAGGTGAGCATGAGGGCTTCACGCCCTCATGGAATCTCAGTCACTCTCAGTTACTCTCACTAGCTCGTGCGAGCGCCGTGCGAGCACAAGGGCCCCCGACCCGCAGGTCGGAGGCCCTTTTGCAGCGTCCCTCAAGCCCGTCCAGCGTACCGCTGACCGCCATCACGTGGCCGGTTCTTTCGGCTCCCTGCCGTCGGTCTGAGCGTCGGCAGCAACCGTCGTTTTCCTCGCCCGAGGTACGGCTGCCGCCGACCGCTCGGCCAGCTCCGCGGACCACTCGGTGAACAGTGGCATGTACGTGTCGGCGGTCAGCGTGATGGTGCTATGCCGCAGTTTGCGCTTCGCGTCCTCCAGGTCGCCGCCGCCCGCCTTTACGAGACCGGCGGCGCCGTGCCGGGTGTCCCGCAAGTTGACGGGCGGCAGTCCGGCGGCGTCACGGATGCGTACGAACTCCCGACTCACTTCGTCGGGGTGGAGCAGTGACCCGTCGAGCGCGGTCCAGATCTTTCCGGTGTCGATCCAGTCGTGACATGGTCGCCCCGCTGACCGTTCGGCACTGGCGTAGGCGTTCCAAGCGTCGCGCTCGGCGAGCTGCTGCACGCGGCGTGCACGGAGGACGGCCACGGTCTCGCGGTCGATCTTGACGATGTCCTGCGATCCGGCGGTCTTCGGCTTCGTCTCGGTCGGCACCCCGTCTTCGACGACGATTTCCTTCTCCACCGAGATCGTCTCGCCCCCCCAGTCCACGCCGGTCCACTCCTGACCTACGCCCTCACCTCGGCGCAGGCCGTGGTGAGTCGCGACGTGGTAGATGCTGTAGAGCCTGTGCGGCTCGGCCGCGTCCAGGAAATGGCCGAGCTGCGTGGGGGTCCAGACCATGACGGGGCTGGGAATCTCGCCCGTGGCCCGCCAGCGCTCGACGCGGGCCGCCGTCCAGAGCAGGCCCTGCGGCCTCCTGTGCGGCGTCAACTCGACGAATTTCGCGGGGTTGAAGGTGATCAGCTTCTGCCCGATGGCGGCGTTCAGCGCGGTCCGGAGCGTCCGGCGGATCGCGTGGAGCGACCCAAGTCCGGTCACCTTCCGGTACGGCTTCATCTCGTCGAGCTTGGCGCGCTCCTTCTCCAGCCGCTCGCGGGCAGCGGCGGGCGGCCGGCCCGGCTTGTCCCAGCGGCAGCGTGCTTCCTGCTCGCGGCGGGCGGCGTTCTCTGCGGCGACGACCTCGGCGGCCTCGGCGATGTCGGCGAAGAGCGCTTCGAGGTGCGCGACGCCGAGCCGGTCCAGGCGGATATGGCCGATGCGTGGGATCAGGTGATAGGTGACGTGGCTGCGGTAGGACGCGGTGGTGGTGCCGCGGGTCTTCTTGTTGGCGAGCCACTTCGTCAGCCACTGGGCGACGGTCATCTTGCCGTCGAGCGGGACGCCGACGCCGAGCTTCTGGGCTACGTCGGCGGGCGGCGGGATGTCGGCGCGCTCGCGGGCGATGGTGGCGAGGTAGTCGCCGATGCGCCGGAGGTCTTCTTCGTCTTCCTCGCCGAGTTCGAGGACGGACTGCACGCGGGCCAAGTCGTTGTTAGCGTCCTTGACCTTCGCGTAGCCGGTGCGGCGGAACTGCCTCCGGTGTCCCTCTTCGTTCGGCGGCAGCTCAATGGCGATCTGGTACGTCCCGTGTGACGGCTTCGCGAGCTGGGGACAGTTGTCGCCGAGTCGCTTGCCGCTGCGCCCGCCGCCCTCGCGGCACTCGCAGCGCTTCGTCACACCGCCTGCGCGCCGAGATCCGGGCATCCGGTCCCTCCTTCAGCTCGCTTCTTCGTCTGAGCTTTCACCAATATTCGCTCGCTTATCTCAGTTGGGGCGTTCCGGTTTGCAGTCTCCCATCAGTCATGCGACACCCCTATCTTCGCCAGAATCTCTGGGCGGCTCCTGTTCGATGATGCTTTGCGTCATCGCCGTAAACATCTTGAGGCCCCGTTCGCTGTGAATGCCCAGCTCCTTGGCCGCTCGCCTGATCGTGAGTTTCGGCCTCAGCGGAGCCTTGGGCACCGCACCACCGAGCGCCTTCTTGGAAGCGAGCCCGCTCTCAACCAGGAGAGTCGCCAGCTTGATCCCGAGGGCGTTTGCCAGAGATTCGAAAACCTTCGGGTCGGGGATCGTCTTGCCCGCAAGCATGCGGCTGACGCTCGGCTCGGACATGCCGGCGGCAGCGGCAAGGTCGCGCTTCCCTCCACCTCGGGGCGAGTCGATGTCGTAGCCCGCTGATCGGGCGGCCTCGGAAGTGACCCGGCCGAACCTCTCGGCCCGGTCTGCCCGAGTGGGGCCGGGGTCGTCGTCAGTCATCCTTCCACGGTAGCAAGCATGCAAGTACGTGCGCGAGAGCATGCACGCTACGCAGGGCGGTTTTCAGTCGTGCGCCGGGCGCACTCGCGAGTCTTAGCTTCCTTGCAAGCACGTTGCGTCGATGTTAGTTTCTTGCTCGCAGGCACGATCAAGATGCTTGCAAGCAAGGAGACACCCATGACCATGTACAGACTCCGCAGCTCACGGCTGCGCGAGGCGGCGAGCGCCCACGGCGACGCCACCAGCTACGCCATCGCCAAGCGGACCGGCCTGGCTCAGTCGACGCTGTCGCGGCTCCACAACGGGAAATCCAAGCCTTCGGTGAAATCGCTGCTGACGCTCGCGGACACCTACGGGGTGCCCTTCGCCGAGCTGATCGAGCAGGAGTCGGCATGACGGCCACGACCGAGGAACGGCAGACCCTCACCCTCGACGAGATCCGGGCACTGCCCGCCGTCTGCCCCGCCCAGGACACCGTCTGCGCCGTCTGGGGCATCTCGACCGCGACTTTTTTTCGGCTCCTCGCCGAGGACGGTCTGCCTGTGCCGACCTTCACGATCGGCCGCTCCCGCCGGGTCTACCGCGCGGCCATCCTGCGCGCCATCGGCGAGGACACCAACGACGGCGCCGGGGCTGCCACCCCGACGCCGCCTGCCGAGACGCACACCAGCACCAGCTCTGACCAGTAGAAGGAAGCACGTCCTATGAGTAATTCCACCATGGCGCCGCCTGCGTCGACCACTGCCGCGAGCCTTCCTCAGGCCGCCGGTACTGCGGCAGGGGGTGCCTGATGCCGAGGATCACTTACGTCCCGAAGACCTTCAGCTCCGCGCACCAGGACTTGATCCAGACGGCCGAGACGATCTGCCGGGACTACGCCGCGCAGGGCTACGACCTCACGCTGCGGCAGCTCTACTACCAGTTCGTCGCCCGCGGCTACATCGCCAACAAGCAGACCGAGTACAAGCGGCTCGGCTCCGTCATCAACGATGCCCGCCTGGCTGGCCTGCTCGACTGGAACTACATCGTCGACCGCACTCGGAACCTGCGCGGCCTGTCCCACTGGGACAACCCCGAGTCGGTGATCCAGTCGGCCGCGTACGGGTACCGCACCGAGCGGTGGGCGGACCAGCCGTACCGGGTCGAGGTGTGGATCGAGAAGGACGCCCTGGTCGGGGTGATCACCGGGGTCTGCCAGCGCAACGACGTCAACTACTTCTCCTGCCGCGGCTACACGTCGCAGTCCGAGGTGTGGGGCGCGGCCCGGCGGCTGGCCGGATACGAGGCGTGCGGGCAGAAGACCCTCGTCATCCACCTCGGCGACCACGACCCGTCCGGCGTCGACATGACCCGCGACATCACCGACCGCCTGGCCCTGTTCGGCGCCGACACCGAGATCCGCCGGGTCGCGCTGAACATGCCGCAGGTCGAGGAGCACCGGCCGCCGCCGAACCCGGCGAAGATCACCGACTCGCGGGCCCGCGGGTACATCGCCGAGCACGGCCAAAGCAGTTGGGAACTCGACGCCCTTGAGCCGTCGCTCCTGGACCGGCTGATCGAGGACGAGATCTTGTCCGTCCGTGACGCCGACGCCTGGGCGGCCTCGACCGAGGCCATGGATGCCGAGCGCGCGCTGCTCGACGCTGTCGCCGACCGCTGGACCGAGGTCCAGGCCCTGATCGGCGGTGCGGCGTGATGGCCGCGCTGTGGGTCGCCGCCGTCATCGTGCTGCTGTTCTTCGCGATCGGCCTCGACGACCGGCGCGAGCGCCGTGAGCAGGCCCGCGCCGAGCTGGAGCGCGCGCGCCGTAGGCACCCGTCCGTGGCGGCCGGTGCCGTCGACGAGGCCCATCGGCACCTGCTCAGCAGCATCCCGCGCCCGCGGTCCGGGGAGAACCGGTGACCGGCGCGAGCCCGGCCCAAGTGGCCGCATACGACCAGGCCCTTGCCACCGCCCGAGACCTCGCGGCCAGAGGCAAAACTGTCATCCTCGCCGACGCGCCCACCGGCGCCCAGTGCTCCTGGTGCGACTGCCCGGACAGCGAGCACGTCGACGAGACGTACCGGTGCGGCGGCTGCCCGGCCATGGCCGACGCGATCCTTCGCGTCCTGCCCGAGCGCCCCGAGCGCAAGGCGTTGCCGGTCTGTGCCCCGCACTTCACCGACGCCATGCGGCTGCTCACCACCGTCCTCCTGGGCTCCCTGCCGCCCGAATAACAGGCCCGCGCGTCACGGACCACCGCCAGCACGACCCCAAGGACATCCGTGAACCCCACTGACGCGTCGCCCAACCTGCGGGCCGCCGCCGCCGAGCTTGATGCGGCCGGTCTCTGCGTCCTTCCCATCAAGGCGGACGGCAGCAAAGCCCCTGCCGTGTCCTGGATGCAGTACAAGGTCACCCGCACCACTCCTGAACAGCACGACTCGTGGTTCAACGACGACCGTCCACGCGGTATCGCGGTCGTCTACGGCGCCGTCTCGGGCGCCGTAGAGCTGATCGAGTTCGAGGGCCTCGCCATCCGCGAAGGGCTCCTCGACGAGGTCACCGAGATCATGACCGCCTCCGGCCTCGCCGAGCCGTGGACCGCCATCCAGAACGGCTGGGTGACCGAATCGCCCAGCGGTGGCCGGCACTACCGGGTGCGGCTCGACGGCGCCGCCGTGCCGCCGAACCGCAAGCTGGCGTCACGGCTGGCGGCCGAGGACGAGTACAGCGACGAGGAGCGCCAGCGCGTCGCAGAGAAGCCCGGCTCCAAGATCGTGCGCGTCCTCATCGAGACGCGCGGTGAGGGCGGCTACGGACTCGTCGAGCCGTCCGGCGGCAGCGTCCACGCCTCCGGCCGCCCGTACGTCCGGCTCGCCGGATCTCCGGCCACCATCCCCGTCCTCGACGGCGACGTCATGGACGCCATCCGGAGCGTGTGCCGGATGGTCTGCAAGCTGCCCGCAGTGGAGACGGCACGGACCGCGCCGCGGCAAGCTTCCCCGAGGCCCGACGGCGCACTGCGTCCCGGCGACGACTTCGATACCCGCGCCAGTTGGGCGGAGATTCTCCGCGGCACCTTCCGACCAGTTGGCACACGTGGCGGCGAAACGTACTGGGGCTGGGCGGACGGCGTTGGAGGCGTCAAGGCCACCACCGGCCGCGACGAACACGACCGCTTGTTCGTGTTCGCAACCGGGTCCGACTTCACTCCCGAGGTGCCGTACACCAAGTTTGGCGCCTACTCCCTGCTCGAACACGGCGGGGACCACAGGGCAGCAGCGCGGGCACTGGCCCACCTCGGGTACGGAAGTCGACGGCTGTCCTCCGTAAGTACAGGCCCGCGGGCGGAACCGGCCACGCGGCAGCCGGACGCTGAGCCGGAGATCGACGCGTCTGCGGAAGTAACGCCGTCACCCGACGACGAGGACGACGAGCAGGGGTTCAGCTACTCCCGCGCGTTCGACCTGCCCCGCTCGGTCTGCACTCCGTACGGGTACCGCGTCACCGGCATGGGCGTCGAGGTGCTCAGCCAGAGCGGCGAGAGCTGGAACCGGGTGACGTTCGCTCCTCTCGCTGTGACCGCGACGTTCGAGGACCCCGAGGGCGACCAGTACGTCGAGCTGTCGTGGATCGACAGGAGTCTCGGCCACCCCCGCCGCATCTCGCGGATCGTCAGCCGCGAGACTGCCAAGCGCGGCCGAAAGTTGATCGAGACTCTCGGCTCTGCCGGGCTGCCCGCCGTCGAGGGCGACGCAAGGGCTGTCGAGAAGTGGCTCGCCGAGTTCGAGGCGGCGAACGTCCACCGCATCCCGTCCGAGCAACTGGCCCGCTGGCTGGGCTGGCAGGACGACGGCACGTTCGTCTCGTCCCCCGAGGATGGCATCAAGGTCGACGTGGCGTTCGAGGAGCAGCGCGGCCCGGCCCGCGCGCACGCCCCGAAGGGCAGCCTCGACGCCTGGAAAGAGACCATCGCCCAGCTCGCCGAGTTCCCGGTCCCGCGCGTCGCGGTGGCCGCCGCTCTTGCCGCCCCGCTGCTGCGGCCTCTGGGCCTCAACTCGTTCACGCTGGATATCTCCAGCCGGTCTACCAAGGGCAAGACGACTGCCCTTCAGTGCGCGCTCAGCGTGTGGGCAGACCCGTCCGAGCACGCGAGCGCGCTGTCCAACTGGCGCACCACGCTGTACGCCATCGAGAAGCGCCTCAACCTCGTCCGCGGCCTGGTGACCGTCTTCGACGAGACCATGGCGGTCACCGACGACAGCCTCATTGATGAGGTGCTGTACCAGCTGCCGATGAACCACGGGAAGGCGCGCAGCGGGGGCACGTTCGGCAACATGCTGCCCTGGGAGACGATCCTCCTGTCCTCCGGCGAGCGGCCCGCCCTGTCCTTCACGACCAGCCAGGGCGCCGCAGCCCGCATCCTCGGCACCACCATCGCGCCCTTCGGCGACGGCGGCGGCCCGGCCGCCGCAGCGGCCCGCGAGGGCGTCCTGGCCAACCACGGCCACGCCGGACCCGAGTTCATCCGCTACATCCTCAGCGGTCTCGCCCAGCCCAACGGGCAGGACGCCCTCCGCCAGCGACACCGCCAGCTCGTCGAAGAGTTCCGCGGCGGCGGCGACATGACCAACCGCCGAGCGCCGATGGTCGCCGCCCTCGTCCTCGCGGAGACCCTCGCGTCCGGGATCGGACTGCTGCCCTACGAACCGCTCGCCTTCGATGTATGGCGCGGCCTGTTCACCGCCCACAACCCCACTGACAACCGGCCGGAGATGGCCCTCGACGTCCTGCGCGAGTACGTGGCGGGCCACGCGCACGAGCTGTACTCGACCTCGCGGACGTACATGGCTCCCGAGCAGCGTCCGCCGTACGCCGGGTGGCTGGGCGTGATGGCCAGCGACGGCGGCGTCATCAAGGTGTCGCTACTGCCTGAGCGCGTCCGCAAGATCCTCGCCGAGGCCGGCTACTCCCTGGACGCGGTAGTCGGCAGCTGGGTCGACGCGGGCTATCTGGAGACGCTCAAGAGCCAGCGGCCCGCCCATCTGGTTCCCCGCCGGTTCGACGGCGCTCGCGCCAAGTGCCTCGCCTTCACCCCGGCGGGCATCAACTTCGGCGACCAGGACGAGGCGGCATGAGCGCCGCCAGCACGGTGGTACGCAGCGATTGCGTACCACCCAAGACGGCCAGTAACCCCAGCTCAGAGGGGTTCTTCCGGTCTCAGCGGGGCCGGTACGCACCTGCCTGGAATTGGCACCGATCGGGTGTGGGTGCGCGTGCGTGCGCACCCGAGCGCGAGCGCGCCTGTGCGCGCACATGCACACCCCTGTCTTTCTGCGTACCTGCGTACCACTCCCTTCTTAGAGAGAGATAACCGCAGGTCATCTGCCCTTTCACCCCGGTACGCAGCCGGTACGCAGCCGGTACGCACTGCGTACCTCCCTCTCTCCTCCTTCGTCCTCAAGCGAGGTGACCCCTTGTCCGATACCGAGACCTTCGCGCCCCGGCCGTACCAGGCCGAGGCCATCCAATCCGTACTCACGGGCTGGGCCGAGCAGACGAACCGGCTCGCCGTCGTACTCCCGACCGGCGCCGGAAAGACCGTGGTCTTCGCCAACCTGATCGCCGCCCGCGACACCGCCGGGGACCTGCCCGGCCGCGTCCTGGTCATCGCCCACCGCGAAGAGCTGATCCAGCAGGCCGCCGACAAGATCCGGGCCGTCGTGCCCGGCCGTACGGTCGGCATCGTCAAGGCCAGCCGTGACGAGCACTACGCCGACGTCATCGTGGCCAGCGTGCAGACCCTCGCGGTCGAGCGGCGCCGCCGCCGCATCGACGGCGTCAGCATGATCATCGTGGACGAGTGCCACCACGCTGCCGCACAGACCTACCGCGACGTGCTGCGGCACTTCGGTGCCTGGGACGGCGTACCCACCGTGGGCTTCACTGCGACCCTCACCCGCACAGACGGCGGCCTGGCCGACATCTGGACCGAGGTCGTCTACCGCATGGACACCCTCGACCTGATCGAGGCCGGGCACCTGGTCGACGTCGTCGGGAAGCGGGTCGTGGTCGACGGCCTCGACCTCGACCGCGTCAAGACGGCCGCGGGCGACCTCGTCGGCGGGCAGCTCGGCCAGGCCCTGGAGGACTCCAACGCGGCCGCCGTCGTCGCTGAGGCGTACCGCACGCTCGCCGCCGACCGCCCCGGCGTCGTCTTCACCCCGACCGTCAACTCCGCCCGCGTCATGGCCGAGGTGATGACGCAGGCCGGGATCGCCACCGGGGTCGTGTACGGCGACATGCCCGTCGAGGACCGCCGCGCCGCCCTCGCCCGGTACAAGGCGGGCGACCTCCAGGTGCTCGCCAACTGCATGCTGCTGACCGAGGGGTTCGACGCGCCGCACACCTCGTGCGCCGTGATCGCCCGCCCGACCAAGTCCCCCGGCCTCTACGTGCAGATGGCCGGCCGCGCGCTGCGGCTGCACCCCGGCAAGACCGACGCCCTGATCCTCGATGTCGTCGGTGCGAGCACGCGCCACAAGCTCGCCTCGCTCGTCGACCTGTCCGAGCGGTCCATCCCGGCCCCGCGCGACGGCCAGTCGCTGACGGCTGCGGCGCGCGGGCCCGTCGAGGTGGTTGCGCCCACCGTTCGGCCGGTGCTCCGCGTCGAGGACGTCGAGATGTTCACCGCGTCGAGGGTGCGCTGGCTGCGCACCCGCAGGGGCACGTGGTTCATTCCTGCGGGCGACGTGCTGCTGTACCTGGTCGCCGACCACGTTGCGGGCGGCTACCGGCTCCGGAAGTGGGAGGGCGGCACCGAGCAGGCGCCGCCGCGCGACCAGGCATTTCACCTCGAAGAGGCTATGCACTGGATGGAGATGCACGCCCGCGCCCAGGTGCGCGGCGGAGCGCTGCTCAGCCGTCATGCGAGCTGGCGGGCCGGACACCCGAGTAGCCGTCAGCTCGGCTACTGCCGTCGCTTTCGCATCCCGATCTCGCCCGGCGCCAGCGCGGGCGACGTTTCCGACGCGATGGACATCCACCGCGCCTCAGCCATCCTCGATCGCGTCTTGGTCGGTGCCGCGTGACCGCCCGGAACGCGCGCCCGCGCGCCCTGGCGGCCGTGCTGCACGTCGACTTCGGGCGGTGCACCCGCGACGGCCGGTGGCTCTCCCAGCCGTCCGCGAGGTACGAGTGCTACCGGTGCGGCGGCACCGAGGGACCAGTCACCGGCCCCCACCCGGTCGCGTCGTTCGTCGAGCACGTCAAACGCGTGCACGCCACCCGCTGCGCCACCCCGCCCGCCGCGGACGCGGCGTGATCACCACCCTGGCCGCCGTCCTCGTCACCTGGACGGCCGCCTCGATCCCCGCAGGCGTGCTCATCGGCCGCCGACTCCGACACCAAGGAGAAGCCATGACCACCAGCGTTCCGCCGATCTTCGGCCGGGCCTTCGTCCTTCAGCGCGACCTCGACCTCACCGGGGTCAGCGGTACCGGCACCGTCGCAGACGGCGTCGAGTTCCCCGACGGCACCGTCGTCATCCGGTGGCGCGGCGAGCACGCCTCCACCGTCGTCTGGACCGACCTCGCCGACGCCGTGCACGTCCACGGACACGCGGACACCACCCGTGTGGTCTGGTCTACGAACGAGAGCAACGCCTCTCACGCGCAGCGCGCGGCTGACGCCGAGCAGCGCTTCGACGATCTGCGCGCCGAAGTCCAGCGTCAGCAGGAAGCTCACGCCAGGGGTACCGCCACCACGGGCCTCGGCGCAGACCTCAGGTGGGGTGCCGAACGGCTGCGCGCCGAGCACCGCGCGGTCTACGACGACGCCGGACAGCGCACCGCCGACGGCATCCTGCGCGCCGCCGGTCTCCTCGATGAGTGGGCTGCCACGGCGGACGCCGAACGGTCGTGAAGCGGCGCCGCTACGGGCGGCGGCAGATGTGCGGCGGCAAGGTCCGGCACACCAGCCAGACCGCCGCCCTCGACCACCGCGCCCAACTCCTGGCCCTCGGCGACACCCGACTCGCCGTCTACCCCTGCCGCCACTGCGGCACCTGGCACGTCGGCCACTACCGCAACCCCTGACCAGCACCACCGAACGGAGAACGACCGTGGCCTGCGAGCTGTGCGAGCGCCCCGCCGACGCCTACCTGTGCGGTCGGTGCGCCGCCGACCTTGCCGACCGGCTCGACCGGCTCCCCGCCCTGTACGCGCAACTCGGCAGCATGCTCGCACCGGAGCCAGCGGCGGACGGCAGCGGTCGTACGGCCGTCGCCGTCGAGGCGCCGCTGCCGATCACGCCCGAAGTCGCTGACGCCCGCGCCGACTTCGTCGTGCTGGAGGTGTGGGCGCGGGCCCTGGCCGCCGATCAGGGCGTGGCCGACCCCGCCGCGAGGCCGACGGCCGACGACCTCGGTGCGCGGGTCCGCGCGGCCTGCACCGCCCTGCGCGTCGCCGTGTGGTGGATCGCAGGGGTGTGGCCGGCGGCCGGGGACTGCGCCCGCGAGATCCGCGACCTGCACGACAGCGCCCGTACGGTCACTGGGGCGGACGACCTGCCCGCCCGCATGGGCCGCTGCCCGGCCATCGTGGACGGCGCGCTATGCGGCGCCGAGCTGCTGCTGCCGCACCGCCAGCAGGTCGTACGGTGCACCTGGTGCAGCGCCACGTACCCGCCGGGCGTGTGGGCAGCGCTCCGGGCGGCGCAGGCGCGCGCCTTCAGCCCTGCGGGGGCTCCGGCGTGACCGGCGGTCGGCCGCCCTTGTTCTGGCGGTCCCAGGTCGTCTCCCACGCCTCGACCGCAGCCAGATCCCAGGTGCGGCCAGCGCGACTGGTGGCCACCGGGGCAGGGAAGTCGGCGCGCTTGGCCAGGGTGTACGCCCGCTGGCGGCTGACGCCGAGCAGTTCGCCGATCTCGCTGAGCCCGCCCGTGCGGGGTGGTGTGGCCATGCGTACATCATCGCGGTTTCCAGGTGCGAGGGTCAACGCGTTGCACGTGAAAACCTGTTGACAGTGTCAGTGACTTATGGGCATAGTGGAGTCACCACCGAGCAAGCAGGGAGGCCGGACATGAAGATCTACGAGCGCACCGAGAACGGCGCCACCACTCACGTCGGCGTCAAGGAGGCTCTTGCCGAGGTGAACGACGCGATGATGGGCGGGAAGCGCCAGGTCAAGACGATGTCCTCCCAGTACGGCCGCCACGACATCACGTACAAGGACGGCCGCCAGGTCCGCCTAGTCCTGGTGGACGAGCCCGAGTCGGCCCCCCCGCGCTTCGCCTTCCGTGATCTCGTTATGACGGATCAGGGGCTTGGCAGGGTGGCCAAGGTCACCGACGTTCCGCGCCGGGACGGAACGCGGATCATCGGGTACGACGTGGAACTGGACGCGGGCGGAGAGATCTACGCGCACGAGTCGGACTTGCGGCCGGTCGAGCCGGAGCCCGCTGACGCGCACGTTGTCAGCGTCCTGGGCGGCAAGGTGCACACGATGATGCCCGGCATGGACGAGCACCCATACCCGCTGTGCCGCGGGGGTGGCATGAACCAGATGGTCAGCAAGTTCCGCACCGTTACCGCCCCGCTCACCTGCAAGACCTGCTGCACCTACGCGGAGCGCCGCACGGCGGCCGAGACCCGGAAGGGGGCCTGACGTGGCCCAGTGCACCGCCGTCCGCCCTGGCGGCTACATCTGCATCAACCGGGCCCAGACGGGCCGCAGCGTGTGCGCCAGCCACGACCCTCGCCGCCAGTGCGGCGCCCCGACGACGGGCGGCGCGAAGTGCCGACGGATGAAGGTCCGCGGCAAGGACGCCTGCTCGTACCACCTCTGATCCCAAGCAAGCGGCCCGCCTCCGGACTCTGACCTCCGGAAACGGGCCTGACCGAACACCTTGACCAGCAAGGAGACGGCTGACATGGATCTTTCCATGCCCGCGGGTACGCCCGCACCCCCGCCGCGGCGCATCATCGCCGCCGGTGTCATCCGCCGGACCGGCGGCCGTACGACCCGCGTCACCATCACCCAGGCCGGAGCCACCGGCAGCATCCGCCCGGCGGTGACTCGATGACCGAGCGCCCCGACCCGCTGGAGTCCGTACTCCGCTCCGCCTTCGACCAGGGCGAGCCCGTCGACAACGACGCCGAGCCGATCGTGCTGCCTGCCGACCCCGACCAGCCCGTGCCCTACACGGTCGACGACACCGCCGCGAAGGACAGCCACCCGGCCGAGTCCACGTTGTCCAGCGATGTCGTCGACCTGCTCGCCGCGATCCGTGACGCCCTCGACGTGCCCCTGCCCGGTGTCGACGCCCGCGACGAACGCCGCTTCTGCTGCCTCATGGACGGCCGACGCAGCGCCGTATACGCCACGCTCAAGGCTCTCCTCGACGAGCGCGACCCGCGGATCATCGCCCGCGACGCCGAGTACATCCGCCGCCGCACCGCTGAAACGCCCATCACGTACACCGTGTGGCAGCCTGCCGGGGGTGAGCAGGCGTGAAGCACCTCCGCGCGCTTCCGCGCCACCTGGCCCGCGCCGTGATCTACCTGGCCGCCGCCTCGATGGCGTCCTGGTCGCTGTACGTGGTAGCCCACGACATGTACGGCGTCCCCCGCCCGCTGGCCGTCATCGTCGCCGCAGTCTTCGACGGCGCCGCCCTGGCCTGCCTGAACCTCGCCTCCGACGCCGTCGACGAGTCCCGCTCCGCCGCCGGGCCCCGCACCGCGACGCTCGCCCTCGCGACGGTCTCGATCTACCTCAACGTGAGCCACGCCCGGTACATCGGCGGCGGCTTCGGCGCCGCCCTGCTCTTCGCCTCCCCCACCGTGGCGCTGCTGCTCATCTCCGACCTGTCGTGGGCAGCGACCCGCGCCCGAGTGCGGGCTGCCCGCGGCGAGCGTCCGATGACGCTGCCCGTGTTCGGCACCTGGGGGTGGCTCCTGGCCCACCGTCAGGCGTGGCAGGCCACCGTCGACAAGGCCGCCGCCCACGTCACCGGACAGACCTCCACGCCGAAGGAGCCCGGCCCCGGCCGTACGGCGACCGCCGCACTCCGCGAGCACTTCGCCGCCCTCGACCCCGCTGATGCGGTCCGCATCGCCCATGATGCGCAACCCGCGCTGCCGCCCGCCGAACTGGCCTCGCTGCTCGTCACCTACGGCGTCACGGTCGACGCCGTCCAGGTCGCCCTCGTCCTCCACCAGCGCCGCCCCGTGGTCGAGATCGACCGTGACACGGATGATGCGGACCCTGATGCGCCGCAGGTCGGCGGCCGTCCGGAGCTGACGAAGGCCGAGGCGATTCTCGACGCCGCCTCCGCGCTCGGCCCCGGCGCGAAGGCCGCCGACGTCGTCGCCCGCGTCGCCCGCATCCACCGCATCACCACCGACGACGCCTACGTCCGCACCGTCCTGTCACGGGCCAAGAAAAACCCCCGCCCGCATGACGGCATCGGCCAGGGCGGAGGCGGATACGCGTGAGCGAGATCGAGAAGGCCACCGCCGACGCGGTGCTCGCGGCCCGGCAGTCCGAGGACTACGCCGCGCTGCTCGCCACCATCCGCGCCGAGATGGAGCAGCGGCAGCAGGGCCCGCAGATCGTCCACGTCCACCAGGCGCAGCCCGACCGCACGATCCAGCGCCTCGCCCTGGGCGCAGGTCTCGGCGCCGGAGCGGTAGCGGGCGCGGTGTACTTCGGGCCGCTGCTCATCGCCTCCCTGACCACCATGGCGGTCATCGTGCTCGCCGGAGCGCTCGCCATCGCCGTGCTCGCCTGGGCGATCGTCCACGTCGTGACCGGCGTCCGCCCCGAGCCCAAGGGCAAACGGCGCTGACCTGCCCTTCCGTCCGGCCGCGCACTGTCGCGGCCGGAGCGGTGGGACCGGACAGCCCGGACCCAGGAGAGGACACCGTGCCCGTAGACCGACTCAGCGGCCTCAGCCCGCTCGACCTCGCCCGCGTCCTGCGCATCGCCGGAATGGCCGCGATCCGCAAAGACGTCCTCACCACCCGCCAGGAGAAGGCCATCGACCGCATCGCCGAGCGGGCCCGCCAGCGCCGCGAGCAGAAGGAGAACACCAAATGAGCAGCTACGTCTTCTCGCAGTTCGCGACCCTCGGCGGCGCCGTCGTGCGGGTCACGACGGCCGCCGAGGGCGACCAGGAGTGGAAGTGCCTCGGGTGCCGTGACCGCTCGCTCTTCCCCAAGCCCGAGCACCTGATCCGCGCCGAGGCCAACGACCACGCCGCGATCTGCCGGGCACTGCCGACGGACTGACCAACCCCGCGGCGGCCGTGCATCCGCCAAGACAACCGGCCGCCGCGGGCCCCCGCACCTCCGCAGAGAGCAGGAACCACCAGCATGACCGACACCGTCCTCCGCCTCGTCAAAGACCCCGACAGTCCCGACCAGGTGCCGCCCGCCGTGGAGGCCGCAGTCGTCGAGGCCGTGACCGAGACCTTCGCCGAGCCCGCCCCGGCCGCCGTCGTCGACACCCCCGCGGTGAACGCCGACACCACCACCTGGATCGGCCAGCGCCGCGCCTACCTCGCCGCCGCCCCGCCCGTCATCCCCGCCTGGCTCCGCAGCACCAAAAGCGCCGCCGACCACACCCGCTGGACCCTCAACTACGCCGCCCACCTCACCTCGTTCCACACCATCCGCACCCCCTACTACCTGGTCAAGCTCCTCGGCCGGTCCCCCCGCGGCGCCTGGCGCTTCGCCGTCCGCTGGGCCCGCTGGGTCACCGACGCCGAAGCCCGCCCCGTCGAGACCAAGGCCGCCGTCGGAGGCGACATCGAAGCGTGGCTGTCCCTGTCGCGCGAGCACTCCCGCCGGATCAGGCCGCGCCGCATCACCACCATCGCCGTCGCCACGCCCACCGCGCTCGCCGCGACCGTCGCCGGATTCGTCCTGCCGCTGTGGGAGACCGGCGGCGCCCTCGCCCTGGTCATGGCCGCCCTCGGCCTTGCCGGAGCGCCCCACGACAAGCCGCTGCTCACCCGCTACGTCTCGGTCCATCTCCAACGCCCCCTGAACAGCAGCGAGATCGCCGACGCCCTGGAGGCCATCGGCGTCCGGGGCGAACCGTCCTTCGTCAACCCCATCCAGGTCGACGGGCCCGGCTGGCTCGCCGAACTCGACCTTCCGCGCGGCGTGCTCGCCGAGAAGCTGCTCGACAAGCGGAAAGAGCTGGCCGGGGCCATGCGGCGCCCGCTCCAGTGCGTGTGGCCCTCGGTCGGCACCGAGCACCCCAGCCGGGCGAACCTGTGGGTCGCCAAGACCGACCCGCGCACCATCAAACGGGCCTGGCCGCTGGCCGCCGACGGGCAGGCCGACATGTACGGCGAATTCCCCTTCGGCGTCACCCCCCGCGGCGAGACCGTCCCCCTCGCCCTGATCGGCACCAACGTCCTGATGGGCGGCGTCATGGGCTCCGGGAAAACCTCTGCCGTGCTGGTCATCGCCCTGGCCGGGGCCCTCGACCCCACCTGCGAGATGTGGGTCTACGAACTGAAGGGCTCCGGCGACTGCGACAGCGTCGAGCCGGTCTGCCACCGGTACGTCAGCGGTGACGACGACGAGCACTGCAAAGCCGCCCTCGACGGCCTCAAGGGCCTGGAGAAGGAGATGAAGCGCCGGAAGAAGGCTGTCGCTGACCTGCCCGTGGAGGACGTCCCCAACGGCCGCAAGGTCACCCGCAAACTCGCCGACAAGTACCCCGAGCTGCGACTCCACCCGCTGCTCGCCATCTTCGACGAGGTCCACACCCTTTTCGAGCACCCCGAGTACGGCAAAGAAGCCGCCGAGATCGCCGGGCGCCTGATCCGCAAGGCCCGCGCCTACGGCATCATCCTGGTCTTCACCACCCAGAAGCCCGACGCCGACAGCATCCCGAAGATGGTCTCCGACAACGCGATCGTGCGGTTCTGCCTGGCCATCACCGGCCACATCCCCAACGACCTGATCCTCGGCACCGGCATGTACAAGCGCGGCATCCGCGCGAACATCTTCGAGCCCGCCGAAGGCAACGACCCCAAGGACAGCGGTACCGGGTGGCTGGCCCGCTCCGCGATGAACGCCCGCATCGTCCGCGCCTACTACATCGCCCAGGAACTGGCCCGCGAGATCGGCAAGCGCGGCCTCGCGCTCCGCATCGCCGCAGGCACCCTCACGGGCGAAGCCGCGGGCGAGACCGTCGAGCCCACCGACACCGAAACGCTCGTCGACCACCTGCGCGCCATCTGGCCCGACGGCGCCCCGGCCGTCCACTCCCACCGCCTGGTCGACGCCCTCGCCGCCTACCGGCCCGACCTGTACGCCCCATGGATCAGCACCGACCCCGCCCTGAGCCCGCGCGAGATCCAGGCCGCCAGCTCCGCGACCCTGTCCGCCGCCCTCAAGCCGTACAAGGTGACCACCACCCAGATCACCATCCGCGACTGCTGCGGCGGCGCCAAGGGCGTCCGCTTCACCGACCTCCCCGAGACCCCGGACGGCCCGGAGGACGACACCGAATAGGCCCCGCCCGGTTTCCCCCGACCCGAAACCGGTTTCGGGGGTGACATCGGCCCCACGGGGCTGTGAGCTGCGGTGATTTCAGGTTTCGGGGTCCAGCAGCGGACCCCGAAAACCACCTCGGAGCGGCATCATGGACCCATGGAACCGCTGTCCGTGCCCCCAGGCCACATGTCCGCCCACCAGGCCGCCACCACCCTCGGCATCACCCTCGGCGGCGTCCGCCAGCTCGTCGCCCGCGGCCGACTCGTCCGCGCAGGCGGCTCGCCACGGCAACCCTGGTACGACACCGACGACGTCCTCGCCATCCTCGCCACCCGCGTTGCCGCTTGACACCAGGTCAGAGCGGTGTGACGATCTTTCCGCAGACGTATGTCCGCACGACGGACACCCCGAAGGCCCCGAGACCATCACCGGTCCGGGGCCTTCGTCGTACCCCGAACCATGGGAGCCGCCATGCAGCCCAGTGTCGGCCGCATCGTCCACTACAACCACGACGGCACGTGCCGCGCCGCGATCATCACGCAGGCCGACGGCGCCACCACGCTCCTCACCGTGTTCCAGCCATTCGGCCCCCAGGCGATGCTCGACGCCAAGCAGGAAGGCAACGCGCCCGGCACCTGGCACTGGCCCGAGCGGACCTAGACGGTCTGTCACAGACCAGTCACAACGGGCACACAGCAGACGGTCCTCCGGCACGCTGGCCCGATGCGTACCCGACTCACCGCCGCGGCCCTCGCCGCCGCCGCGCTCCTGGCCCTGACCGCCTGCTCGTCGAGCGACAGCAACGACGACAAGGGCCAGGCGTCGCCGACCACACCTGTTCCTACCACTACGGTCGGCGCCGCACCCACCACGACCACCAAGCACATCCCCGGCTTCCCCGATGCGCCGACCGGTGCCAAGCGGACCGCGTACCTCGCAGCTCTGCGGGTCGTCGATCCCGCCATCGTCGCCGACCCCGACAAGGCCATCACCGCAGGCCGCAACCAGTGCACGAGTCTCGACGGCGGCGCGAGGAACCCGGACCACAGTGCAGCCGAGCGGTTCGGCAACGACGCGCGCCCCCTCAGCGACGCCCAGGGCAAGCTGATCAACGCCGCCCTACGGCAGACGATCTGCCCCAAGAAATGACCCCCGGCAGCGCCCCCGAGCCCACTCCGGCCGGGGGTGCTGCCATGCCCCCTGGACTGCCCCCCGGGGGAGGTGATCCCCCCGGTGCCGACACGTCCCCCCACCCGGTGCGGTGAACCGGGGTGCCACACGCTCACCACCACGGGCAGATGCCCCACGCACCAGCGCGTGCCGTGGGCAGGCCGGGACGACAAGGCGGCCCGCTACGACGGCATCAGCTCGGGCGAGTGGCGCAAGCTCAAGCGCAGGGTCAGCCTGCGCGATCACGGCTGCTGCTACGCGTGCGGCGCCGACTCGGACGACGTCGACCCCGACGACGAGGCCGCCAAGCCGTTCGTCCTCGACCACAAGGTCCCCGTCAGCGAGGGCGGCTCGCCGCGCGACCTCGACAACCTGGGGCTGCTCTGCCCGTCCTGCGACTGGATCAAGAGCCGCGCCGAGGCACTGCGGGCGAACTTGAGACGGAGAAACCGCCTTCCAAGGCTCTGACCTGGGCTTTTGTTACTCTCGCCTGGTCGGCGATCGAGCGGCAAGCCTCTGACCTGCGGGTTTGTGGCCTCAAGGTTCGAAATCCCAGAAGTCTTCCGGCTTTTCCGGGGGTAAGGGAGTCCAGATTTCCAGGATTTTTTTCTGGGGACCCGGCGCGGTCAACTCGGAAGACGTGTGCACAGAATCCCATAGGGGGGTCTAGCGACCCGCAAGCCCCTGACCTGCGGTTTTGTGATGGTGACTGGGGGTGACCGGCAATGGGTCGTACCGCCCAGCCCGCGGCGCTGAAGCTGATCAAGGGCCGTGCGCCCGGCAAGGACAGCGCGGGGCGGCCGGTGAACAGCGGGCCCGCCTTCAAGCGGCTGCCCCCTGAGGCGCCGGAGTGGCTGACGCCCGAGGCCCGCGCGGAGTGGGACCGCGTCCTTCCCGGCCTGGCCCGCCTCGATCTGCTCAAGCCGGAGGACGCCGCGGCGCTGGCCGCGTACTGCGAGGCGTGGGCGACCTTCCGCGAGGCGACCGAGACCGTGCAGCGCGACGGCCTGACGATCGAGGCGAAGCAGGGGACGCTCCCGCACCCGGCGGTCGGCATCGCCCGCGCGGCCGGGCGCGAGCTGCGCGCGTGGGCGGCGCACTTCGGCCTGACCCCGAGCACGGAGCAGGCCCTTTCTCGGGGGGCGGACGATGGCGACGACGAGGAAGAGAACCCCTTCGCGTAAGGCGGGGGCGGGCCCGGCGCGGCCGACAACGTTCCTCGACGAGGCGGAGCTTGAGCGGCTGAAGTTGTCGCCCGAGGTGGCCTGGTACCTGGCGGAGCGGGGCATCCCGCTGCCGGACTGCGTGCCGCTGGTCAAGACACCGGAGCCCCGTGACGTGCCGGGGGCGGTGTTCGATCCTGAGCGCGTCGACCGCGTGCTGAAGGCGTTCGGGCTGCTGCGGCACACCCAGGGCCAGTGGGCGGGTCAGCCGCTGCGGCCGGACCCGTGGCAGGTGGCGTACATCCTCGCGCCGGTCTTCGGGTGGGTGCGGTGGGATCAGGACGCTGACGCCTACGTGCGGATCGTCCGCGAGCTGTACGTGGACGTGCCCCGCAAGAACGGCAAGAGCACCCTCGCGGGCGGCATCGCGATCTACCTCACGTGCGGGGACGGTGAGCCGTCCGCGCAGGTCATCACGGCGGCGACCACGAAGGAGCAGGCGGGGTTCGTTTTCGAGCCGGTCAAGCGGCTGGCCGAGCGGGCGCCCGCGCTGAAGCGGCACGTCAAGCCGATGGCCGCGGTCATCCTGCACCCGAAGTCCGGCTCGTACTTCAAGCCGATCTCGTCGGTGGCCGGTGCGCAGCACGGTGCAAATTTGCACGGCGCGATCATCGACGAGCTGCACGAGCACAAGACGCCCGAGCTGGTCGAGACGATCGAGACCGGCACAGGGTCGCGCCGTCAGCCGCTGGTGGTCATCATCACCACCGCCGACGACGGGAAGCCGGAGACGATCTACGCCCGCAAGCGCGACCGGATCGAGCAGCTCGCCCGCGGCGTTTTCACCGCACCGAGCGTGTACGGGGTGGTGTTCGCCGCCCCGAAGGACGCCGACCCGTTCGCCGAGGCCACGCAGCGGGCCGCGAATCCCGGTTTCGGGATCTCCCCGACGCGCGCGTACCTGGCCGCGAGGGTCGACGAGGCCCGGCAGTCGCCCGCGGAGCTGGCGAAGTACCTGCGCCTGCACCTCGGGATCAGGACGAAGCAGAAGACGAAGTTCCTGACGCTGGAGTCGTGGCGGGCCAACGGGGCGCTGGTCGTGGAGGAACAGCTCGCCGGGCGCGAGGCGTACGGCGGCCTGGACCTGGCCAACGTCTCGGACATCAACGCGCTGTGCTGGCTGTTCCCCGACGACGAGGACAACAGCCTTGATGTGCTGCTGCGGTTCTGGACGCCGGAGGACAACCTGCGGGCGCTGGACAAGCGGACCGCGGGCGCGGCCTCGCGGTGGGTGCGTGAGGGCTGGCTGAAGACCACGCCCGGCAACGTCACCGACTACAACGCGATCGGCGCGGTCATCCGGGCCGACCTCGACACCTTCGACGTCAAGAGCCTCGGCTTCGACCGGTGGAACTCCACGTCGCTGACGAACGATCTGGCCGGGGAGCGGGCGCCGCTGGTCGGCGTCGGCCAGGGCTACAAGACCATGAGCCCGGCTCTGAAGGCGGTGAAGCGGTACCTGCTCGCGGGCGAGCGGGCGGTCGCCGCCGGGGGCCGGCCGATGATCCGGCACGACGGCAACCCGGTGATGGTGTGGATGGTCGACAACCTCGCCGTGGAGCTGGACTCGGCCGGGAACGTCAAGCCGGACAAGGCCCACAGCGGCGACAAGATCGACGGGGTCAGCGCGCTGTGTGACGCGATGTCCGAGGTTCTGACCCGGCCGCCCAAGCGCCGGTCCGCCTACGAGGACGGCGAGTTCGAGGTCATCTGAGAGGGGGCTGCTGTGGCGTGGTGGCGTAGGAAGGGCAGTCTGCCGCGAGGCATGGTGATCACCCCCGAGGGTCTGCCGGTGACCGCGAAGTCCGCGCCGGTCCCGAGCGGCGTGCTGGCCACGTTCGAGGGCCTGGACAAGCCGTGGACGTACAACGGCCGACTGATCGTGCCCGACCCCGGAGTGCCGCTCGCGGCCTACTCCGGGGTGACGGCGTACGACGTGTGGCGCACCCAGCCGAGCGTGCGCAAGGTCGTCGACTACATCGCCAGGGCACTGTGCACGATCCCGTGGCACGTCTACGAGCGCGTCTCGGACACCGACCGGCGGCGGGTGACGGATCATCCGCTGGCGCAACTGCTGTCCGCGCCGGGGCCGGGGCGGGCACCGTCGCGGTTGTGGCACAGCATCATCGTTGACTGGCTGATCCACGACCGGTGGGCGGCAACGCTGCTGCCGTCCGCGGACACCGCCAGCGGCTGGGAGCTGCGCAGGAAGCCCGCGCGGCGATTTCACGTCCTGGCAGACGACGACGATCAGCCCGTGGCGCTGTATGTGGCGTACAGCGGCGGCCAGTCTGCGGCCGTTCCGGTCGGCGGCACCGGGCCCGCAGGCGAGCGGTACCTGTGGGACTCCGGCTATGCGGCATGGGGCGCGGACGGCACCAGCCCGATGGAGACGCTGCGGCAGCTGCTCGACGAGCAGCGCGAAGCGGTGGAGTACCGGCGGCAGGTGTGGAAGAACAGCGCGCGCACCCCGGTCGTCATCGAGCGGCCGGCCGACGCACCGTCCTGGTCGGACGGGGCGAAGGCCCGGTTCCTGGAGGCGTTCAAGCGCTTCGTCGGCCGCGGCGCCGAGGCGGGCGGTACGCCGATCCTGGAGGACGGCATGCGCCTGGTGCCGGTCCAGGCATTCGCGCCGAAGGACACCGCGGACATCGAGGGCCGACAGCTCTCGGACGCTGAGGTCGCCAGCCACTACCACATCCCCCCGGAGCTGGTCGGCGCGAGGGAGGGCACCTTCAGCAATTTGGACGCGTTCCGGCAGATGCTCTACACGCACAGCATCGGGCCGGACATCACGATCCTGGAGGACGTCCTCAACGCCCAGCTCGTACCTCTGCTCGCGCCCGGCTCGGCCCTCTACGTCGAGGCGAACGTCGCGGCCAAACTGCGCGGCAGTTTCGAGGAGCAGGCGTCGCTGTTGCAGACCGCGGTCGGCGCCCCGTACATGCTGCGCGCCGAGGCGCGAGCGAGGCAGAACCTGCCGTACATCGACGGCACCGACGAGCTGGTGACGCCGCTGAACGTCGTCACGGGCGGCCTCGCGTCGCCGACGGACACCGCCCCGAAGGCGGGCGGGCCGGTCCCAAAAGCGCCCGGCCGTCCGGAGGAAAGGCCGGACGGCCTGACGACCTGGCCACCTTCTCCGTCGAGCGGGACGCCCTCACCAACGCGCTGACCGCATGGGCGCAGGCCCAGGCGGACCGGCTGCTCGACCGCGCCGGAGTGAAGGCGGACGGCGACGGGCCGCCGGACTTCTACGAGCTGTGGGCCGCACAGTCACCGGAGCGGCAGGCGCAGCTCGCCGCGATCATCCAGGCGCACGGCTACCGGCTCGCGCAGATCGGCGCCTGGTCCGTGCTGGACACGTGGAACCCAGGCGCCGACGGCTGGTCGCCGGAAGTGATGGAGGCGTGGCTCGCCCGCGCGGCCGAGTCCCATGCCGAGCAGTACGAGCAGGCCGGGCACGCCGTGATCGTGGCGGCCGTCGCCGACGAGGGCGCCTGGCAGGACAACCTCCGTACCGGCATGGCCGCCTGGGTGTCCGCCTCGGCCACGCGGGCGGTCACGGCCGCCACCGAGGCCCGCAGCTTCGGCGGCCACGACGCGGCCGGAGCGTCCGGGCTGACCCGCAAGATCTGGCGGACCGGCGGCCGGAACCCGCGGCCGTCCCACAAAGCCCTCAACGGCGAGGCGGTCGGCCTGGACGACGTCTTCGGCAACGGACTGCGCTGGCCCGGCGACGGGCTCGGCGAGGCCAAAGAGACCGCGCACTGCAACTGCGAACTCGACTACGCGAGGGAGGGCTGACCGTGCCCCGTACCAAGGAATGCCCGGCCCGCGTCAAGGCGGCCGGGACCGCCGACGGCCTGGCCGAGGGGCAGTTCACCGCCCTCGTCAGCGTGTTCGGCAATGAGGACAGCGTCGGCGACGTCGTGATCGAGGGCGCCTTCACCGACACCCTCGCGGAGTGGGCGGCCAAGGGCGACCCGATCCCAGTGCTGTGGTCTCACTCCTGGGGCGACCCTTTCTCCCACATCGGCGTCGTGGTCACCGCGGAGGAGACCGCTGACGGCCTGCTCGTGACCGGGCAGATCGAGGACCTGGACACCAACCCGACGGCGGCCCAGGTGTACCGGCTGCTCAAGGGCCGGCGCGTTACGCAGTTCTCGTTCGCGTACGACGTCGTCGAGGGCGCCTGGGTCGAGCCCGAGGACTCCTGGGGCTACTACGAGCTGCGCAAGCTCAAGCTCTACGAGGTCGGCCCGTGCCTGGTGGGCGCCAATCAGGAGACCGAGTTGCTGGCCGCGAAGGCGGCCGACATCGCCCGCGGCCTGAAGGAAGGCCGCGTCCTGGCGGCCAAGCACTACGAGCGGCTTCAGGAGGCGCACGCCGCGATCGGCGATGTCCTGGCCGCCGCCGAGCCGCAGAAGACCACCGTGCCCAAGGGCTCGGATTCCGCGCAGACGACCGGCCAGCCGCCGGCCGGGGAGCCCGCCCGCACCGCTCCGGTGCCCGCGAAGGCGCCCGGCCTGTCGCCCGCCCAGGTGCGTGCGCAAGCACTCATCCGGAAGCACACGACGACAGGAGAGCGTCATGGCGACGCTGCGTGAGAAGCACAAGAAGGCCCTCGACCGGCTCGCCGAGATCGGCAACGCGGCCAAGGCCGATGGCCGGGACTTCACCACCGAGGAGCTGGCCGAGGTCGACCAGCTCTCGGCCGAGGCCGACGACCTCGACAAGCAGATCAAGGCCGCCGACACCGCACAGGCGAACATCGCCCGGCTGACGGCCGGACAGCCCGCCGGCGGCAAGGGCGACCAGCGCCCGGCCCCGGTCCTGGAGGGCGTGACCGACGTGCAGGAGCAGGTCGACGCCGCCACCTTCGGCGACGCCTACATCAAGTCCGAGGCGTACACCACGTGGCGCAAGCGGGCCGGGTCCGGCTTCGGCAACGGCACCCCGATCGCGATCGACGAGGTCAAGGCGGGCAACCTGCGCGCGTTCGTGCGCGGCTTCAAGGACGCCCGCCGCGGAACCAAGGCCGACCCGGCGCCGCTCCAGACCGGCCTCGGGCACGTCCAGAACGTGCGGCTGCCCACCGTCGACCTGACCACGCCGCCGCCGCTGGCGCTGCTGGACCTGATCGACACCTCGGGCAGCATCGGCGGCCCGAGCTTCGAGTACCTCCAGATCACCGCCGTCACCCGCGGCGCGGCGATCGTGCCCGACGAGATCCTGCCGGCCGACAGCACCGTCAAGCCGCTGTCCGGGCTGTCGACGAACCTGGCCACCGCGAAGGTCTACACCTACGCCGACGGCTACACCGTCACCAACCAGATGCTCGCCGACGCCCCCGGCATGGCCACCTACCTCAACGGGCAGCTCGGCTACAACATCAACGCCGTCATCGAGGAGATGATCCTCAACGGCACCGGCACCTCGGGGCAGCCGTACGGCATCACGCACACCACGGGTGTGCAGGCGCAGGCGTTCGACACCAACATGGTGACCACGCTCCGCAAGGCCATCACGAAGCTCACGAAGATCGGCGCCCCGATCACCGCGGTGGCCCTGTCGCCCGAGGACGACGAGGCGTTCGATCTGCTCCAGGACGCCGACGGCCGGTACATGGGCCAGGGCCCCTGGTCGTCCGGGCCGGGCACCGTGTGGGGCCGACCGCGCGTGGTGTCCCAGGCGATCGACCCCGGCACCGCGATCCTCGGCAACTGGCGCACCGTCAGCCTGATGGACCGCGAGGGCCTTTCCGTCCTGGCCTTCAACCAGCACGCCGACTACGCCCGCCGCAACCTGGTGTACGTGCGCGGCGAGCTGCGTGCCGCCCAGGCCATCTGGAAGCCCGCCGAGCTGTGCATCGCCGACCTCGCGGCCTGATCGGAGGACACCATGCCCGAGCACAAGATGCTGATCATCGGCGGCGTCCGGGTGCGCCCGGAGGACGCCGACCGCTACCGCGCGCAGGTGCCCGCACCCGGCCCCGTCCGCGCGAGCACGCCCGCGCCCGCGCCTGCGGGGCCGCTCGACCCGTCCGCCGCCAAGGCCGAGGACGTGCTGACGTACCTCGGCACGGTCGGTGCCGCCGAGGCGCTGCGGGTCCTGGACGCCGAGGCCGCGGGCAAGGCCCGGTCGGGAATCCTCGGCAAGCGCGACGTGCTGCTCGCCGCGGCGGCCGAGCGCGACGCCGCCGAGGACGGGGGCGGCGGTGCCGCTGCCTGATGGGCTGCTCGCCGACCCGGCCCGCCTCGCGGTCTGGCTGCCCGTCGGCCCGGACGACCCGAAACTGCTGGAGGCCCTGCGCGCGGCGAGCAGTCGCTTCGCCGGGGCCGTCCGGCACCCGGTCCGCCTGGTCACCAACGCCGAGGTGACGCTGTACGGGGACTGCACCGACCGGCTGCTGCTTCCCGTGGCACCGGTCGTACGGGTCGTGTCCGTCACGGTCGACGGCACCGCGCTCGCGGCCGGCACCCAGTACAAGGTGCGCCGCGACGCCGGGGTCCTGCGGCGGATCGGCGACGTGTGGCCGGACTGGGCGGAGATCGTCGTCGTCCTCGACCACGGGTACGACCCGATCCCCGACGACGTCCAAGAGGTCGTCATCGACCAGGCGCGCACCATTTTCCGCGTGCAGCCCGGAGTGCAGACGATCCAGGCCGGGGGCGAGGCCATCACGTACGGCGCGACCGCGGCCGTCGGTGTCACCTCCCAGTGGACCGCCGCCGTCGAGAAGTACCGGCTCAACCGAGGCGACTCACCCTGACCCGGAAGGACACACCCCATGCCCAGATACGTCAAGCTCACCAAGGGGACGCAGGCCAACCCCAATCAGGCGGTCGGCGACGAGATCGTGGTCGCCGACCCCGGCAACGTCCTGATGACCGGCACCAAGCCCGCCATCAACAACCAGGCGACCGCCTTCGCGGACCTCGCGGCCGTCACTGCGGCGTACAACGCGCTGCTCGCCGGGCTCCGCACCCGCGGCGTCATCGGCGGCACGTGAGGTGTTCGACCAGTCTGTGACCCGCGTCCGTGCGGGCACCAAGACCGACCGCGCAGGGAACACCGTCCCGGACTGGTCCGACGGCGCTGTCACACGCCTGGTGATCGGCGACGTGTCGGTGCAGCCGACCGTCCAGGACGAGGCCGCCGACGCGACCCGCACTGCGGTGGTCACCGGCTGGCACGTGCTGTCCGCGCCCGGCACCAGCCCCGATGTCCGGTCGTCGGACCGCGTCGAGTTCGGCGGCCTGATGTGCGAGGTGATCGGTGAGGTCGCCGCCTGGCCCGACCCGCTCGACGGCGGCACGCACCACGTGGAGTGGAGCATGCGGCGCACGACCGGATAGGAGGTGACTGCGTGAGCGGTGTCGACTTCCGGCTCGACTACGCCGGCGTCCGTCAGATCCTGCGCGGGGCCGAGGTGCGGCAGATGGTCGACGGCGTCGCCGACGAGATCGCTACGCACGTGCGCGGACGCCTGCCTGCGGGCGTGCCCGTGCAGGTGCGCGCCTACACCACCGACCGCGGCGCCGCCACCGTCGTCATCGCCGACGTGCGCGGCATGGCGTACCAGGCGCGGGACGGCGTGCTGACCCGTGCGGCGGGCGCGGCCGGGGTGGAGGTGAGGGCGTGGCGGTAACCCGACTGGTGGTGTTCGGCGACGCGCAGGCCGCCGCGGTCATCGTGCTGCGGGAGGCGCTGGCCGGGCGGTCGGAGGACTGTACGGACGGCGTCACCGTCGGCAGCCTCGTGCCGGGCGACCGCAGCCCGGAGACCCCGCACCTGCCCTACGTCCTGGTCCGGAAGGACACCGACAGCCCGCACCCGTCTATGGGCACCTCGGTGGTGACGATCCGAGTGACGGTCTGGCACGAGGACGCCGACGCCGCGCACGACCTCGCGCAGCTCTGCCAGGCCCTGCTGGTCGTCCACAACGGGCCGGTGATCCGCAGCGTCCGCCCCGGCACCGGGCCGATCCCGGCGGTCGACGCCACGCCCGAGAAGACGGACCTGAGCACCCTGACCGTGCTCGCGAACATCCGCCCGCGCGCCATCTGACCGCGCCGCACAGCACCAGCAACCGACATCGAGGGAGGACGCCGTGGGCGACCCGACGAAGACCAATCTGTGGACCAACGCGGACGTATACGTATCGCCGCTGGGCACCGCCAACCCCGCCACCGTGACCGCCCCGTGGCCCGTCGGCTGGGGTCAGACCGGCCTGCTAGCCGGCGACGACGGCATGCCCGAGTCCCGAGACGAGGACGTCTCGGACATGTACGCCTGGGGCGGCATCCTGGTGAGGACGTCGCGTAAGAACTTCAAGTTGACCAAAAAGTTCAGCGCCTTGGAGGACAACGTCACCACCAGGGCGCTGATCTGGCCCGGCTCGACCGAGACGCAGATCGTGGTGCCGCGGCCGAGCCCGGTGAAGATCGGGTTCGAAACGCGTGACCCGTCGACGGGGAAGATCGAGCGCCTGATCACCCGGAACTACGGGCTCATCACGCTCGACGGCGACCGGGACATCAACGAGACCGACCTGACGAAGGCGGTCCTGGCGGCCGTGATCTACCCCGACGCCAACGGCGTGCTCTTCGACAGGCAGGCCGCGCCGACGCTGACCGCGCTCGCGGTCGCCCCCGGCACCCTGGCCCTGTCGGTCGGGGCCGCGAAGAAGCTCGTCGCGACCGCAACCTACTCGGACTCCTCGACGTCGGACGTGACCGGCCTGGCGTCCTGGTCCTCCTCGGCCCCGGCCAAGGCGACCGTCGAATACGGGTACGTGACCGCCGTCGCCGCGGGAACCTCCAACGTGACCGCGACCTACGGCGGCATCACGTCGTCGGCGTCCGCCGTCACCGTCTCCTGAGCCGCCGGGGCGCGCCCCGTGGCGCGGTGGCCGCGCCCCGGCACCAACCTGACCGCGCCGAAGGAGACCGCGCCATGCTGTCCTTCCCCGATGCCGAGATCCACGCCGAGGCGTTGCGCCTCGGCCTGATCAGCGACGGTGACGAACTGCCCCGCCACCTGCGCTCGCAGGCCGTCGCCTCCCTCGCCGCCGAAGAGCCCGTCGACACCGGGCCCGACGACGAGCCGCCCGTCCCTGTGCCGGGCGGTGACCTGATCATCGCCGGGGACAGGGTTCTGCTCGACGGCCAGCCGTTCTCACTCCCCGTGACCACCGAGCCGGTCGAGATCACCGCCCGGCACGGCGGCCCGACGACAGTGCGGCTGACCGTCGTCGTCGGCGCCTGCCACGTCCTCGCCACCGACACCTGAGCCATTGCAAGGAGAACCGCGCCATGACCACTCCGCCGCCTTCCACCTTCCAGGCCGTGTCCGCACCGTTGCCGCCGCAGGCCGAGCAGCCGCCCCCGGCGACGGTCGCCGCGGTGGCGTCCGCTGCGCTGGAGGCCGAGGCCAACCCGCCCGCCCTGGGCGAGGACTTCGCGGTCGTCGCCGTCCCGTACGGCGGCCAGACGTACACCGTGCCCGCTTCCGCCGAGGACTGGCCGCTGGAAGTGCTGGAGTCCATCGACGACGACAAGATCGTGATCGCGCTGCGGGTGCTGCTCGGCCCCAAGCAGTGGAAGCGCTTCAAGTCCACCAAGCCCCGCACCCGCGCCCTGGGCGAGCTGTTCGAGGCCGTCGGCAAGGCCGCGGGCTTCGAGGGCGTGGGGGAATCCGGGGCCTCCGGCGGCTGATCCGGGATCACCCGGACGCGCTGGAGGCCGACCTGTCGGCCTTTCACCACCTGGACGTGCGGGACTACTGGCGACGAGACCGAGGTGGGCGGCGGCTGCTGACGCTGCGGCAGATCGCCGTCCGCGTCCGTCACCTGCCGCCCGCATCGGCCGTCGCCCGAGCGCTCGGAGGATCGGGTTGGAGCACCACCGACTACCTGCTGTCCGATGTCTTTCACGCGCACGCGGGCACCGCGCACCCGGCCCGGCCCACGCCGGACGCCGAGCACGCCGAGACTCCCGACAGGCGGCGCGCCCGTACGGCCGCGCTCGCCCGCAAACGGCAGCGCGAGCAGGACATCGCAGCGGGCCGCATCACCTGACAGCAGACGGCTAGTCGCGAAGGGGGGTGGGCCCTCGTGACAGCGAACGTCGGCTACGCCAGCCTCCAGATCATCCCTAGCGTGCGCGGCATCGCGGAGGAGATCCGCCGCCAGCTCGCCCCCGCCGCGGGCGCGGGCGAGCACGCGGGCGGCGAGGCCGGGCGCGGCTTCGGCGCGGGTTTCCGGCACCTGCTCGAAGCCGCCGGGGTGATGACCGCCGTCGAGAAGATCACCGAGGGCGTGTCCGAGGCGTTCAGCTCCGCAATCGAGCAGTCTGGGATGCCCGGCAAGCTCAAGGCCCAGCTCGGCACGACCGCCCCGGTCGCCGCGCAGTACGGCAAGATCGCGGGCGGTCTCTACGCCGGGGCGATCACTGACAGCGTCGAGACCGCCGCGGAGAACGTCCGCCTGGTCGCCGGTGCCGGGCTGCTGCCGCCCGGCGCGACACAGGCCCAGATCAAATCGATCACCACTCAGTTCAGCGACTTTACCTCGACGTTCGAGCAGGACTCCGGGCTGACCGCACAGGCCGTCAGCGCCATGATCAAAAACGGTCTGGCCAAGGACGGCACCGAGGCCATCGACCTGCTCACACGTGGGTTCCAGAAGTTCGGTCCGCAGGCCGATGACTTGGTCGAGACGTTCCAGGAGTACCCGGTCCAGCTGCGGAAGCTGGGGCTTTCCGGGCAGACCGCGCTCGGTCTGATCAGCCAGGGCCTCAAGGGCGGCGCCCGCGACACCGACATCATCACCGACGCCCTGAAGGAATTCTCCATCCGGGCGATCGACGGCAGTACGTCGTCGGCCGAGGGGTACAAGCTGCTCGGGCTGTCCGCGACGAAGACGACCGCGCAGATCGCCAAGGGCGGCACGAACGCCAGCAAGGGCCTTCAGACCGTCCTCGACCGGCTCCGGGCCATGAAGGACCCGGTCAAACAGGCCGCCGCCGCGACCGCCCTGTTCGGCACGCAGTCCGAGGACGCCGGGCGAGCACTGCTGGCCCTGGACCCCTCCAAGGCCACCAAGGGTTTCGACGACTTCCGGGGCGCGGCCAACCAGATGGGCACCGACCTGCGCGACAACGCCGGCGCCCGGCTCACCGCCTTCACCCGCAGCCTGAAGCAGGGGCTCGTCCAGGTGATCGGCGGGCAGGTGCTGCCGCGGCTGTTCGCGCTCGGCACGACGGTCAGCACCAAGGTCGGGCCGCCGCTCACCCGGCTCGGCGGCGTCCTGTCACGCAACGTCGGCCCGGCCATGGACCGCACCGGGCACTTCATCACCGGCACGCTCGTGCCGGGCCTGGTTGCCTCGGCCGGGTGGGTGCACCGCAATGCGACCGCTCTGGGGATCGCGGGCGGTGTCATCACCGCGGTGATGCTGCCCGTCCTGGTCACGCTGGCCGTGTCCTACGCCACGGCCGCCGCCGCGGCGGTCGCTTCCGGGGCCGCGCAGGTCGCGTCGTGGGTCAGCACCGGCACTACTGCGGTCGGCGTGGCCGCCCTGGAGGTCGCCGCGTCGTATCGCACGGTCGGCGGGTGGATCGCCTCCGGCGCCGCCGCCCTGGCCGGCGGGGCACGGGTCGTTGCCGGGTGGGTGCTCAGTGCCGCGGCCGCGGCCGCGGGTGCCGCCGGCACGGCCATCGCGGTCGCCGGGGTCGTGGCGGGCTGGGTGATCATGGGCGTGCAGTCCCTGTTCCGGGCGGCGCAGATGGCCGCGGCCTGGCTGATCGCCCTCGGCCCGATCGGCTGGGTCACGATCGCCGTCGTCGCGATCGTCGCCCTGATCATCGCCAACTGGTCCAAGGTGTCGTCCTGGACAGTGAAGATCTGGCACGACATCACCGCCTGGGTGACCGGCGCCGTCTCGGCCGTGATCGGGTTCGTACGGTCCAACTGGCCGCTGCTGTTGGGCATCCTGACCGGCCCGATCGGGCTCGCGGTCTACGCGATCGTCCACTACTGGTCCCAGATCTCCGGGGCCTTCAGCGCGGCGTACCGGGGCACGGTCAACACGGGCCGCGCGCTCGTCACCTGGGTGACCGGGCTGCCCGGCCGGATCGCTTCCGGGCTCGCGAGTCTGGGCGCCCGCGTCTACTCCGCGGCCGTCAGCGGCTTCGGGCGGCTGAAGTCCGGGGCGTCGGCGAAGGCTGCCGAACTGCTGGCCTACGTCAGCGGGCTGCCGGGGCAGATCAAGTCCCGGCTGGGCTCCTTGGGCGGCCTGCTGACGAGCGAGGGCCGGAACATCATCACCGGCTTGTGGTCGGGCATCTCCTCGATGGGCGGCTGGCTCGCCTCGAAGGTCTCCGGCCTGGTCAAGTCCTCGATCCCTGGCCCGATCCGCAAGGTGCTCGACATGCACTCCCCGTCCAAGGTGACGGAGGCGCTGGGCCGCTTCGCAGGCATGGGCCTGGTGCAGGGCCTGACGGGCACCTCGGCACAGGTCGCCGCGGCGGCCAAGAAGATCGCCGACCTGGTACGGCAGGGCATCGAGGCGGCGAACGCGCAGATCGCCAAGGACCGCAAGGCCCTGCCGGACGCGAGTAAGAAGCAGGCGCGGGCGCTGCGCCAGGACATCGCCTCGCAGACCCGAATCGCCCAGGCCGGGACGGCGCTCGCGAAGATCGTGGCCAAGGACAACGCGAAGCTGGCATCTCTGGCGAAGCAGCGCGACGGCGTCGCCGCGAAGCTGAAGTCGGCGCAGGACAAGCTCTCGGGTCTCCAGAAGGACTGGACGGATCTGAGGGACCAGATCGCGTCCGGCATCACCTCGGCTGCCTCGATCACGCGGGAGATGCCGGACGGCACCGAGGTCACCGCGGCCACGATCCTCGCCCGCCTCAAGGGCGACGTGGCGGCTGCGCGGGCCTTCGCCGCGCAGCTCGCCACGCTGCGGAAGCGCGGCCTGTCCGCGGACCTGATCAACGAGATCGGGGCGGCCGGGGTCGAGGGCGGGGGCGCCACGGCCGCGGCCCTCGCGCGGGCTTCCGACTCCGACCTGCGGGCCATCGCCACCCAGCAGAAGGCCCTCACCCAGGCCGCGACCGCAGCCGGGACCGCGGTGGCCGACGCGATGTACAAGGCGGGTATCCAGGCCGCACAGGGCCTGGTGGCCGGGCTCAAGGGCCAGCAGGCCGCGATCGAGCGGCAGATGCTCGCCATCGCCAAGAGCATGCAGACCGCGATCCGGAAGGCGCTCGGCATCAGGTCGCCGTCAACGGTGATGGCACGGCTGATGTCGTACGTCGGGCAGGGCGCGGTCGTGGGCCTGGACCGCGAGCGGGGCCGGGTGGACGCGGCGATGCGGCGACTGGTCGCCGTACCGCCCGCCCCCCAGCTCGGTGTTGCGGGCGCGCGCGGGACCGCGGGCGCGGGCGCGCGGGTCCAGAACGTGACGATCAACGCTGCCGACCGGTCCTTCGCCGAGCAGTCCGCGGACCTGCTGCGGCACATGACGCTCGTCGGATAAGGGGGGCGGCATGGCGACTGCGCTGGCGGGGGTCCGCGTCGACCTCGGCGGGATCTCTTTCAACCGGGTGGACGACGACGGCACGTGGTGGACGCTGGACGACGTCGACGGGTGGGACGGCACCGACGTGCGCGCCCAGCTCGACGACCGCGAGGGCGACCACGGATCGTGGGCGGGACCGGGCTACTTGAGCGCGCGGGTGCTCACGCTGACCGGCTCGATCGGCGCCTCCAGCCCGGCCGCGCTGGAAGACGCCCGCGACCGGCTCCTCGCCGCAGCCTCGTTGACCGATACGACACTGACCGTGTGGGAGACGGTCCCCCGCCAGGTGACAGTCCGCCGGTCGGGCAAGCCTCTGATCAAGCGGCAGGGCCCGTACGACGCCGACGTCTCCTTGCTGCTGACGGCGGCCGACCCGCGCCGCTATTCCGTCGACCTCCAGTCCGGCACCACACCTCTGGCCTCGACGACCGGCGGCCTCACTTTCCCGCTGGCCTTCCCGCTGGCCTTCAACGCGGTCACGGTCGCCGGGCAGGTCGACGCCGCCAACGCCGGGACGTTCGGCACCAAACCGGTGCTCGTCGTCGACGGGCCGGTGAGCGCGCCGTCCGTCCTGGCACAGATGCCCGACGGCACTGTGCTGCCGATGGTCTACTCCCAGGACCTCGCCGCCGGAGACCGCCTGGTCATCGACGTCGCGGCCAAGAGCGTGCTGCTCAACGGCAACGTCAGCCGCCGGCGGTTCCTTGCGGTGCCGCTGGGCTGGCCCGTCATTCCGCCGGAGGCGCTGGTGTCTTTCCGCTTCACGGCCGCCGCCTACGACCCCGCCGCGCGGCTGACTGTCCGCTGGCGGTCCGCCTGGATCTGAAAGGGGGCCGCCGTGGCCACCAACTCTGTCTCCCCGCTGTACGTCGACCAGCTCACCTACGCCGCGGCCCAGGTCCGGCGGGGGCACCTGATGCACACGATGGCCGCAGGCGGCGCGCTGACCGGCCGGTCCGGGGTGCGGCCCGGTGACACCGGCCTGACCGTCACCCTCGCCGGATCGACCATCAACGTGTCCGCCGGGGTGGCCGCGGTCTACCAGTCGACCCGCGGCGTGTATCTGGCGGGCATGCCCAGCGCCACCGCGACGGCCGCGTCACTGACCGCCGCCCACGCGACGCTGGCCAGGATCGACCTGGTCTATCTGCGGGTGTACGACGACGCGGTGGACAGCTCCGGGCTGTACGGGGGCGAGCCGGTGTACCTCGCGGGCACCCCCGGTGCGGGTGTCGCTCCTGCCCCGGCCGGTACGCAGATCTGGATGCCGTTGGCGACGATCACCGTGCCGCCGGTCGGCGGCGGCGCCGCCTCCGTGTCCACGACAGCCCGCCCGTACACCGTCGCACCGGGCGGCATTCTGCCCGCCGTGACAGCACCCGCGAGCCCCTACGTGGGGCAGGCGTGGCACGACGGCACCGACCTGAAGGTCTGGTCCGGCACCGCCTGGGACGTCTACCAGAAGGTGATCAGCGTCGGGTGGACGGACCTCACGCCCGCGAGCGGATTCACCAGCCCGCAGGGAACGTTGCAGAAAGCGCAGGCGCGGCTCCGGACGGTCGACGGCACGCCAAGAGTTGAACTGCGAGGGAGCTTTTCGTGCACCACCGACGTCGTCGGTCAGGTGAACTTCTGCACGGTGCCTGCCGGGATGGCGCCGACCACAGCGCTGCGCACCGTCACCGTGACCCGCAACTTCACCGCCGCGAGCAGCGGAGCGACGCGCATCGAGATCGCCAAGACCACCGGGATCATGTCGGTTTTCGGGGCGACCTCCCCGGCCCAGACGTCGTGGTTCTGCATGGACGGCCAGTCGTATGACCTCTGACCTGACCAGGGCCGACCTCGTCGGGGATACCGGCACCGGCCCGGATCAGCAGCCCTACACCCTCGCCTGGTACGGGTGTGATCTGCGGACCGGCGGGATCATCGAGGAACTGCCGCTGAAGGCAACCCAGGCGCTGTCCCGCAAGCTCGGCACCAGCACGTCGTGCACGGCGGATCTGCCGCTGGCCGGGGCGCCCGCCGGGTGGGCCGAGGCCACGACACCGGGCCTGTGCATGGCCGTGCCGGTCGACACCGTCACTGACACCCCGCTGTGGCCCGGCTTCATCCTGAACCGGACCGGCGGCAGCTCCGGCACCGCCCAGCTCGCCATGGCCACCCCGGAGGCGTACCTCGACCGCCGGTACACCGGGGACATCTCCCTCACCCGGCAGGACCAGGCCGCCGTGATGACGGCCCTGATGAGCAACGCCCTGACCGACGGGCCGTGCTTCGTGATGGACGCCCCGCCGACCGGTGTCCTGATGGACTACACCGCAGCCGACAGCGACGACCGCACGGTGCTGTCGGGCATGCAGGAGGTCATGGGGCAGGCAGGCGGACCCGAATGGACGGTCGACGTCGCCTGGAACAACACGCACACCGGGTTCGTGCTCCCGGTCCGCGTCCGCCCGACGATCGGCACCATCACCGACCAGCCCGAGGCGACGCTCGACTTCCCCGGCTCGATCGCCGACTACAGCATCATCGAGTCCTACGAGGCCGGGAAGGGCGCCACGGTGGTGATCGCCCGCGGCGAGGGCGAGGGCGCCAGCCGCGCCACCTCAGCGGTCTACGCCGCCGCCGACCAGATCGCCGCAGGCTGGCCGCGGTGGGTCCACCGCTACACCCCCGCCTCCGGCATCACCGATCCCGCCGTCCTCAACGCGCACGCCGCCGCCGCACTCGCAGCGATGAAAACCGGCAGCCAGGTCTGGACGGCCAAGGCCAGCGCCTCCCGCTCCCCGCGCCTGGGCCGTGACATCAGCCTGGGCGACAGCGTGCGCCTGGTCGTCGAGCAGTCCCCGTACCACCCGAAGGGTGCGAGCACGGTAGCCCGCTGCTGGTCGTGGGAACTGGACCCCGCCGCGGACACTCTCACCCCGATCCTCGTAGAGGAGGACTGAATGGCCGCCGTGACGCCCGCCGAACAGCTCCCGCCCGACCTCGCCACCCTCGCCCGCAAGGTGCAGGCCCTGGAACGGGACGTCCGCGAACTGCGCGCCGCGAAACGCCTGGAGTCAGCCAGCATCGGTGCGGGCGGACTTCGGATCGTCAACGGCGGAAGGCTGGCGATGGACCGCCCCGACGGCACGCGGATGCTCGACATCGGCGCGATGGCCAACCCGATCTACAACCGGCCGGACGGCAGCCAGCAGCAGGCGGCTTTCCTGCGCCGCGACGACGGCACGACCGCCCTGAGCGTGTACGCCTACCCCCAAGGGTCCGGTGACCGCCAGTTCCTGGCGGTCCGCGATGCGTCCGGGCATATCGTCTTCGCCGACGACGCGACCACGGGCGTCGGCCTGGGCCGCCCGTACCTGCCGGTCCACATGGGCCCCGCGATCGGCGCCGGGTGGGACTACTGGCCGCGCACCACCTCGGGCACCCTCACCGATTTCTGGGTGACGCAGATCTACAAACAGCAGCCCAGGCTCGTGGTCGTCGTGGTCGCCGCGACCGACTCCTCCGGCACCACCGGGCAGGTGCAGCTCACCCTCGGCGGGACCGCCGCCGGCGCCGCCCAGAACGTCACGACGGCCGCGAACTTCTACACCTTCGGGCCGGTCGACCTCGGCGCCTACGACCACATGCAGCAGGTGCCCATCAGCGTCGCCGGGCGCCGCACGGCCGGCACCGGGGCGCTCCGGTGCGGTTTCTACAGCGCGTACACGATGCAGAGCTGAGGACGAATGAGCACGCCGCCGCCTGATCTGATCTGGCCGGACGGGCCGCTGATGCCGGTCCCGCCGTCCGACCCGCACGACCCGCCGCCGGAATCCCCGCCCGCACCGCCCGCGCCGGACCCGGGCGCCCCGCCGGAGGACCCCGGCACCTGACCACCACCCCTTGAGCCCTCGCCGACCGGCGGGGGCTCCGTCATGCCCTGGGAGGGCGAATGGCCGTACCACTGACCGCTGATCAGATGCTGGCCGCTCTGCGCGCGGAGGGCGTGCGCGTGGTGGAGCATCCGGGCTGGCGCACGCATGACCGGGCCGGGCACGGGGCGTGGGGCCCGGTGCACGGCTTGATCATCCACCACACGGGCGGCACCGCGCCGTCGGACGGGGAGATCGTCTGGGCGGGACGGGCGGATCTGCCGGGCCCGTGCGGGCACGCCTACCTCGCCAAGGGCGGCACGCTCACCCTGACCTCGGCGGGGCGCGCGAATCACGCCGGAGGCGGCGACGGGAACGTACTCCAGGCCGTCATCGACGAGTCGTACGGCGACCGGCCCCCTGCCCCGTACCAGCACGAAGGCAGCGCGGGCGCGGTCGACGGCAACGCCCGCTTCTACGGCCTGGAGTGCTCCAACCTCGGGACCGGCGCGGACCCGTGGCCGGACGTCCAGTACGACCAGGCCATCCGGTGGGCGACCGCGATCTGCCGCGCCCACGGCTGGTCCGCGAAGTCCGTGATCGGCCACAAGGAATGGAGCGACTGGAAGCCCGACCCGACCTTCGACATGCCCGGCTTCCGGGCCGCTGTCGCCACCCGGCTCGCCCACCCGGCGAGCTGGAATCCCACCACCCCGGAGGACAACGAGATGACCTTCAGCGCCACCGACGCACGCACGAACTGGGCCTTCAAGGGGTCGACCGACAAGGTCGACATGCGGCAGTACCTCGTCAGCACATACGAGACCGTGCAGCGGCTCGTGGCGACCGAGACCGCGCAGACCGCCGCGATCAGCGCCCTGGCCAAGGCCCTCAGCGACGCCCACCCCGGCGTCGACACCGCCCAGGTCCTGGCCGCCGTCCAGAAGGCCATCGCCGACGCCGTCATCCACGTCGACGTCACCGTCGGCGACACCACCACCAAGGAGAGCTGATGAGCGACATCAACCTGCCCCCGCTCGGCACCATCGAGAAGAACGCGAAGACCTTCGCCCGCGACCTCACCGAGCGCGTCCTGTCGTCCGCGCTCGGCGGGTTCGTCGGCGGCCTGGTCGTCACCCAGCCGCTGAACGGCTCCATGTGGTACACCGCCGCGACGGCGGGCGCCGCAGCCGGAGTGTCCGTCGTGAAGGGCCTGATCGCCCTGCTCGTCGGCGACCGGTCCAGCGCGAGCCTGGCCAAGGGGGTGTGATGCGGGCCGCGGTGGCCCGGCGGGTGCGCCGCGACCGCCGCGGCCTGTACCTCGCCATCGCCGGGGCCGGGTGGGTGCTGTACGGCGTGCAGGTCGCGGCTGATCCGCGGCCGGGGACGGTACGCGGCGCGGCCGTCCTGGCCGAGCTGGCGCCGCTGCGCGTCTGGGGCTGGGTGTGGATCTGCTGCGGGGCTGTCGCCCTGCTCGCCTCCGTGAGCACGCGCCCGGCCGTGCGCACGGTGGGCTTCACGATGGCCGAGTTCCCCCCGCTGCTCTGGGCGCTGGGGTTCGCCGCGGCGTGGCTGGGCGGGCAGTATCCGCAGGCGTGGGCGGGGGCGGCCACGTGGGCGTCCGCCGCGCTGCGGCTGATGGTCGTGGCGGGCTGGCCGGACCGTACGCCAGTGGCGGGAGGGGAGGGGACGGGTGGATAGCGGTACTGGCTGGACGGCCGTGATTGTGGCGCTGCTGGCCTTGCTCGGGACCGCGTACACCGCGCACCAGTCCCGCGCGGCTGGCCGCGAGACCGCGCGTCGGGATGATTTCCAGCTCCTGTACGACAGGCAGGACAGGGAGCGGGAGCGGCGGGAGGAGGAGGTCACGCAGATGCGCACCGAGATGCGGGGGATGCAGCGCTCACAGCGCCTGATCGCCTCGTACGTACGGGACTTGCGGGAGGCGATCCGGAGACTGGGCGGGGAACCTCCGCCGCCGCCAGCGGGACTGGACCTGTCTCCGTGGGACGAACTCGACTGACTGACTGCGCCCCCGCTCTCCTTCGGGAGGGCGGGGGCCCTTTTTCGTGCGCAGACCTCGAGGTCGGTGTCACTGTGACGAGAACTCCCCGTGTTGTCGTACCCCGCCCGTAGGCTGTTGAGATCCCATCCTTCGCTGACTGCGCGACTGAGGCCCCTGCTGGTTGAGCAGCAGGGGCCTCAGTCGCCCAGGTCGATGGCGAACTCGACCACGGTGGCGTCGCCGCGGCGCACGATCGGGTGGGCAACCTCGACGATCCGGCCGTCGTCGGCGACGTGGCGCCTGGTGAAGCGGAGGACCGGCACGGCCGCGCCGAGCTGGAGGGTTGTGGCCTCTTCTTCCGTGGGCATGCCGGTGGTGAAGGACTCCAGAATGCGGGTGACGCGGATGCCGAGCGTGGCGAGCTGGGCGCGGGTGCCGCCGGGCCACGGCTCGTTGATCGGGTCGGAGACGGGTGTGCCCGCGACGTCGGACCAGCGGACGTAGCTGGTGGACATCTGCGTCGGGGCGTCGTTGTCGTAGAACACGAAGTGCCGGGCGAGCAGCGGCTCGCCGACCTCGCACTCGAAGAGCGAGGCCAAGTTGGCGCCGGCGCGGACCTTCTCGAACCGCTTGTCGAGCCGGTACTCCGACCAGCCGATGCCCTGGTCTCGGGTGAAGGCGGTCGACGGCTTCTCAGGGGTGGTGCGGTAGCGGTCGGCAGCGAGGCGGTGCACGGGCGGCCGGTTGCGGACAGTCGTGCCCGCGCGGGTGCGCGTCTCGATCAGGCCCTCGGAGCGCAGGACCGCGAGCGCGTTGCGGATCGTCGTCTCCGACACGCCGTAGACGTCGCCGAGTTCGGGCAGGGTGGGGAGCTTGTCGCCGGGCCCGTAGGTGCCGCCGCTGATCTGCTCGCGGATCTCGGCCGCGATACGGAGGTACTCGGGTCGCTCGGCGGTCACGTGCACCACCCTCCGGGGTGATCGTTTCTTTTCTGTACACACATATTGCTGGCTCGCCTTGACCTATGCCAACTCGCGCGTGATTCTGAGTACAGAACGCAGCTTTCCGTACTCAGAACGCTAGCGACGTTGGGATAAATCCATGCCTGAAACAGGCCAGAGCTGGCAGCGCGCCTTCCTCGCCGAAGCGGCGCAGGCTCGCGTCGCGCGGAGGTGGATTAGCGCCCGCACATCGCACCCCGACGCTCACCAGATCGCCGGTGAGTTGTTCATCGCGGTCCTGGCCACGCGCCCCGGAAAGGTCTTGATGACGTTGTCGACGGCCGGAGCACGGGCGCGGATCACCGCCTCCGGCGACCGACCCCTGCCGCTCCACAGCCTCCACGGACCAGGCCGGTCGATCATCCGCGGCCTCGCTGAGCATCACGGCACCGCGCCCGACGACTGCGGCCTGTGGGCCGAACTCCCCTGGGAGAAACCATGAGCACAACGACCGTCCCGATCTCCGTCGACTGCGTCGCCGCCCTGGAACTGGACTGGCCCGAGGTCCACAAGCGGTGCCGCGGTAATGGGGCCCTGTACCTGCCCGGCACCCCCGACGGCTGCGCGCCGGTCTTGCCGCAGGTTCCGTGCGGCTGCGCCTGCCACAAGCCCGCCGAACCCGCGTCATGACGAGCTGCGAGTGGTGCGGCGAGGACGTGCCGGAAGAGACGACCGTTCTGGTCTCGGTCGCCACGGTGAGCAGCGGCGGCCGGACAGCGCGCGCGTGCTTGGCGTGCGCACACAGATTCAGGATCACGCCGGTTGGTGAGCCCCCCGTGCTGGCCGCCCGAAGGACTGACCGTGGGTGACCTGCTGGAGGCGTACTTCGCACATGTCGAGGAGTGCGGGTGGTGTCATCTGCGCCTCACCAACTGCCCGCGTGGCAAGGAGTTGTGGGCGTTGTACATCTCCACGCGCAGTCTCCCGTGCCCGGTCATCGGCGAGAACCCCCGGTCTAGCTGACCAGACCGCCGCCAGCGTTCCCTACTTCACTTCGGAGCACATCAATGTCGACCCACCCCGAAATCCGGCACGGTTCGTGCGCTACCTGCGGTGCTCTGATCGCGTGGACCGCTCAGGTCGATGACGAGACCGGCATGGAGATGGTGGCCGAGGTGGTCTATTGCCGCAACGGGCACCCGAACTGACCACCGTTTGAGCTGGGTTATCGGCGCTCCGGCAAGAGCATCGCCGACGACCCGAGGGGAGCACGGTCCTTAGCGGCCGTGCTCCTCTGCGTGCTGACCCCGCACAGGGCGCGGCACGCGGCTTGACGGGGACGCCTGGGGACCGGTGTCGGCGGCCATCTCCATGTGCTCCATGGCCTGCTGGTAGCCCGCGAGGTGGGCGTCGGCGACCTGGTCCTGGCTGAGCTGCCCCGCTCGCCGTGTCGCCACAACGATCCACGGCGGCAGGGAGGTCAGGGCGACCACCACACCGATTCGGGTGACCGTGGGGCTGTTCACCGACGGATGGAAGCCAGCGACGCCGACCGCCAAGCCGGCGCCGAACAGGCCGAGGGCCAGTCCTTCGAGAATTCGGGTTTGCAAAGGTCCTCCAGTGTCTTGCCGGAAACGGCTATGCCGTCGCTGCGGAGGTGGGGGGGGTTGCACGCCACCAGCACCGTCGAGCGGCCTGTGTGCGTGGCGTTGGGGCCTGAGCGGGCCGCCCGTGGGGGACGGCAGCCGCGCGGGTCAGGGGCCGCGCCGTGCGATCGTTCCGCTAGCAGCTGGCGCAGCACAGCGGACAGAAGCGGCGGGCGCGCCGCTCAGCGCTCGGGTAACTCGTCGCGTGTCGGCATCAAACACCCCCGGAACTCGAACACAGAATCGAATTGTGTTCGGCGTGACACTGATTGAACGCCCTGTGTGATCGTTTGTCCACCGTGAAGCACTCAGATTCACCCAAGCGGGCGATAGCACGGTGGACACGCTGAGGCTCGATGAGACCTCGACGCAGCGACAGCGACCGGGCGAGAGCCTGATTCTCGTGCGAGCGCCGTGCGAGCGCCGCCCTCAAAGCCCCCCCAAAATACCAACAGCCCTGGCCAGCTACCTCGCTGACCAGGGCCATCTACGGTAGGCCCTGTGGGACTTGAACCCACAACCAATGGATTAAAAGTCCACTGCTCTGCCAATTGAGCTAAGGGCCCGCTCCCCGCAGCATAGCTGGGACCTGCGGGGGAGGCCGAACCGGTTAGGGCCTGTCCGGCGGATCATGGGCGGTCCAGGCGGCGCCTGGCGCCGGACAGGCCCTAGGGCTGGGGGGTGTCCGTGGGGCGGCGGAGGAACCAGTGGCGGGCGGAGACGAGCCACCAGGTGGTGGCGAAGCCGAGGACGACGAGGACGGCGATGGGGGCGTAGTTGAAGGTCTTCCAGGTGATGGGAGAGAGCTGGGGGAGCATGAAGAGGACGGTGATGAGGGCGACCCAGGCGACGGCGACGACGCCGATGGGGCGGGACCAGCGGCCGAGGTGCCAGGGGCCGGGCTCGAAGGCGGGGCCTTTGCGGAGGCGGAGCAGGGTGGGGATGACGTAGGCGATGTAGAGGCCGATGACGGCGATCGAGGTGACGGCGGCGTAGGCGGTGGCGTTGATGAGGTACGGCAGGCCGAGGCAGAGCGCGCCGGCCGCGGCGAGCCAGACGGCGGCGACGGGGGTACGGGTGCGCGGGCTGACGGTGCGCCAGACGCGCGAGTAGGGCAGCGCGCCGTCGCGTGAAAAGGCGTAGATCATACGGCTGTTGGCGGTCACGGACGCCATGCCGCAGAAGAGCTGGGCGCCGATGACGACGAGCAGCAGGAGTTTGCCGCTGGTCGCGCCGAGCGCGTCGAGCAGGATCTGCGCGGGCGGCGCGCCGGTCGGTGAGCCCAACTCGGCGTCGTACGACTGGATCGCGAAGGTGAAGCCGAGCAGCAGAACGAAGCCCGCGATCCAGGACGTCCAGATGGAACGGACGATGCCGCGTGGACCGGCGGTGGCGGCGTCGTGCGTCTCCTCGGTCATGTGCGCGGAGGCGTCGTACCCGGTGAAGGTGTACTGCGCCATCAGCAGGCCGATCAGCACCACGTAAATGCCGCTGCCGAAGCCGGTGTTGTTCACGTAGTGCGTGAACACGAAGCTCGCCGAGCGGTGGTGGTCGGGCACGAAGGCGAGCGCGCCGACGATCAGGCCGACGCCGAGCACGTGCCACCAGACGCTGACGTTGTTCAGGACGGCGACGATCCGTACGCCGAAGGTGTTGAGCAGGCCGTGCAGGAGCAGGATCGCGGCGTAGAGCAGGATCGTCCGGCCGGGGCTGACGCGGAAGTCGAACTGGAGGTTCAGATACGCGCCCAGGAACGACGCCGCGCCGAAGTCGATGCCCGCGGTGACGGCGACCTGGCCGAGGACGTTGAACCAGCCGGTGAACCACGCCCACGCGGCGGCGCTGCGCTCCGGGGCCAGCCGGTGCGCCCAGAAGTACAGGCCCGCGGACGTCGGGTACGCCGAACAGATCTCGGCCATCGCCAGCCCGACGACCAGCGTCATCAGGCCGACCCCGACCCAGCCCCAGGTGATCAGGGCCGGACCGCCGGTGTTCATCCCGAACAGGTACAGCGTCAGACAGCCGGACAGCACCGAGATGATCGTGAACGAGACCGCGTAGTTCGAGAACGCCGACATCCGGCGCGCCAGATTCTGCGTGTAGCCGAGCTGCGCGAGCCGCTCCTCGTCCGACACGGACGAGGAGACGGGAGAGGAAACGGGAGAGGTAACGGGCGAGGAGACGGGAGAGGTGACGGACGAGGAGACGGGAGCGGAATCCGGGGGTACGGAAGAGGCGGAGACAGGGACGTCCTCAGGTGTCATGCCCCAGGCTTCCCGCACCCAGGGCATGACATGCACACGTCGTCTAGTACAGGGCCTTCACCATGCTCCTCGGCCCCCCGAGGCTCTTCCTCGGCGCGAACGTCCCCTTGCCGCTGCCGTCGTAGCGGTACAGAACGCCGGAGGCGTCGGCGGCGAGGACATCGTTGCGGCCGTCCTGGGAGAGGTCGCCGATGCCGATGATGTCCTTGTAGATCTGCCAGCCGGCGCCGATCCGCACGCGCGGCGCGAAGGTGCCGCGGCCGGAGCCGTCGTAGCGCCACAGCACGCCCGCGGTGTCCCGGGCGAGAAGGTCCGCCACGCCGTCGCCGTTGAGGTCGTTGGCTCCGACGATCTTGTTGAAGATGTTCCAGCCGGGACCGATCCTGACCCGCGGGGCGAAGGTCCCGCGTGACGTGCCGTCGTACCGCCACAGCACGCCCTCGGCGTCCCGGGCCACCGCGTCGGGGAAGCCGTCCCGGTTCAGGTCGCCCGGCGAGACGATCGCGTTGTAGATGTTCCAGCCGGGACCGATCAGGACGGACGGACCCGAGATGTCGGGAAGGGTCCCGTCCGACCGGCCCGGGAGGCGGCGCAGTTCACCGGAGGTGGTACGGATCAGCAGGTCGTTGATCCCGTCTCCGTCGGCGTCACCGGTCGGGACGAGCAGCGAGCCCTTGCCCCAGCCCGCGATGCGCAGCGGGTACGGCGTGAAGTCGCCCTTCTCCGTGCCCCGGAAGACGGTGTCGAGGTCCGCTGCGACGCCTGTCAGGAAGAGGTCGGGGAAGCCGTCCTTGGTGTAGTCGTGCGGCACGGGCGCGCCGTGCTGGGCGAACTGCGTTCCCCCGTCGAAGGCCAGGCCGGGGCCCTGACCGTCGGCGGGCCTCGCGGTCACCTCGCTGCGGTACAGCCCGTCGGGCACGGGGACGCCGGCGTCGGTCCGCTCGTCCCAGTTCGCCGCGAGGTAGTACTCCCGTACCGCCCCGAAGCTGCGGGTGGCGACCCGCGCGCCGGTCACCTTCCGTATGTAGTCGACCTTCCACGAGCCGACCGGCCTGCTCGGGTACCACGCTCCCCCCGCCCCGACGTTCTCCAGCGGAGAGCCGGGCACCCCGGTCCCGAGGACGTGGAAAGTGCCCGCGTCGTCCGCCCAGGCCACGCCGCCGCCGAACCGGTCGACCGTCCAGTGCCAGCCGCGGTCGTCGGCGAGCGAGGCCGCCGGAAGGTCGGCGATCGTCCGGTCGGGGCCGGCGGCCGTACCGCCGTGGAAGTCGTTCAGCACCAGGTGGTCGCCGATGTGGCGCACCAGGTAGCCGTCGCCCAGCAGCGCGGTGCCGCTCGGGAGCGCGACGTTCTTGTTGGCGGTCAGGTCGTACGCACCCGCCGGGCCGGTCGGGCCGCAGGACCAGTACAGCCAGCGTCCGGCGCTCTGCAACTCCGTCGGAACGCAAGGGGCGTTGGTCACGACGGTCCGCTTCGGGCCGTGTCCGAACTCGCGGATCACATCGGCGGTCAGCACGCCCTTGGCGGCAGTGGGCCGCCAGAGGATGTCGCCGCGCACAGTGGCGGCGGAAAGCGGCTGGTCGACCGGTGTGTGGTTCGAGCTGTTGTTGTCGAAGACGTAGAGCCGCGCGGGAGTGCCGCTGGCGTACGCGACGTAAGGGCCCCAGGCGTCGACCAGTCGGCCGCCCTTGCCGGGGGTCGTACGCGGGCCGATCTTGTCGTAGCCGCCGTCCGTGACGGGACCGGTGGAGAGATAGCTGAGTTGCTGACTGCCGCCGAAGAGCCGGACGCAGGACGAGCCGGGCTCGCAGGGGACGGCGGTTGCGGCGACGGCGCCCTTCGGGACCGCCGGGCCGGTGGGCAGGCCATCGGCGAGGCCGAGTTCCTGGCTGTAGAGATTCCGGCCGAGCGAGCCGTCGTAGCGGGCGGCGGCCGTGGCGTACCGCACCACACCGCGGTCCATCGTCATGCCGTCGACCCGTACCGCGGCGGGGCTCATGGGCAGGACGGGAACGCCCGTGCCGATCGGCCCACCGTCCGCCGCGAGCACCCGTACCGCCCAGTCGGCGGCGTCCGCGCCGCCCTCGACGAGCGCGCGCCCGTCGCCGGTGGCGAGCAGGCGGCCGGTGGAGCGCGGCAGTACGGTCACCGGCGCGCCGCCTGCAAGCGGTACGGCCACGACCGGAACGCCCCACGGCGTGAGGGTGTCGGTCGGCGTCGCGGTCGCGGTCGGGGCGTCGGAGACCAGGGCGGAGTCGCCGACCAGGCTCACGGACCGCCGCGTCGACTGCGCCTGGGCGGGAAGCGTGGCGGTCGTCCGCGGGCCGCCGAGGTCGTCCCGGCCGACGGACCGGATGGTGGAACCGTAGTACCAGGCAAGCCTGTTGGGCGTGAGCAGGAGCATGGGGTGGGCGGTGCCGGTCTGAGCGTCGCCGAGGGCGTGGAAGGCGGCGGCGGCCAGATCGACGTAGCCGATGTGGAGCGCGCCCGACGGCATGCGGTAGGTGAGCACCGCGCCCCGGTCGTCGCCGCCGTCCACGCTGAAGACGTTGACATCGTCCGGCAGGGCCACCGCGGTGTCGGTCGTGGCGTCCCCCGCTCGCTCGCCCGCGCGCAGGATGTGCAGTCGCCAGGTCCCCGCCGTACGGTCGCCCGAATCGGTGAGTGCGGCGCTGCCCGCCATCGCCCGGAAATTCTGCCCGGCCGGGATGGCGATCTCCGATGTGCCGCCGTCGGCCATGTCCCGCAGCAGCAGGCGCTTGCCGCCGTTCGCCGTGTTCAGTGTGGTCAGGATGTCGCTGCCCATGGACACGCGGCTCGCGGTGACCCAGTCGTTGGCCACCGGCGGCACCTCGGTGGACGAGCCGTCCGCGTAGCGCGTCCAGAACTCGTGCTCACCGTCCTGGGACTTGCGCAGCACGCCCGACGCGCCCGCGAAGACGGTCCGGGCGTCGGGGGACCACGGCACCGCCGCCTGGAACGACGTCGGAGCGCCGCCCGCGGGTACGTCGGCCGCCGCCGCGGTGGTCACCGTCCCGGTCCCCGCCCCGAACGACACGGCCAGAGCGAAAGTGGCGAGCGCGGCGAGAGCACCGTGCGCGCGGGGGCGTTGTGCCACCCGTTCCTCCTGAGGTCATCAAGAACACGGCATGGCGGGACCCCGGCCTGTCCGGCCGCGTCAGCGCACTGCGGTGAAGCCCCCCAGCCCCCCGGCTGTACCCCCCATGCAAGTGACCGCACTCTAACACTCGCCCTACCTGCGCAAACAGGCCCGGGGGGGGGGGGGGGGGGAGAAGGGGGGGGGGGGGGGGGTGGGGGGGGGGGGGGGGGGGGGGAAGGGGGGGGAAAGGAAGCCCGCGGGTGGGGGGGTTGGTTGT
>NZ_JBVHLD010000002.1:710302-776710 GCF_055559175.1 Streptomyces sp. NPDC024632
CCCCTCGCAGCCCCCCCCCCCCCCCCCCCCCCCCCCCCCCCCCCCCCCCCCCCCCCCCCCCCCCCGGGCCCGTTCTGCGGCAGCGGTCAGCGGTCAGCCGTTGCGCTTCCAGCGGGGCTTGCGGTCGTAGGAGGAGCCGGCGGCCGGGGCGGCGCCGGGGGCGCGGCGGTCGTCACGGTTGCCGTACGAGGGACGCGAGTCGCGGTCGCCGTAGGAGGGGCGGCTGTCGCGGCGGTCGTACGAGGACGACGTGGACGGACGGCTGCTGTCGCGGCGGTCGCGGTTGAAGGGACGGTCGCGGTCGTCGCGGCTGTTGTACGCGGGACGGCGGTCGTCACGGTTGCCGTACGAGGGGCGCGAGTCGCGGCTGTCGCGGCTGGTGTACGGGGTGGACGGACGGCCGCTGCGCTCGCCGTACGAGGGGCGGGAGTCACGACGGTCGTCGCCGCGGCGGTCGTCACGGTTGCCGTAGGACGGACGGCTGTCACGGCGGTCGTCGCGGTTGCCGTCACGGTTGCCGTACGACGGACGGGAGTCGCGGTTGCCGTCGCGGTTGCCGTACGAGGGACGGCTGTCACGGCGCTCGTCGCGGTTGCCGTACGAGGGGCGGTCGTCACGGTTGCCGTACGACGGGCGGCTGTCGCGACGGTCGTCACGGTTGCCGTACGAGGGACGGGAGTCGCGGTTGCCGTAGGACGAACGGTCGTTGCGGCGGTCGAAGTTGCCGCGGTCGTCGCGGCGGTCCTCGCGCTGCTCCGGCACGGGGGCCGGGGCGGCGGCGGCCAACGCGGCGGCCTCGGCGGCGAGTTCGGCGGCCTTGGCGGCCACCGCCTCCTCCGGGTCCTCGCCGCGCTCACGGGCCGAACGGGCGGTGAGGCGGTCGGCCTCCTCGCGCAGTTCGGTCGCGCGGCGCTGGAGCCGCTCCAACTGACGCGTGACGTCGGCGACTTCGCGCTCCGCCTGGAGAGCGGCGTTCTGTACGGCGTCGGCCTGGACGTCGGTCAGCGAGCGCGCGCCGGTGATCTTGGCGACGTCCTCGTCGAAGACGCCCGCGCCGCCGATGATGTGGCGCGAGGCGTCGACGCCCGCGTCCTCCATCAGCCGGAAGATCTGCTTGCGCTGGTGCGGCAGGGCGAGCGAGACGACCGTGCCGGACTCGCCCGCGCGGGCGGTACGGCCCGAGCGGTGCAGGTAGTCCTTGTGGTCGGCGGCCGGGTCGACGTTGAGCACCAGGCCGATGCCGTCGACGTGGATGCCGCGGGCGGCGACGTCGGTGGCGACCAGGACGTTGACCTGACCGGCCTTGAAGTCCTCAAGGGTGCGGGTACGGGCGCCCTGGGTCATGCCGCCGTGCAGCGCGTCGGCGCGGACACCGGCCTCGATGAGCTGCTCGGCGACGCGGTCGGCGCCCATCTGGGTGCGGACGAAGATGATCGTGCGGCCCTTGCGGGCGGCGATGGCGGCGGTGACCGGCGCCTTGTCCTTCGGCTTCACGACGAGCACGTGGTGGCTCATGGTGGTGACGGCGCCCTGGGCGGCGTCCACCTCGTGGGTGACCGGGTCGACCAGGTAGCGGCGGACGAGGCTGTCGATCTCGTTCTCCAGCGTCGCGGAGAACAGCAGGCGCTGGCCGCCCGCCGGGATGAGGTCGAGGATCTCGGTGACCTCGGGCAGGAAGCCCATGTCGGCCATCTGGTCGGCCTCGTCGAGGACCGCGATCTGCACCTGGTCGAGCACGGCGGAGCCGCGGTTGATCAGGTCGCGCAGCCGGCCGGGGGTGGCGACGAGGACGTCGACGCCGCGGTCCAGCGCGTAGATCTGGTTCTGCATGGACGTGCCGCCGCAGACGACCTTCATCTTCAGGCCGAGGACGTCGCCGTACGGCTGGAGCGCGTCGGCCACCTGCATGGCCAGCTCGCGGGTCGGGGTGAGGATGACGCCGCGGGGGCGCTTGCGCTCGGTGTGGCCGCCGGACAGCAGGGTCAGCAGCGGCAGGCCGAAGGAGAGCGTCTTGCCGGAGCCGGTACGGCCGCGGCCCAGGATGTCCCGGCCCGCCAGCGCGTCCGGGATGGTCGCGGCCTGGATCGGGAAGGGGGTGGTGACGCCGTTCTGCGCGAGCTTGCGGACGATGCCGTCGGCGAGGCCGAGGTCGGCGAAGGTCACGGTGGGCTCGGCGTCGGTGTCGGCGTCGGTGTCGTCCTCGGCATCGGCCTCGGTGTCCGCGTCGATGACGTCGGCGATGCCGGTGGTGATGTCGGTGTCGAGGACGTCGGTCGCGTCGTCGGCACCGGTGATGTCGGTGATGTCGGTGTTCTCTGCGGTGTCGGCGGTGGTGATGTCCACCACGTCCGCTACGGCGAGGATCTCGTCGTTCTCGGGCATGACGGAACGGTCGGCACTGTCAATGGACATGCTGAAGCTAAACCTCTCGGAGACTTACGGCACGCGCCAGCTCCGTAGGTTGCTTACAACCGCCTCGATGCGGTCAGCCACAGGAGAAAAGGAACGCGCCACGCGGCGCACATCGGATCAGGCGCCAGGCAGTGGGATCAAACGATCTACCAGCATACGCATCTGTCGGCGCCTTTGCCAATCGCCTTCCGGACGGGGCGCTGACCAGCGGCGATACCGCCACGATGCGGTCAGCGGTCGCGGCGGTCCCCGCGCCGTTCGGCGCTCGGGTCGGGCGACCCGCTGGGGTCGGAGCTGGGGCTGGCGGTCGGCGGGTCGGTGGTCGGCGGCGCGGTCGGCGCGTCCGTCGTCGGCTGGCCGGTCGGCTGGGAGGCCGTCGGCGAGGGCTGGGCGGTCGGCTGCGGCGCCGAGGTGCCGTCGGACGCGGTCGGTACGCCGCCGGGTCCTGCCGGGCCGCCGCCCGCGCCGCCCGCCCGGGCCGTCGCGGGGGCCCGCGTGTCGCCGGGCGAGGCCGTACCGGTGACGGACGGGGACGGGGACATCGGGCCGCCGCCGCGGTGCGGGTCGCCCGCGCCCTGCGGGACCCGCGAACCGTCCGCGACGGTCCCCGCGCTCACGCCGGGCGCGTGCTTCGGCGCCTTGGGGTCGGACTCGCTCCCCGCGCTCACGCACGCCGCGACCCCGGCGGCCACCAGCGTGACGAGGACGGCGGACCGCAGCCCCGTACGGACGGCTCGGGCCCGGTCGCGGCGGGGGTCGCGGGGGCGGTCTGGGGCAGGGAGCACGTGTACGCACCTCGGGCTCGGTACAGGCGGACGCGTACGGTCGTACGGTCGTCGTACCGCCGCACGTCCGTACGCACCGGTCGGCGGTCGGATCGCCGTGTCCAACGCCGCGCCTCCCGCCAGGACACGCCCCGCGTCCCTGGCGTCACCCGTGGCGCGCAGCCGCGCCGCCGCCCGCGGCCGTCAGCGCGAAAGGGCCCCCGACACCGTCACCCGTACCCCAGGGCGTGCAGCCGCTCGTCGTCGATGCCGAAGTGGTGGGCGATCTCGTGCACGACGGTCACCTCCGTCTCGGCGACGACCTCCTCGCGCGTGGCGCACATCCGCAGCGTCGGGCCCCGGTAGACGGTGATCCGGTCCGGCAGCACCCCGGCGTACCACTCGCCGCGCTCGGTCAGCGGCGTCCCCTCGTACAGCCCGAGCAGGTCCGGCTCCCCCGGCGCGGGCTCGTCCTCCACGAAGACCGCCACGTTGTCCATCAGCCGGGTCAGCTCGCCGGGAATCCGGTCGAGCGCCTCCCCGACCAGCTCTTCGAACTCCTCACGCGTCATCTCCAGCACGCTGCCCATTGTCCGCCACCCCGCCGCGAAAAGCGTTTTGGCGAACCCCCGGCCCATCCCATATGCTGCACCCGTCCCCGACGTGCGCCTCGGCGCCCACGGTCGGCCATCCAGCCCTCATCGTCTAGTGGCCCAGGACGCCGCCCTTTCAAGGCGGTAGCACGGGTTCGAATCCCGTTGGGGGCACCACAGATCTCGGTCCGACGAGTCCGGCCCCGGCGCGATGTGCGTCGGGGCCGGGCTCGGTTCGGGGTGGGGGCGGGTGAGGGGCGGGGGTCAGCCGCGGGCTACGGCGATTTTGCCGGCCAGGCGTTCGCCGGACTCGTAGACCATGTAGGGGACGCCGTTCTCGGTGCCGAAGCTGGGGGCGGCGCTGCGGCCGTTGTCGGGGGCTCCGTCGGAGGAGTTGAAGAAGACGCCGAGGTGCTTGCGGAGGCTGAAGTCGTTGCCGACCTCGGTGATCATCAGGTCGCCGCCGTGCGCCTTGTCCTTGTTGTAGGTGACGTACGCGCTGCCGTCGCGGGTGAGCAGGTGGGGGCCGCCGACGTCGCCCGCGCCGACGTCGGTGTGGCGGATGAGGGGCGTCTGGGAGAAGGTCCAGTTGCGGGCGTCCGCCGACCAGCCCCAGCCGATGTCACGGTGGTTGGTGGTGTTGTTCAGCATGAACAGCATGACGAAGTGGGCGTTCTTCGCGGGGAGTTCGTGGGCGAAGACCCGGGCGTAGGAGGTCTCGGTGGTGCCGGACGGCAGCATCGAGGTCGACAGGACCACCTTGTCGTACGTGAAGTGGATGCCGTCCTTGGACCGGGCGAGCCGGGTCGTGGTGTTCTCGCCGTGGAAGTAGAGCCACATCTCCTTGGCGCCCTCGACCCATATGACGTGCGGCGACGAGACATGGCTGACCGAGTAGTGGGGCGACCACGTGCGGGAGACGACCGGGTTGCCCGCGTACTCCGTGAACGGGCCCTCGATGTGGTCGCCGTAGGCGAGGCAGACGCCGCCGGGGGCGTCGTGCGGCGCGTAGTAGAGGTAGTAGCGGCCGAGCGGCGCGGTGAGGCGGCCGACCGTGCCGCGTATGCACGGGAAGATGATCTCGCCGGTCGGGTTGTACGCGAGCTGAGACGGCGTCAGAAGGGTCTTGACGTAACGGTAGTCGGGGAATCCGCCGGGGGTGGCGGCCGAGGCCGTCGCCGTGCCCGCCGTCGTGCCCACGGCGAGGGCGGCGGAGGTGGCGACGGCCCCGCGCAGGATGACGCGACGGCTCGGGCTCTGCGGACTCTGCGGGATCTGCGGGTTCTGCTGCTCTGACATGGGGAACTCCGTCCCGGAGGGATGTCGGAAAGGGCAGAAGTGCGGGAAGTACGGGAAGCGGGAAGTACGGGACGTACGAAGGAACGCGGACGAGCCGCTCAGAGGTACTGCACGGCCGTGACGCAGAAGCCGCCGAGCGCGACGCACCAGACGTACGGCAGCGTGCGGACCATCACCGTCTGCGGGGTGACGCCCGCATACTGAGCGGCCCAGACCGTCTGCGTACTGGTCGGGTCGGCGACGCCGAAGACCTGGTTGTACGAGGTGGTCAGGCCGAGGACGGCGATCGCCGGGTACACGCCCGCGGCGATCAGGACCCCGGCGATGCCCGCGCCGAGACCGAACACGTTCAGCGGCCCGCGGTAGAGGCACAGCGGCACGAGCACGGTGAAGACCAGGACGAACAGCACGGCGTTCTGCGGGCTGACGGCCTTCACGAGCGGTTCGAGCGCGTCGACCGCGCCGGGCAGTTTCACCGCCGCCAACAGGATGCCGATGGAGATGAAGAGCGTGATCGGCGGCGCCGCGACCTCGAATCCGGCGTAAAGCGTACGCAGCAGCCGCTTGTTCATCTCGCGCGGCCGGGTGGTGGTGACCAGGGCGTAGAGCACGCCCGCCAGCAGCGACGGGATGATCGCGATGTCGAAGCCGAGCGCGAGGATCAGCGGCACGGCGGGGGTGAACAGCGCGTACCAGGGCGCGTCGCCGAGCTGCTTGCGGCGCGTGCCGGAGTTCGGCCCGGGCCGCTCGGCCACCGACTTGAGGGACCAGGAGTGCTCGACGCCCTTGCGGCGGTTCTCGATCAGGACGAAGAGGACCGCGGCGACCAGCGCGAACGGGAACAGCTTGATCATGAAGCCGCGCACGGTGTGCACGGGCAGTTCGAGCGCCGTGGAGAAGAACTGCCAGACGGGCAGTTCGAACGGCATGCCGGCGGCGATGCCCATCAGGATCGTGCCCGCGGCGGTGGCCTTGGGGATGCCGACGGCGATCATCGCGGGGATGCCGATGATGCCCGCGAGCATCGCGGCGGGCGCCGAGCCGGTGACCGTGCCGACCAGCGTGGAGACGGCCAGCACGCCGAGCGCGACCACCACGGGCCGGTCGCCGCCGAATTCGACGATCTTGCGGACGAGGGTGCCCGCGATGCCCGTCTCGTCCAGCAGCTTGCCGAGCCACGACCCGAGCAGGATCGCGATCATGGTGGCGGCCAGCGCCGGGGCGCCCTCCTGGAGCACCGTGTCCAGCACGCTGTTCTTGCCGGTCAGCGGCGCCCCGGAGACCAGGGCGATGGCGACGGCCAGCAGGATGAGTGCGAAGGCCGTGGGGAGCTTGCGGGTGAGCATCGCGGCGACACCCGCCGCCATGATCAGCAGAATGACGACACCCATGGCGTCACTTCTCTCTTCCGTGCGGTGTGCGTCTCCGCGGGGTCCGTGTTTGCGGGGTACGTGTTTGCGGGGTCCGTGTTTGCGGGGTGGTCGCCCCAGGGGCGCGTGTCCCCGGCGACGCGGTCACCCACTCGGCGAGCGCCGCCGTCAGCAGCAGCGGACTGCGGCCGAGACCGCAGACCGTACGGGCGTACGCGTGCGCCGCGATCTCGTCGGCGCCGGCGACGTGCCCGTACCAGCGGCGGCTGCCGAGCCGCAGCACGACATGGCCGAGCGCGCGCCTCAACTCGGCCTTGGCCGGCCCGTGGTGGAGCCGCGCGTGCGCGGCCTCGTGGGCGACGGCCGCGGCGCGGACGGAACCGGCCGGGTACCAGTCGCGCCAGCCGAGCCGCTCCGCGAGGCCGTCGGCCGCCGCGATCGTGTCGGTGAACAGCTCGATGGCGTCGGGCCGCGAGGTGTAGCGCGCCAACAGGCCCATTTCCAGGCCGCCGTCGCTCTCCACGACGTCCGCCGCACACGCGACGGGTGCGAGCGCGGCACCGAACTCGGCCGCCGCGCGGGCCCATTGACGCAGCAGCGCGGGGTCGCGGCCCTCGTGGGTCGGGGTGCCCGCGAGCAGCCGCACGCCGAACTCGACGTCGTCCAGGTCGGCGAGGCGGCGCAGCGCGGCCAGGTCGGGCGTACGGGTCAGGACGGATGCCGTCATGTCCGTGCCTCCACAACGGCCACCACCGGCTCGTCGGCGGCGCGGCTGCTCAGTTCGCTGCGGGCGAGCGCGAGCAGCGACTGGGGTTCCACGACGCCCGACAGGTCGGAGATCCGGGACCCGATGAGCAGCCGCAGCGCGGGCGCGCGGACCCCGCCGTCGCCGTACGAGGTGACCTCGTCCACGAGCGTGGCGAGGACTTGGGGCGCGGCACCCGCCGTGGTGGTCTCGACGCGGGCGTCGGGCGAGTGCAGCCGGACGACTCCGTCGGCGTCCACGACCCGCACGGGGTGGCGGGTGGCGCGGTACCGGCGGCGCAGCTCCGTGCCGTACACGGTGTGCGAGGGCGTGCCCGCGAGCACCCGCACCTCGGCGGGGTCGGCCTTGAGGCTGGCGGCGGCGGCGCGCAGCCGTTCCCCGTCGTCGGCGCGGTGGGCCCGGTCCTGGGTACGTAGTTCGGTGGCGCCGGTGGCGACCGCGCGTACGGTGCTGGTCTGCGGGTCGACGGTGACCTCGACCTCGACGCCGTCGGCGGCGGCGCCCTGGGCGACGACCGCGCGTTCCGCCTCGGCCCGTACGGCCAGGATCTGTTCCTGTCCGGCGCCCGGGATGATCCGCTCGATCTGCTCGCGGACCAGCGCGAGGGCGACCCCGATGGGGCTGATGACCTCGCTGTGGGCGGCGATCCTGCCCTCGCGTTCGCAGACGACGGCCAGGTGCGGTGTCACGGACGCGGCGCCGCCGCCCCCGCCGACCAGGACGGCGTTGTCCTTGTCCAGGCGGTACTCGGAGATCAGGGTGTCGACCACGGCCTTCACCTGGGCCGTACCGGCGTCGAGCACCTGGGTCGCGGCGGTGGCGACGTCCACGCCGAGCGCGGCGGCCAGCGGCGCCAGCGCGGCCTTGGCCGTCTCCTGGTCCGAGCGGGCGAAGTCGCCCTCGGGGACCCGGCCGAGCGCGTTGGCCGCGCAGGTCATGGTGATCGCGAACCGGCCGCCCGCGGCGTCGAGGACCGCGTAGTCGGCGGGGTCGTCGGCGAGCGGGCTGACCGTGGCGAGCGCGGCGTCGCGCAGGTCGTCGGGGTCGGCGAAGCAGGCGTACGGCAGGCCCGCGATGTGGGCGCTGCGCGGTCCGACCGCGGTGACCTTCCGGCCGGAGCCGCCGGTCCTGCCCGTACCGCCCGTACCGCCCGTACCGCCCGTACTGCCCGTACCGCCCGTACCGCCCGTACCGCCCGTCCCGCCGCTGATCCTGACCATGGACCCGCCGCCGACGCCGACCGTCCGCACGTCGAGCGCGGACAGATAGGACGTCTTGCCGAGGATCGTGGCGTGCCGGACGGCGACCTTGCCGCGCCGTACGACGCTGATGTCGGTCGAGGTGCCGCCGGTCTCCAGGAACAGGCCCTCGCTGATCCGCTCCTGCATCAGGGCGCCCGCGACGCCGGCCGCGGGTCCCGACAGGACGGTCAGCAGCGGCCTGCGCCGCATCTCGTCCAGCGACATCACGCCGCCGTCGCAGCGCATCACCATGAGCGGGGACGTGACGCCCGCCTTGGTGATGGCCGCGTCGACCAGGTCGGCGGTGGCGAGCATGCGCGGCAGGATCGCGGCGTTGACCACGGCGGTACGGGTCCGCTTCTGGAGCCCGTACAGCGAGGTGATCCCGTGGGCCGCCGTCATCGGCAGGCCCTTGCCGCGGGCCGCTTCGAGCACGGCCTCCTCGCCCTCGGGGCGGTCGACGCTGAACGGCTGGCTGGCGACGAGGACTTCGGCGCCTTCCCGTACGACCTCGTCGACGGCCCTGCGCACATCGGCCGCGTCGTCGGGGTCGGCGACATGGGCGTAGTGCAGCGGGAGCCGCTTGCCGGGGGTGAGTTCGAGGTTGCGGAAGGACGCGAGCCGACGGGTGAACGCGGCCCCCGGACCCGTACCGATGCCGATCAGGCCGACGGTGGCGACGTCACCCTCCAGGAGGGCGTTGGTAGCCTGGGTCGTACCGTGGGCCAGGAACGCGACGTCCTCAGGGGCGTTCCCGGTCTGCTCCAGCAGGCGGTCGAGCGCTTCGACGATGCCGTGGGCTACGCCGTCCTCGTGGTGGTGGCTGGTGGGCACTTTCACCTGCCCCCGGAGTTCGAGGGTCGCGGCGTCTACGGCCACGGCGTCGGTGAAGGTCCCGCCCACGTCGATGCCGACGCGGATACGGTGGGTGGTCATGGTCTGGGCACCTCCTTGTGCAGTGTTGGCGAATACGCGGGCGGTGGGCCGGGCGGGGCAGGTGGAGCTGCTTCCGTCCGGCCGTTCTCCCTTGGGGGCGGCAGGTCCCGCTCAGTAGCCGCGCACGTCGGGCCAGTGGCGCTGAATCCCGGCGCGGTCGAGCACGGCGGCGAACGCGTCGAACCGCTTGTCCTCGGCCTGGACCCGGTGCGGTTCCACGCCTTCGGCGAGGCAGTGGGCGGCGAGGGCACCGGCGACCTCGCCGATGTTCCACTCCACCGGGTGCAGCCGGTAGCAGCCGTTGGTGATGTGGGTGGTGCCGATGTTCTTGCCCGCGGGCAGCAGATTGCGGACCCTGCGCGGGATGAGCGCGCCGAGCGGGATCTCGAACGGCACGGAGCCGATGTCGATGTAGTTGTCACCTCCGGTGGACGGGTGCAGGTCGATGCGGTAGCCGCCGACGCCGACCGAGTCGCGGTACGTGGTGCCGCCGTGCGGGCCGACGAGGTCGATCGCGAGGTCCTGCTCGGTGATGGTGGTGACGGCCTTGATCCGGCGGGACTCGCGGACGTACGGCGCCTTGGCCAGGCCGTCCGCGGTGCCGGTGATGTCGGGGCGGAGCCTGAGGCCGGGGAAGCCCTTGCCGCCGTCGGCGCGCGGCGCCTCGGTCTGGAGCCAGTACAGGACGGACAGCGACAGCTGCCGCGCCTCGGCCACGGCCTGGGCCGAGGTCTCGGGGCCCGCGCCGATCAGCGGCTTGAGCCAGTAGTCGTTGAGCGGCCAGTTGACGAGCGTGATGTCGGAGTCGAAGGCGCCGGGCCGGTGCAACCGGCGGGCCAGAATGCGGCGGAAGCCCCACAGCTCCTTGTCGCCCGCGTCCTCCGACTGGTCGGCGTTGACGTCGAGCGGGTCGAGGTCGGGGTTGGGGACGAAGGTGCGCGGCACCGCTTCGAGCGTGCGCGGGTCGGGGGCGAGGAAGCCGAGCAGCGGGCCCGGCCAGAAGTCGGGGCGGTAGTCCCGCCAGAACTCGTAGTCGGCGGGCTTGTCGATGGTGTGGTCCTCGCCCTCGTGGTGCGAGAGCGCGAAGCACACCGTGATGCCCTGCTGGTTGAGCGGGTCGGCGGTCTCCGGGGCGTGCGGCTCGCCGAATTCGTCGCGCGACTCGGCGCCGACGGCGTGTTCGACACCGGCCAGCTCCAGCAGTTCGCCGGTCTCGGTCGCGTCGATCACGTACCGCGCCGCGATGGTGCGGCGGCTGCCGTCGCGCAGGCTCTCCACCGTGACGGACCGTACGGTGTCGTCCTCGGCCGCCGCCGCGACCGGGCGGTGCTCGGTCAGCAGCGTGAGGCGGCCGGACGCGAGGTGCGGCGCGAGCATCGACTCCAGCACGGCGAGGCCGACGCGCGGCTCGTGGCAGAGCTTGCTGACCCGTCCGGCGCCGGGGTTCAGCTCGGTGAGGGCCAGCGCCTCCGAGCGCATCGGGTACCACTGGCGGTAGTACGACCTGATGGATTCCCGCAGGTGGCGGTATGAGGCGGTGGTGCCGAACTGTTCCACCCACGGGTGCTCGTCCGGCGGGACGGCCTGCGAGGTGAGCTGGCCGCCGATCCAGTCGGTCTCCTCGGTCAGTACGACGCCGCGCCCGGCGCGGCACGCGGCGAGTGCCGCCGCCACGCCGCCGAGGCCGCCGCCGACGATGAGAATGTCCGGTCCGGGTTTCACGAGTCTCCTTGAGGTGGTGCGTACCGCCTGCGGCGGTGCTGTCGAAAGATTGCGCGGTGCGTCGGATGACAGCTCTGTCCGGTACCCCGGACCCTCCGGCGTCCGGTTCGCCGAGGACGCCCTACGGCCACGTGCCCTGACGCCGACCGGCCGCGGGGCCCCCGCCCGTTAAGGGCTCCGCCCCCAAAGGCCCCGGCCCCCCGGGGCGTGGGCTCGCGGCGAGCGGGCCGCCGAGCACCGGGCCACCGGGGCGAGGGCCCACGGCGAGCGGGCCGCCGAGCACCGGCTCCCCGGCGCGAGGGCTCGTGGGCGGCGGGCACGGCGGGTGGGGGGTCATGGGCGTGGGTCCCGGGGCCGCGCCGGAGGCGGTCCCGCGCTGGCGCCCGGCCGGAAGGGGCAGGCCACCAGCGGCTCGGTGGCCGCCGCGATGTCCTCGCCCGCCACGAGGGCGGCCAGCATGCGGACGGCCGCGGCGCCCAACTCCGGCCGGGGGATGTCGAATCCGGTGGGCACCGGCTCGCCCGCGAGGTCGGGCGGCGGGCTGCCGAGCAGGGCGAGCGAGGCGTCGCGCGGGGCCTCGATCCCGGCGGCGCGGGCGGCGCCGCGCAGGGCCCGCCACGCGCTGCCGGTGTCGGTCTCCTCGGCGACGAACGCGGTGACGCCCTCGGCGAGCCAGCCGCGCAGCCGCTCGGGCGTCAGCTCGCGCTCGGGCGCCGCCGAGCGGAAGACGGCCGCGGGGCCGCCGGGCAGCCCGGCCGCCTCCAGGCCCTTGAGGAAGCCGTGTTCACGGTCGGTCGACGCGGGCGCCTCGTCGTCCTCGCGTACGAGCACGATCCGGCGGTGGCCGAGCTCCGCGAGCCGGGCCACGACCTCACGGGTGGCGTTGACGTAGTCCGCGCCGACCCAGGGCAGGCCCTCCAGCTCGTCCCTGCGGCCGATGTGGACCACGGGGAAGCCGTCGCCGACCAGGCGGCTCAGCTCCTGCGCGGGCGCGTGACGGCCGAGGAAGAGACAGCCGTCCGCCAGCCGGACCCGGCTCAGCGCCTCGGGTCCGGCGGCCCCCGCGCCGCCGGAACTGGAGCCGGTGAAGAGCACCAGGTCGTAGCCGCGCGCGGCGGCCTCCTGCTCGACGCCCACCAGGAACGGGTAGTACGAGTGCTGCACGTCGGTGGGGAAGGTCGCGGTGAAGCTGAAGACGCCCAGCAGGTCGTTGCGGGCGGCGGCCAGCCTGCGGGCGGCCGGGTCGGGGACGTATCCGAGGCTGCGCGCGGCGTCGAGCACCTTGCGCCGGGTCTCCTCCGAGATCGCGACACCCTCCCGCTTGCCGCCGAGCACCAGCGAGACCGTGGCCTGCGAGACGCCCGCGAGCCGCGCGACCTCCGCCTGGCGCGGCCGTGACGTGCGCCCGGTCGGCGAGGGCGCCCGGCCCGGCCGGGATCGCTTCCTGGGTTCGTCCACCTGTGCTCCTCCTTCGTTAATGCGCATTAGTAATGCGCATTAACGAGCACTGTGGACCTTGCCACGCGTCACGTCAAGAGGATGGACCGCATTTTCCGGCCACGCCCGCGCGCCCCGCCGACCTGTGGTTATCGTCGGGAGCGCCGTCTTGGGTGGCGGGAAACCTTGTCCCGCTGGGGCCGCGGCGCCTCATCGGCGGCCGTCGGCGTCACCGTCCCCCCGGCCGCTCAGGGAGCGGCCGGGCGGGACACATCCGCGCGGAACGTATCGGCGCGGGAGGGTATCGGCGCGGGAACCTGCACCGGCCGAGGACGTACGAGCCAAGGACGTACGAGTCGAGGACGTACGAGCCGAGGACGTACGAGCCGTTACGGCTTGTACGCCACTCCCCCGTACATCGCGACCTGCGAGTCGTCGACCGTGCCCTCGGCGGCCGGGTCCGGGCGCCAGTTGTGGACGAGGGTGACACCGGGCTCGACCAGGTCGAGGCCCGCGAAGAAGGGCAGCACCTCGGCGTGGGTCCGGTTGCGGGCGGGCATGCCGCGCTTGGTGTACTCGGCGACGACACCCCCGATCGGCTTCGGGCTGGAGTCGGTGGTGACCGTGGAGATCGCCAGGTAGCTGCCGGACGGCAGGATGTCCACGTACTGCTTGACCAGGTCGTACGCCTTCTGGTCGTCCGTGACGAACTGGAGCACGGCGATGATCGACAGGGCGACCGGCCGGGACAGGTCCAGGGTCTCGGCCAGCTCGGCCGAGCCCAGGATCGCCGCCGGGTCCTTCATGTCCGCGTGGATGTAGGCGGTACGGCCCTCGGGCGTGCTGGTCAGCCGGGCGCCCGCGTGGGCCAGCACGATCGGGTCGTTGTCCATGTAGACCACGCGCGCGCTCGGGGTGACGCCCTGCGCGACCTCGTGGAGATTCGGCGAGGTCGGAATGCCGGTGCCGATGTCAAGGAACTGGTCGATGCCCTGCTCGGCCATGAAGCGGACGGCCCGGTGCATGAATTTACGGTTCTCACGCATCGATATCCGCAGACTGGGCCAGCCGCTCAGCATCTGCTCGGCGGCCTCGCGGTCCAGCGGGTAGTTGTCCTTGCCGCCGAGAATGTAGTCGTACACGCGTGCCGAGTGCGCGACGCTCGTGTCGATCTCGGGCGGCTCGTAGTTCGCAGGCCGCCGCGTCCAGGCCATGTCGTCGGGCATCCGCTGTTCCTCCTGAGTACGCCTGCGTTAAGTAAGTGATGAGCGTCAGGAAACCGGGAGGCTGGCCTGTCCAGCCTCCCAGCCCTGGGAGAAGACGTCGAGTTCGATCTGCGTGAAGATCAGCGCGGGACCTTCCGGATCAGTGGACTGGCGGACCGCGTAACGGCCGTCGGGAAGCCTGCGGACCTCCACGCAACTGCCGCCGTTGCTCCCGCTCCACGGCTTGTGCCAGCCTTCCGCTCCCAGCGTGAGAACAGCGTTGTGTATGCGATTCACTGGCCTAGAGCTCCTTGCGAATGGCACCGAGGAATTCTCCGGTGCGTTGTACTGGCAGGGCGTGGGCGCACATACGGTCCAGGGCTTCCTGGAACGTCGTGACATCGTCGTACTCGTCGAGATAGACGGCGCCGACGAGATTCTCGACATAGACGATGTCGGAGATCTCCTCGTGCGGGAATCGGAAGATGTGGAACGACCCGTACATGCCCTCGTGCGCGCAGATGCCGAAAGGCATCACCTGAAGCTTGATGTTCGGCTGTTCGGCCGCTTCGATGAGGCGGTCGATCTGGGCCCGCATGATCTCGGCGGGCACCATGGGACGGCGGAACACGGTCTCGTCCATGACCACCCACAATTCGGGCGGATTCGCGGAGGTGAGCAGTTGCTGCCGCTGTTTGCGGACGGCGACCCGGCGCTCGACCTCCTGGGCGGCCTTCTCCTCCGCGTCGTGGAGGCCGGCCCGCAGCACGGTCAGCGCGTATTCCTCGGTCTGGAGCAGGCCGGGGATGTAGTGGGGTTCGTAGGCCCGGATGAGGCTGGCCTCTTCCTCCAGGCTGACGTAACCGCTGAACCAGGTGGGCAGGGCGTCCCGGTAACGGTGCCACCAGCCGGGCTGGTTGGCCTCGCGGACGAGGGCGAGGAAGGTCCTGGCCTCGTCGCCCGGGACGCCGTACTCCTCCAGCAGCGTCTTGACGTAGGGGAGCTTCCACTTGCCCTTGGCCAGCTCCATGCGTCGGATCGTCAGAGGAGCCACGTCGAGGACGACGGCGGCGTCCTCGAACGACTTCCCGGCGGCGACCCGCAGGTCGCGCAATCGTCTGCCGAGCACCATCAGCCGAACGGTCGAGCCGCCCGACGACTGCGCAGCGGTCACGCCCCGGCTCCTCTCACCGAGTCCATGGGAGAAGTGTGCCACCCCCTCAGTGATATCCACACCTCGATTGCCTTCTCGGTGAAATTATCAAGATTAACCTTGCCCACTGAGCGCGTCGGGGCGCATAGTGGCCAGGTGACCACGTTCACGCACACGCGATGGAGAGGAATCTCCGCTGTGGGTTCACCTACCACCGATACCGTGAGTTCCCGTCTGACTACTCCCGGCATTGGCTCCGCTTCCCGTACGCCCCGCCCCCGTGCCGACGGCTGCACATTCGAACTGCTGGCATGCGGCGCGTCGGTTTCCGAGGCCCGGCGCCGTGCGCGCGCATATCTGACCGCGCGCGGATGCGGGCTGGACGCCTGCGATACGGCCGCTCTGTTGGTGAGTGAACTCGTCACCAATGCCGTGCGTCATACGACGAGCCCGACCGTCATCTGTTCCGTCCGGCGGGACGGCGTACGAGTCCGTATCGAGGTCGAGGACCACGGAAACGTCGGCGAGGGCCCGGTGATGCGCGACAGCGGCACCCATGAGGTCAACGGCCGCGGGCTGCTGCTGGTGGACGCGGTGTGCGACGAGTGGGAAGTGGCTCCGGGCCGCGACGGCATCGGCCGGATCGTGCGCGCGGTGTTCCGCGACGAGACGGTCTGACGGCCTCGCCCTCGCCCGCTCACCGGCACCCCGCGCCGCCCGCTCACCGAAAAGGACCACCTCGGGGGTCTGCTACGCTGATCCAGCGACGTGCCCCTGTCCCAGCGTGATCCTGCGGTCACTTTCTGGTCCCGGATCAGCGGCGGACAAGCGGTACGGAGCACCCGAGATCCTGTGCGAGAATTATCCCGCACAAGCTTGGTCCTGTGGAGCAGTTTGGAGTGCTCGCCACCCTGTCAAGGTGGAGGCCGCGGGTTCAAATCCCGTCAGGACCGCTGCGGCTGGGTAGCTCAGTTGGTACGAGCGACCGCCTGAAAAGCGGTAGGTCGCCGGTTCGACCCCGGCCCCAGCCACCGCACGACGTAGGCCCCGTCTCCGGACGGGGCCTACGTCGTTCCCGTGCGCCATGCGCCCCACCGTCACCGTGCGTACCGCCGCGGGGAAATGCGTTCGCCGCGCGCCCGCCGCAGATGCGATCCTGGACCGCGTATGTCTACCCAACCCACCTCCGCTGATCTCGCCGAACGGCTGCCGTCGCTGACTTTGCGCGACGAGCAGCGGCTCGGCCGCCGACTCGACGGCGCCCGCCGTATCCGCAAGCCGGAGGCGCGGGCCGCGGTGCTGGCCGAGATCGCCGCCGAGATGGACAAGGGCGAGGCGCGGCTGGCGGCCCGCCGCGCCGCCGTGCCGAGGATCAGCTATCCCGAGGCGCTGCCGGTCAGCCAGAAGAAGGACGACATCCTGGCGGCGATCCGCGACCACCAGGTGGTGATCGTCGCGGGCGAGACCGGCTCGGGCAAGACGACGCAGATCCCGAAGATCTGCCTGGAGCTGGGCCGCGGGGTGCGCGGCCTGATCGGCCACACCCAGCCGCGCCGGATCGCGGCCCGTACCGTCGCCGAGCGCGTGGCGGAGGAGCTGGCGACACCGCTCGGGGAGGCGGTCGGCTGGAAGGTCCGCTTCACCGACCAGGTCGGCGACTCCACGCTGGTCAAGCTGATGACCGACGGCATCATGCTCGCCGAGATCCAGACCGACCGCGAGCTGCGCGCGTACGACACGATCATCATCGACGAGGCGCACGAGCGCAGCCTCAACATCGACTTCATCCTCGGCTACCTGGCCCAACTCCTGCCGCGCCGCCCGGACCTGAAGGTGATCGTCACCTCGGCGACGATCGACCCGCAGCGCTTCTCCCGGCACTTCGGGGACGCGCCGGTGGTCGAGGTCAGCGGCCGGACGTATCCGGTGGAGGTCCGCTACCGGCCGCTGGCCGACGAGGGCGCGGACGGTGACGAGGGGGCCGACGACCGCGACCAGATCACCGCGATCTGCGACGCGGTCGACGAACTCCAGGCCGAGGGGCCGGGCGACATCCTGGTCTTCCTCTCCGGCGAGCGCGAGATCCGAGACACCGCGGACGCGCTGACCAAGAAGAACCTCCGCTCGACCGAGGTGCTGCCGCTGTACGCGCGGCTGTCGTCGGCCGAGCAGCACCGCGTGTTCCAGCAGCACAGCGGGCGCCGCGTCGTGCTGGCCACGAACGTCGCCGAGACGTCGCTGACCGTCCCCGGCATCCGGTACGTGATCGACCCCGGCACCGCCCGGATCTCCCGCTACAGCCACCGCACCAAGGTGCAGCGGCTGCCGATCGAGCGGATCAGCCAGGCCAGCGCCAACCAGCGCAAGGGCCGCTGCGGCCGTACGTCGGACGGCGTCTGCATCCGGCTGTACGACGAGGACGACTTCCTGTCCCGGCCGGAGTTCACCGACGCCGAGATCCTGCGCACCAACCTGGCCTCGGTCATCCTCCAGATGACGGCGGCCGGGCTCGGCGACATCGCGCGCTTCCCCTTCATCGACCCGCCGGACAGCCGGAACATCAAGGACGGTGTCCAACTCCTCGAAGAGCTGGGCGCGTTGGACCCCAAGGAGAAGGACCCGCGCAAGCGGCTGACCCCGCTGGGCCGCAAGCTCTCGCAGCTCCCGGTGGACCCGCGGCTCGCCCGTATGGTGCTGGAGGCCGACCGCAACGGGTGCGCGCGCGAGGTCATGGTGATCGCGGCGGCGCTGTCCATCCAGGACCCGCGCGAACGCCCCGCGGACAAGCAGACGCAGGCCGACCAGCAGCACGCCCGCTTCCGCGACGAGACCAGCGACTTCCTGTCCTTCCTCAACCTGTGGGGCTACGTCCGCGACCGGCAGAAGGACCTGTCCTCGTCGGCCTTCCGCCGCATGTGCCGCTCGGAGTTCCTGAACTACCTGCGCATCCGCGAGTGGCAGGACATCTACAGCCAGCTCCGTACGGTCGCCAAGTCCCTGGGCATCACGGTCACCGAGCCCAGGTCCGAGGACGACGCGGCCGATCCGGTACGGGTCCACCAGTCGTTGCTGGCGGGCCTGTTGTCGCACCTGGGGCTCAAGGACACCGACAAGAACGAGTACTTGGGCGCCCGCAGCGCGAAATTCGCCGTCTTCCCCGGCTCGGCGCTGTTCAAGAAGCCGCCGCGCTGGATCATGTCGGCCGAGCTGGTGGAGACCTCCCGGCTGTGGGCGCGGGTCAACGCGCGGATCGAGCCGGAGTGGGTGGAGCCGCTGGCCCAGCACCTGGTCAAGCGCACCTACAGCGAGCCGCACTGGGAGAAGGACCAGGCGGCCGTGATGGCGTACGAGCGCGTCACCCTCTACGGCGTCCCGCTGGTCGCCCAGCGCAAGGTCACCTACGGCCGGATCGACCCCGAGGTCTCCCGCGAGCTGTTCATCCGCAACGCGCTGGTCGAGGGCGACTGGCGCACCCACCACCAGTTCTTCCACGACAACCGCAAACTCCTCGGCGAGGTCGAGGAGTTGGAGCACCGCGCCCGGCGCCGCGACATCCTCGTGGACGACGAGACGCTCTTCGACTTCTACGACGCGCGGCTGCCGGAGGACGTCGTCTCCGGCGCCCACTTCGACTCCTGGTGGAAGCAGAAGCGGCGCGAAGAACCGGAGTTGCTGAACTTCGAGCACTCCATGCTGATCAACGAGAACGCGGAGGCCGTCACCAAGGACGACTACCCGGACTCCTGGCGGCAGGGCGCGCTCAAATTCCGCGTCACGTACCAGTTCGAACCGGGCGCCGACGCCGACGGCGTCACCGTCCACATCCCGCTCCAGGTCCTCAACCAGGTCTCGGCCGACGGCTTCGACTGGCAGATCCCGGGCCTGCGCGAGGAGGTCGTCACCGAGCTGATCCGCTCGCTGCCCAAGGCGATCCGCCGGCATTACGTCCCCGCGCCGAACTACGCCAAGAAGTTCCTGGAGCGCGCGGTCGCCGGGCCCGACCCCCTGCCGTCCGTGCTGGCGCGGGAGTTGCAGAAGATGGTCGGGGTGCCCGTCACCGGGGAGGACTTCGACCTCGGCAAGGTGCCCGAGCATCTGAAGATCACCTTCCGGGTGGTGGACGAGCGGCGCCGCAAGCTCGCCGAGGACAAGGACCTGGACGCGCTGCGGCTGCGGCTGAAGCCGAAGACGCGGGAGGCGATCACCAGGGCCTTCGAGTCGGCCTCCGACCCCGCGCTGGCCTCGGTCCAGCAGCGCACCGGGCTCACCGACTGGACGATCGGCGCGCTGCCGCGCACCTTCGAGGCGCGGCGCGCGGGCCAGCCCGTCAAGGCGTTCCCGGCGCTCGTCGACGAGGGCGCCACCGTGGCCGTACGGCTCTTCGACACCGAGCCGGAGCAGGCAGCGGCGATGTGGCGGGGCACACGGCGGCTGATCCTGCTCAACGTGCCGGTGAATCCGGCGAAGTTCGCCGCGGACAAGCTGTCCAACCAGCAGAAGCTGGCGCTCTCGCGCAATCCGCACGGCAGCGTGCAGGCGCTCTTCGAGGACTGCGCGACCGCCGCGGCCGACCGGCTGATCGCCGACCACGGCGGGCCCGCGTGGGACGAGGAGTCCTTCCGCAAGCTGTACGACGCGGTCCGCGCCGATCTGGTCGAGCTGACCTCGCGCAGCGTCCAGCGGGTCCAGCAGGTGCTGGCCGCCTGGCAGTCCTGCGAGCGGCGCCTGAAGGACACCACGAGCCTCGCGCTGGTCGCCAACCTCCAGGACGTACGGGAGCAGCTCGCGGGCCTGGTGCACGCCGGTTTCGTGACCGAGGCGGGGCTCAAGCGGCTGCCCGACCTGATGCGGTATCTGGTCGGCGTCGACCGCCGCCTCCAGCAGATGCCGACGGGGGTCCAGCGGGACACCACGCGGATGGAGAAGGTCCGGGAGATCCAGGCCGAGTACGGCGAGCTGCTGGCCGCCCAGCCGGCCGGGCGGCCGGTGCCGGCCGCGGTGCGGGACATCCGCTGGATGATCGAGGAGCTGCGCGTCAGCTACTTCGCGCACGCGCTGGGCACGGCGTTCCCGGTCTCCGACAAACGCGTCTTCAAGGCCCTCGACGACGCCTGGGCCTGACCGCCCCGCACCGCCCGGCCGCCCCCCGGCAACGAGTTCGACCCCACCCCCTGACCTGCTGTACAGTCTGTCTCGCAGCCGAGCCCAACAGGCTGTGACACCAGGTCCTGTGGAGCAGTTTGGAGTGCTCGCCACCCTGTCAAGGTGGAGGCCGCGGGTTCAAATCCCGTCAGGACCGCCGTACCGTCTGCCACTAGACCCGCACCTGCTCAGGTGCGGGTCTTTTCGCTGTCCCCGCAGACCGCACAACAGTACGTCGCAAGGCCCGTGCCTCCTCAAGGTGCGGGCCCTTTCGCTGTCCCCCGAAGCCGCGCCCGCTACGGCCTCCTCGTACCGCCGCGGGCGGGGCATCGGCGTCGGCGCGGAGAGCGCTCTCGGCCTACTCCCTCCGCACCGGGGGGAGTTCATTAGCGCACGGGGATCAAGATCCACAAGAGCCCAGCGTGTGACGGGAGTCACGGAAACCCGTTTCGGGAGTGGGGAACTCGACGCCCTCCGGAAGGCTCTCGATTTAATATGTGCAATTGCACCCCCCTGGGGACGACTCCGGCGCTAGCACGCAACCGCCCCCAGGACCCCACAGACCACGCCCCCGGCGCGCACGGAACGCCCACAAACCGCCCGCGCGGCCCCACATGACCCCGCACCGCCCCGGGCCGCCGCGGGCACGAAAAAGACCGCATCGGACCCGGCGGAGTCCGATGCGGTCTTGGTGAAGCTGGGTGGAGCTGGTAGAGCTCGTAGCTCCCTCCGGCGTCCCTGATGGGGGCAGGTGGCCTTCGGGCCGGGCGACGTATGGGGTGGGGGCCCCGTTGGCCGCCCAAAAGGGCTGTCAGGCCTCGCTGCGCTGCTGCGGAATGCCCGCCAACAGCGCGCGGACCTCCGCCTCGCGGTAGCGGCGGTGCCCGCCGAGCGTGCGGATGGATGTGAGCTTGCCGGCCTTTGCCCAGCGCGTGACCGTCTTCGGGTCGACGCGGAACATGGTGGCGACCTCAGCAGGGGTTAGCAACGGCTCGGCATCAGGGGTGCGAGCGGTCATGAGCGGCCTCCTCGAGAGAACCGAACCAACGCGGTTCTTTCCTCTAAATTCTGCACCTTGACCCACGTTGCCCGAAATGGCAGACGCGGGCCGAGTCGGTAATAGGACGAACGGCTTGTCCTCGGCACTACAACTACACCATCCGTCCAGCCTCGTCGGCCAAACCGATGGAATTGCCCTCTCAGGTGTTCAAGCTCGGCGGAAGCCGATGGACCATGCCATAGCGGACAGTCACACCAACGTGACGATCAGTCACAACCTGATCATCTGCCCCATCCCCACCTTCGAAACGAGTCCGAGGAGGACCCGATGTCCCATTTTGACACGAGACATGGTGATGCAGGCAAGAGTCCGCTTACGTGCTCTCCGTCACGCTTGGGCCATTACCGCCGCTCTCGATGCCAAAAGGCAAGCTGAGAGGCGGAAGAGACACAACGAGACAACAGAGGACCCGCGAACCCTGCGCCGAAGGTCACATCGGCCCATGCGTCGAACGCGGAGTCGATGCCAGGGCCAGAGCTTCGGCGCACATTCCGCCGGAGCCCCGACCGTGACCCGCGTCACGTCCCGCCTGCCCTCAACTGGAGAACTGAAGCTCCCTGACCGCCCGCCACCGGTCGGTCAGCCGCTCGTACGCCACCCCGGCCGCCGCCGAGTCCCCGGCCCGCAGCGCGGCGAGCCCCTCGGCCACATCGGCCGCCGAGCGGTCCTCCGCGAGCGTGTCCTGGCCCATCACGTGCACCAGGCCGCCGTAGTCCAGCTCGACCAGCGAGCGCGGGTGGAACTCCTCGAGCCAGCGCCCCACATCGATCAGCCCGTCGATCAACGGGCCCTCGTCCAGGGCGTCCTTGAGCACCCGCAGCGCCCGCGCGACCCGCCGCCTGGCCTGGACCATGGGCGTGCGGTACCGCAGCAGCGGCTCCTTCGACTCCCCCGCGCCCGACGGCTCGTACTCCCGCTCGTCGTCCCCGACGAGGGCGAACCAGCGCACCGGCACGTGCCAGGTGGCCGAGCGGATCCACGGCCGGGCGTCCGGATTCCGCTCCCGCCAGCTCTCGTGGTCGGCGGCGGCCTGCCGGCGTACGACCGGCGGCAGCATCGCGTCCAGCACCGGCTCGGGCAGCAGCTCCCCCACGTTCTCCAGGGCGAGCCAGCCGCGCAGCCGGGTGCGCCAGGGGCAGATGTGGGTGACGCCGGAGACCACGGCCACGAAGGCGTCGCCGCTCTCGTGCACCGGGACGGCCACCGGGGGCACCGGCAGGAGGTCGGCCAGGGACTGCCGTAGCTCGTCCTGAGCGGTACGCGTCAGCCCGGCCGACGCATACCGGTACCAGTGGGTGCGTTCGGGCTCTGGAAAGGCCGCCAGGGGCTCGTAGACCCGCAAATAGGCCGCGTACGGGACCAGTACCGGTGAACCGCCCACACCCGCTCCCTCGTCACGGCCTTGATGCTCCGATCGTCCCACGCGACCCCCCGCCCCGGAGGTGATCCCGGCCACTGTGAAAAACCGTCGCGGGATCACCGGAAACCCACACATGTACGCGGTCCCATGATCGCCCGCCCAGGGCCTACCCTTCTGCATATCCGGCCTCCCGCCACCCGCACGGGGAGCCGGAGGCCAGCAAGGCCAACCGGGTTCGCCCGGAAAAACTGGACTATGGGAGTCACCACCGTGACCGACGTACGACAGACCGACCGCTCCTCGTCAGTCGAGTCGACCGGCTCCACCGCGTCGACCGTCCTCGCCAAACTGTTCCGATCGGAACAGGGCGGGCACGAGCAGGTCGTCCTGTGCCAGGACCGCGCAACCGGCCTCAAGGCCGTCATCGCGCTCCACTCGACCGCCCTGGGCCCGGCCCTCGGCGGCACCCGCTTCCACGCCTACGCCTCCGACGAGGAGGCCGTCGAGGACGCGCTCAACCTCTCCCGCGGCATGTCGTACAAGAACGCGCTCGCCGGGCTCGACCACGGCGGCGGCAAGGCCGTCGTCATCGGCGACCCCGACACGCTCAAGACCGAGGAACTGCTGCTCGCCTACGGCCGGTTCGTGGCCTCGCTCGGCGGCCGGTACGTCACCGCGTGCGACGTCGGCACGTATGTCGCGGACATGGACGTCGTGGCCCGCGAGAACCGCTGGACGACCGGCCGCTCGCCGGAGAACGGCGGCGCCGGCGACTCCTCCGTGCTCACCGCCTTCGGTGTCTTCCAGGGCATGCGCGCCGCCGCGAAGACCCAGTGGGGCGAGCCGACGCTGCGCGGCCGCCGGGTCGGCGTGGCCGGCGTCGGCAAGGTCGGCCACCACCTGGTGGAGCACCTGCTGGAGGACGGCGCCGAGGTCGTGATCACCGATGTCCGCGCGGACGCCGTCGACCGGATCGTCGCCCGTCACCCGCGGGTCACCTCGGTGAGCGACGCGCAGGTGCTGGTGCGCACCCCGCTCGACGTGTACGCGCCCTGCGCGCTCGGCGGCGCCCTGGACGACGCGACGGTCGCCGCGCTGACCGCCACGGTGGTCTGCGGCGCGGCCAACAACCAGCTCGCCCACCCCGGCGTCGAGAAGGACCTCGCCGATCGCGGCATCCTCTACGCGCCGGACTACGTGGTGAACGCCGGTGGCGTGATCCAGGTCGCGGACGAGCTGCACGGTTTTGATTTTGACCGCGCGAAGACCAAGGCCACGAAGATCTACGACACGACTCTGGCCATTTTCGACCGGGCCAGGACCGACGGCGTCCCCCCGGCCGTGGCCGCGGACAGGCTCGCGGAACAGCGGATCGCGGACCGTACACCGGCTTCGGAATGGCTGCGTCCGGAGGGGTCCGCGTGACCGACAGCACGGCCCGATAGCAAGTTCGCGCTAGAAGAAGGTAAAATCGGCCCTGACCAGGCAGAACAGGGCCGTGAACGACCCCTGTTCCGACGCGTGTCGTGCGGGCGACGTACCGTGCGGCGTCGGAAGCAGGTACCGTTGTGGGCCTACGGACCGGTCTCTCTCCGGGGAGGCCGCTCCGAATCATGAACGCGTGTCAAGACTCGGGGCCGCTGAGCCCCGCCGTTAAGGGGGTCGAGCCATGGGGCGCGGCCGGGCCAAGGCCAAGCAGACGAAGGTCGCCCGCCAGCTGAAGTACAACAGCGGCGGCACGGATCTCTCACGTCTGGCCGACGAGCTGGGCGCATCGTCACCGCTTCCGGTCAATCCGGAGCCTGTCGAGGACGATGACGACGAGGATGACGACCCGTACGCACAGTACGCGGATCGCTACAACAACGACGGGGACGAGGACGACGAGTCCGAGTCATCCCCCCAGCGCCGTCACGCTTGACACCTGTCACGTAGACGCACATCACCGCATGTCACGTCGGCCCGGTCCGGGGTCCCGCCCCGGACCGGGTTTCGTCGTCGGCTCGTCGGCGCTGAGGACCCCACCGCTCTACCGCGCGTAGTCGCCGGTCAGTTCGACGGCCGCCGTGCCGCTTTCGCGTGCCGTGATCTCGCCGCTCACCCAGGCCCCGACGCCCCGGTCGGCGAGGGTCGCGAGCGCGACGTCCACGGACTCCTGCGGCAGGACGGCGATCATGCCGACACCCATGTTCAGCGTCTTCTCCAGCTCCAGGCGCTCGACGCCGCCCAGCTCCCCGACCAGTCCGAAGACCGGCGCGGGCTCCCAGGTGGAGCGGTCGACGGTGGCCCGCAGGTGGTCGGGGACGACCCGCGCCAGGTTGTTGGCGAGCCCGCCGCCGGTGATGTGCGAGAAGGCGTGCACCTCGGTGGTACGGGTCAGCGCCAGGCAGTCCAGCGAGTAGATCTTCGTCGGCTCCAGCAGCTCCTCGCCGAGCGTGCGGCCGAACTCCGGCACCTGCCGGTCCAGCGACCAGCCCGCCCGGTCGAACAGCACGTGCCGGACCAGGCTGTAACCGTTGGAGTGCAGCCCCGACGACTCGATGGCGACGACCGCGTCACCGGGCCGGATCAGGTCCGCGCCCAGCACCTGGTCGGCCTCGACCACTCCGGTGCCCGCGCCCGCCACGTCGAAGTCGTCCGCGGCCAGCAGCCCCGGGTGCTCGGCGGTCTCGCCGCCGACCAGCGCGCAGCCCGCGAGCACACAGCCCTCGGCGATGCCCTTGACGATGGCCGCGACCCGCTCGGGGTAGACCTTGCCGACGCAGATGTAGTCGGTCATGAACAGCGGTTCCGCGCCGCACACCACGAGGTCGTCCACGACCATGCCGACCAGGTCGTGGCCGATCGTGTCGTAGACGCCCATACGGCGGGCGATGTCCACCTTGGTGCCGACGCCGTCGGTCGCGGAGGCGAGCAGCGGGCGCTCGTACCGCTTGAGCGCGGAGGCGTCGAAGAGTCCGGCGAAGCCGCCGAGCCCGCCGACCACCTCGGGGCGGGTGGCCTTGCGGACCCACTCCTTCATCAGGTGGACGGCACGGTCGCCGGCCTCGATGTCGACGCCCGCGGAGGCGTAGCTGGCACCGGAGAAGTCAGCGCCGGTGGAGGCGGCGCCGGTTGACTCAGACATAGCTGGGGAACCTTCGTGTCGTTCGTGCGGAGGGCTGCGTGGCTGCCGCGGAGCCTACGGGCGGCGGAGCGCGTCCGCGGCGTCCGCGCCACCGGCCAGTTCGGTCTCCAGCAACTGCTTGCCCAGCAGCTCCGGGTCGGGCAGGTCCATCGGGTACACGCCGTCGAAGCAGGCGCGGCAGAGGTTGTCCTTGGGGATGGTGGTCGCCTCGACCATGGCGTCGATGGAGATGTACGCGAGCGAGTCCGCGCCCAGCGAGGTGCCGATCTCGTCCACGGTCATGCCGTTGGCGATCAGTTCCGCGCGGGTGGCGAAGTCGATGCCGAAGAAGCAGGGCCACTTCACGGGCGGCGACGAGATCCGTACGTGCACCTCGGCGGCGCCCGCCTCGCGGAGCATCCGGACCAGGGCGCGCTGGGTGTTGCCGCGGACGATCGAGTCGTCCACGACCACCAGGCGCTTGCCGCGGATGACTTCCTTGAGCGGATTGAGCTTGAGCCGGATGCCGAGCTGCCTGATGGTCTGCGACGGCTGGATGAACGTACGGCCGACGTAGCTGTTCTTGACCAGCCCGGAGCCGTACGGGATACCGCTGGCCTCGGCGTACCCGACGGCGGCCGGGGTGCCGGACTCCGGAGTCGGTATCACCAGGTCGGCGTCGACCGGGGCCTCCTTGGCGAGACGGCGGCCCATCTCGACGCGGGAGAGGTAGACGTTGCGCCCGGCGATGTCGGTGTCGGGGCGGGCGAGGTAGACGTACTCGAAGACGCAGCCCTTGGGGGCGGCCTCGGCGAAGCGGGAGGTGCGCAGGCCGTTCTCGTCGATGGCGATCAGCTCGCCGGGCTCGATCTCCCGGACGAAGCTGGCGCCGCAGATGTCGAGGGCGGCGGTCTCGGAGGCGACGACCCAGCCGCGCTCCAGGCGGCCGAGGACCAGCGGGCGGATGCCCTGGAGGTCGCGGGCCGCGTACAGGGTGTGCTCGTCCATGAAGACGAGGCTGAAGGCGCCCTTGACCTGCGGCAGCACCTTCGTGGCGGCCTGCTCGACGGAGAGCGGGTTGCCCTCGTCGTCGACCTGGCCCGCGAGCAGCGCGGTGACCAGGTCGGTGTCGTTGGTGGCGGCGACCTTGGTGGCCCGCCCCGGGCCCTGCGGGAGGGAGGCGACCAGTTCGGCCAGCTCGGCCGTGTTGACCAGATTGCCGTTGTGCCCGAGGGCGATGGAGCCCTGGGCGGTGGCGCGGAAGGTGGGCTGCGCGTTCTCCCACACGGAGGCGCCGGTGGTCGAGTAGCGGGCGTGGCCGACGGCGATGTGGCCGGTCAGCGAGCCGAGGGAGGTCTCGTCGAAGACCTGGGAGACCAGGCCCATGTCCTTGAAGACCAGAATCTGGGAGCCGTTGCTCACTGCGATGCCCGCGGACTCCTGACCGCGGTGCTGCAGGGCATACAGCCCGAAATAGGTGAGTTTGGCGACCTCTTCACCGGGGGCCCAGACACCGAAAACGCCGCAGGCGTCCTGGGGGCCCTTCTCACCGGGGAGCAGGTCGTGGCTGAGTCGTCCATCACCACGAGGCACGTTCACGAGTCTAGGGCAGGATTGCCCATCGTCCGAACGGGCGACCCTTGCATCTCCAGGTTCTATGCGCGTAGTGCCTTGCGGGGCAAGGGCATGTGACGTGGGCCCCGCCGTTCGGGTGCCACCGGTCCGGGCGGGGCAGCTCCGGGCGCCGCCGGTCCCGGGGGGCCGGGTCGGCTCCGGGTGCCGCCGGTCCCGGGGGCCGGATCGTCGTCCGGTGGGGAGGTCAGCCCAGGACGGGGAGGTACGCGTCCAGGTCGGCGCGCTCGCCGCTGGCGCTCACGGTCGCGGCGTCCACTTCCCGCGCCCAGGTCGTACGGCCGGTCGCCAGCCGGATCCAGGTCAGCGGATCGGTCTCCACGACGTTCGGCGGCGTGCCCCGGGTGTGCCGCGGGCCCTCGACGCACTGCACCGCCGCGTACGGCGGGACGCGGACCTCCACGGAATTGCCCGGCGCCTTGGCGGCGAGCGCGTCCGCGAGCAGCCGGACGACGGCCGCGACGGCGTGCCGGTCCAGCGGCACGTCCACGCCGGTCGCCCGCGCCAGGTCGTCGCTGTGCACCACCAGCTCCACGAGCCGCGTCACGGTGAAGTCCAGCGCCCGCATCCCGCCGAACACGTCCGGCACCACCAGATCCGTCCGCAGCGCCCGCTCCCTGCACCCGGCCAGTTCCTCGGCCGCCGCCGCCATCGCCTCGGCCGGGTCCCCCATGGCCGCGGCGGCCTCCTTGGTCGTGGCGTCCAGCCGGTCGGCGATCCCGGCCGTCGAGACGGCCCAGGTGTCCAGGTCGGTCAGCTGCCCTTTCCCGGCGGGCACGGCTTCGGCCACGTAACGCGGCAGCACCACGGTCTGCCGTACGACATGCGCGACGAGCGTCCGTACGTCCCAGCCGGGCAGCCCGCTCTCCCGCTGGAGCCGCTCCCCCGTCAGGGCGCTCACGGCCGACCGGAGATGCCCCGCCTGCGCGGTGAGCGCCCCCCACGTCCGGTCGGGCTCATACGTCCGCGCGCGTCGGCGCCGTTCAACGGGCATGCGCCCGAGGTTATACGGGCCCACTGACAGCGACGGTCATCGGCGGGACGGGGCCGGGAGGGCGGGCATGAGGGCGAGACGGCGGGCGAGGGCGCTGACCTGTTGGGGGCCGAGAGCGAAGGCGTACCGCTTGAGGGCGAAGGTGGCGGCGTCCTTCATGTCCGCCTCGGCGAGACCGGCGACGAGGTCGGCCAGGATGGGCGGGCTGCTCTCGGTGAGGGAGCGGCTGGCGATGACCGCGTTGACGCACTCCGGCAGGGAGTGGTCGTGCAGGGCGACGAGCCACCTCACCAGGTAGGTGCCTGTCGCCACGTAGTGCTGGCGGGACAGGGCGGTGCGGACCTGCTCGCCGTATCCGGCGGCCCACAACGCGGCGGTGGCGTAGACGCGCGCTTCGAGGGCGGCGGTCGGACCGACCAGACGGCTCACCTCGGCGACCGACAGCTCGCTGTCGCCGTCCCGCTCCTTGGCGGCGAGCGCGGCCAGCACCGCCCTCTCGACGCCGAACGCCTCCGCGTTGTCGATGAGGAAGAGCAGCCGCCTCGCGGCTCCCATCGGGTCGGCGCGGATCTGGAAACGGAACAGCGTGACCAGGGCGGTCGGGTCGTCGGCGGCGCGCAGCGCCTCCAGGACCTCCAGGAAGTCCTCGTCCGGCAGGAGCGCGACCGAGGCGAGGAAGTCCTCGTAGTCGCCCGGCGCTGCCAGCAGACCGCTGAGGAGCCGGAGCCGGTCGGCGACCGGGCGGCTGTTGACGGCCGTGACCAGTTGGGCGCGGTCCCGCTCCCGGCCCGGCCCGAACGACGCGAGCAGCGCCGCGATCTCCTCGGGCGAGCGGGTCAGGGCGGTGGCGAGCAGCCGGTTGGCGTCCACCGGCCAGCCCATGTCGCGCAGCGCCTCCACGAAGTAGGGGGTCGTCTCGACGGGATGCGTGAAAGCGGCGGCGCGCATCAGGTGGCGTACGCCGTCCGCGTGGCCGCTCTCACGGAGGGCGTCGGCCAGCTCCACGACGGCGGGGGCGTCGTACGACTCGGCGGCTGCCGCGAGCGCGATCAGCGCGCGGCCCTCCATGCCCGCGCTCCACAGCGCCTCGCACAACTCGGCCAGCCCGGCGGGTGTTTCGGCCTCCGCGACGGCGGTGTCGAGCAGGGTGGTCGCGAATCCCTGGAGCAGGACGATCCGCGCGTCCGCCGCCTCGGGCGGCCGGCCCCCGGTCCGCTCCTCCTCCCGCTCCTCGTCCAACGCCTTGAGGACACGGATGAGGTCGCCCGGCGACCTTCGGACGACGACCGCCGCGGCCCGCACGTACAGCTCGAACGCCTTCTGCCGACGGCCCATCGTCAGCAGCGCGTCCGCGAACCGTACGGCCTCCTCGTCCGACTCGGTGGTGGCCTCGGTCAGGACGCGGTCGGCGTCGGCGTCCAGCTCCGCGGACCACAGGGCGCCGAGCAGGCCGAGGACGTACTCGGTGTACGCGTTCTCCGCGACCGTCCTGGACAGCAGCCGGTCCGCCTCGGCCGGGTATCCGGCGGCGCGCAGCGCCCGCACCGTGCCCACGACGATTTCGGGGATCTGGGTGGTCACCACCTCGATCAGCCCGTGCGGGGCCTCTTCCGCGCCGTCCACCGCGTACAGCGCCTCCAGGCACTCCACGACCGCCTGCGGGCCGCGCGCGGCGACTTCCTGGAAGGGGATGCCCCAACTGTCCCCGTTCAGAAGGGCGACGAGCGCCGCGACCTCCTGCGGGGGCCGCAACGCGCCCGCGAGGCGCAGCAGTTCCCGGGCGTGCGCGCGTCCGCCTTCGGTCTGCCCCAACCGCACGTACTCCCTCGCGAGGGCGCGGGGCTTTCCTCGCAGCGCCTCCTTCAGGTCGTCCGGGATCGTGAGGGCGGGCGGGGCGGGCTTCGGGCCCGGCAGCGTCTCGGACGGCGGCGGCGCCGCGTGCGCCGCCCCGTACCGGTTGCGGGCGATGGCCAGCGTGCGGCCGGTGTTGCTCAGCCGCTGCTGCGGCAACGGCCGTCCCTTGGCGAGGAGTTCGCCGCGCAGCCGCTCGTAGACGCTGGTGACCTCGATCAGGGAGTCGCCGCCGGGCAGGCCCTGGTCGAGGAGGCGGATCAGCTCGCCGGTGAAGGCGGTGTAGGTCTCGCCGGGCGGGGCGAGCGCCTTGCGGGTGGCGGCGCTCGCGGTGAGGAGGTACGACCCGGCGATACGGGTCTGCTCGGCCATCTCGACCGGTGCGTTCGCCGCGCCGCCGCCGCTCATGCCGCCGACGAGCGCGCCGCCGCTGTAGCAGCAGTCGAGGATCACGATGCGGTTCGCGTCCCGTCGGGCGGTGAGGACTTCGCGGCGCACGGAGTCGAAACCGACCGAGGTGTAGGGGCGTTGGGGGTCGGTGGACGGCAGCGTCAGCAGCAGGCCGTCGGCGTCGCTGAGGCCGTGGCCCGCGTAGTACACGAGCAGCGTGTCCTCGGTCCTGCGGGCCGCGTCGTGGACCGCGTCCAGCACCTCGCCCGGCGACGCGGGTTCCGGGACCCGTACGCAGCGGTCGGGCGGCAGGCCCCAGACGGTGGGGTCTTCGAGCAACTCCCCTAAGCGGGCGAGGTTGTTCGCGACGGCCGGCAGGTCGTCAAGGCCCGGGTCGGCGAAGGTCGAGGAGCCGATGAGGACGGCGTACGAGCGGAGCGGGTCGGCGAGTTCCACGGCCCTACTCCACCTCGGGCGGCCCCGCGGGCGGCTGCTGCGGCTCCGCGAGGACGGCCAGCAGGCGGCGTACGGCCTCTTCGGAACCGTCCTGCCCCGACACGGTCACGGTCAGCCCGTCGGATTCACGGGTGAAGGTGAAGCCCGATCCCGGCGGGCGCGGCGCCCGCGACTTCCACCAACCGGCGTACACCACGGCGAGGTTGGCGAGGGCCACGGCGTGCGTGAGCACGAGGTCGATGACCTCGACGGGGCCCATCTCCCCGGCCTTACCGCCGGTCCGCGTCGCCAGCCGGACCTCGTCGGGACCGTCCTCGTCGGTGCGCAGCCACTCGGACAGCTCCCGCAGCTCAGCGGCCCCGTCCTCGTCCACCGCCGCAATACTCAACCGCACTACCGCCACCCCCCGGCGTCCGTTCCCGCGCCCACCAGAACACGGTCTCACCGGATCGTGTCACAGCCGGGCGCGCGCCCGGCACCGGTTCGCCACAAGTGAGCCGGTCGGCCGGTGCGGACGCGCGCCGCGGGCGGGCCGGCGGGGCCGGACGCCGGCCGACCGCGACCCGGCCCGGTGTCCTTCCGCCCCCGGTTCACACACCTGACACGACGCCGTCACACTCGGCGGAATACCTGGTCAGGAGCGCGGGGTTCTCACCACCATGACTGTAGGAGTGACACTCCACGCGTCCGAGGCGGCGAACCAGGTCGACGCCACCGTAGAACTCGCCCGTGAGGCCGCGGCCCACGGCCTGCGCTCGGCCTGGTTCGGGCAGACCTTCGGCGCCGACTCGCCGCAGCTCGCCGCGATCGTCGGACGTGAGGTGCCCGGCCTCCACGTCGGCACCTCCGCGATCCCGGTCTTCGGGCGGCACCCGCTGCTGGTCTCCAGCCAGGCCCAGACCGCCCAGGCGGCCACGCACGGCCGCTACCACCTCGGGCTCGCGCTCGGCACCAAGCTGCTGACCGAGGCCGGATTCGGCATCCCCTTCGAGCGGCCCGTGGCCCGCCTGCGCGAATTCCTCACCGCCCTGCGGCAGTTGACGCAGACCGGCGCCGCCGACTTCCACGGCGAACTGCTCACCGCCGCCACCCCGGTCCCCGCGCGCGTGCCGGGCGCCGAGGGCGGTGTTCCGCTCCTGGTCGCCGCGATGGGGCCGCAGGCCCTGCGCGTCAGCGGGGAACTCGCCGACGGCATCCTGCCCTACCTGGCCGGGCCGCGCGCCCTGAGCGAGCACATCGTCCCGGCCGTCACCGCGGCGGCGCGGGCGGCGGGCCGCCCCGCGCCCCGGATCGTGGCCCTGGTGTCCGGCGTGGTGACGGACGACGTCGACGCGGTCCGGGCGAAGGCCACCGAGCAACTGGCCTTCTACGAGCAGATCCCCTCCTACGCGCGCGCCATCGAACTCTCCGGCGGCCGGCGCGCCTCCGACGTCGCGGTCATCGGCGACGAGGAGACGGTCGCGGCCGAGGTACGGCGCTACCGGGACGCCGGCGCGACCGAGGTGGTGTTCTCGGGCACCGACATCGCGGGCGAGGCGGACCGCCTGCGCACCTGGACGCTCCTCGGCGAACTGGCGGTCTGACCAAGCCGCTTCACCGGGCGGACGTCGTTATTCGCCGTCGTCTGTCGGCCAGGAGGTCAGGTCGGCCTTGGTGATCGTGGTGGTGAGCAGAAGGTCGGTGATGAGGTTGTGGTTGAGCGCGTTGCCGACCGGCGGGGGCACCTCGTGTTCGAGGAGGCCGCGGATGTCGGTCTCGCGGTGGAGACGGCGGCGGAGCTTGGCGACGACGTGGGCCGCGCGTTTGGCGCTCCAGGGGTCGGCGGGGTGGAGGTCGGTGAGTTCGTAGGCGACCTGGGACCAGGTGAGGGGCTGGGGCTGGGGGTCGTTGCGGAGGTAGCGCTGGGCGAGGCAGGTGAGGACCAGCTTCTCCTCGTCGGTGAGGTCGCGGGTCTCGCGGTCGCTGGTCTCGCGCTCGTGGGCGACGGAGGCCGAGCCCCGGACGGCGGCGCCGGGCTGCGGGCCGGCGGAGGCGATCCGGACCTCCAGCAGGTGCTCCTGGCGCGGGGCGACGATGAAGAGCGGGGTGTAGCCGGTGCTCAACTCGGCCTGGTCACCGCCGAGTACGAGACGTGAACCGGGAAAGCGGATCGGCAGCTTGCCCGTGTTGCCGAGGGTCCAGCGGGAGTGCGCGTAGGCGATGATCCCCTGGCGGCGGCTGACGCACGCGTCGCCCGTGCCGACGCAGACGTGGACGTCCAGCTCGTTGCGGCCGAACATCACGGCGAAGTCCGCGTCCGGGGCGACACTCATGCCGCCGCTCGGGCCGAGCACGAAGAGCGTGCCGGGCGCGGCGGCGGGAATTCCCCGGCTGAGGCTACCGATGTCCTTGGGCAGGAAGCTGACTTTGCTCACCATGGTGAATGCCTTTCTCCTCGGCCGGGGGCGCACACGCTAACCGTCGAGCCCCGGGAGGGGTCCCGGCAGGGAACTGGACCCGCCCCCCGCGATGTCGGTGGGATACGTCGGACCGAACGGCGTTTTGGTGGGAGCGCGTTGGTCGAACACCGCGCTGCCGTCCAGCAGGATGCGGCAGTGCGCCGCGCCCGAGCCGAGGGTGAGCCTGATCTCCCAGCCGACGGAGCCCGCGACCCCCGGCACCTCGACCGTCCTGCGCCAGGGCAGCTTCTGCGGCTTCCTGCTCCTGGTCACCTTGCCGTTGACGGCGTACGAGACCGTCGTCAGGGTGCCGGTCCCCGTGACCTCGAAGACCAGGGAGACCGGCTTCGCCGAGGGCGTGGGGGTCGTGGGGGGCGCCGTGGCCGTGGGGGTGACACCCGCGCGCGAACGCGTGGGCGTCGTACGCGACTTCCCGTCACCGCCCGGTCCCTCACCGGACGACGAGCCGTCCGAGCGCGTGGCCAGCACCGCCGCCGTGCCCCCGGCCACGGCCACGACGGCCGCCGCCACGCCGCCCAGCAGGACGCGGCGCCGCCCCGGCCCGGTTGACGGCGACGAGAGGCCGGGCGGGTTGTCGGCGGCGCTCGCGTTCGCGTCGATGGCCGTGACGACCTGCGGCGGGAGCCAGTGGACGGCGGGGACCGCGCTCTCGTCCGGCGCCGGGGCGAGCCGTTGGACCAGCGCGGCGGCGGTCGGGCGCGCGGCGGCGTCGGGCCGTCGGCAGTCGGCGACGAGGGCACGCAGCGCGTCCGTACCGCCGCCGTCCTCGACCCCGCCGTCGGCGCTCCCGTACGCGTACGCCAGCGTCGCGCCCAACGAGTAGACGTCGCTCGGCGGACCGGCCGCGCCCGCGACCTGCTCCGGGGACATGAAGCCCCAAGAGCCCGCGTGGCCGGACGCGTTGACGAATACGTGGCCGGGTTCGGGCGGCGTCCCGGGCGGCGCGGGCGGGGCCGTCGTCGCGATGCCGAAGTCGATCAGCCGGGGGCCGTCGGCCGTCAGCAGGACGTTCGCCGGCTTGACGTCGAGGTGGGCGACCCCGTTGCGGTGGAGGTCGGCGAGGGCTTCGGCGAGACCGGCGGCGAGGCGGCGGACGGAGGCGGCCGGGAGCGGGCCGAAGCGCTCGACGGTGTCGCGCAGGGAGAGCGACGGCAGGAATTCGGTGGCCATCCAGGGCGTGGCGGCGTCGGGGTCCGCGCCGAGGACGGAGGGGCTGTGGACGCCGCCCACGGCGGAGTTGGCGGCGATCTCACGTCGGAACCGTTCGCGGTACGGGAGTTCGCGGGCGAGGTCGGCGTGCATGACCTTGACGGCGACGGACCGGCCGCCCCGGGAGCGGGCCAGGTAGACGGTGGCCATGCCGCCCGTGCCGATGCGCGCCAGGGTCCGGTACGGGCCGACCGTACCGGGGTCGCCGGGTTCAAGCCGCAGCATTCGGGGCTCCGTTCGGTGATCCACTCGGTGTGACGCTCGGCGCTCCGCCCGGTGTGACGGTCGGTGTCACGCCCGGCGCGACGCTCGGCGCTCCACTCGGCGTGACGGTCGGTGTCACGGCGCCTGACGTCGCGCCCGGCGTTCCGTTCCGGCTTCCGTCCTGCGTTCCGTTCCGGATTCCGTCCGGCGGGCTGACCGCGTCGAGGTAGCCGTCCCGTGTGCCCAGGACGACGAGCCCGCCGACTGCCAGCGCTCCCCACGCCGGATCGGCGGAGGCGCCGGGTTCGTTCATCGCGTCGGCGCCGTAGGTCCACAGGACGCTGCCGCCTGCGGCGTCGAGGGCGTGGACGACGGAGTCGGTCGTGCCGACCCACAGCGTGCCGCCCGACAGGCCGATCGCCGTCGACTCGCCGTACGGACTCGCCGTGTCCTGGCCCATGCGGCGCGACCAGACCTCCGCGCCCGTACTGGCCCGCAGCGCGCGGATGTGGCCGTCGACGTCGTCGGCGAAGAGCAGGCCGCCGCCGGTGCGGCGGTACGAACTCCGCGTGTCCACCGTCTTGTTCCACGCGGCCTTGCCGGTGGCGGAGTGGAGAGCGAACAGGTTGCCGTACGCGTCGTGGGTGAACACGAAGCCGTCGCCGCCGATGACGGTGTCCATCGGCTGGTCCGCCAGCTTGTGCGTCCAGCGGACGCGGCCGGTGGTCGCGGACAGGGCGGTGATCGCGTTGGTGCCCCGCGCGGTGCTCTCGACCAGGACGAGCCCGGCGCCCGCCGTGGCGTACTGCCCTTCCACGGTCGTACGCCAGATGACCTTGCCGCTCTTGGCGTCGAACGCCGTCACCGCGTCGCCGCCCGTGACGCAGACCATCGAGCCGGTGGCCGCCGCCCCCCACACGAAGTTCATGAGCGGCACCCGGTAGGTCCACAGGGTGGCTCCCGACGCCGGGTCGAGGGCGCGCAGCGTGGAGGTGTCGTTCTCGCGCTCGTCGATCACGAACACGGCGCCGTCGCCGTCGCCGACGGTGATCTTGGATGCCTGGGTGGCGAAGTCAATGGGTCGCGACCAGAGTTGCCTTCCGGTGCGCGCGTCGAGGGCGCGGGCCACGGCGGTGCCCGTGTCGTTCGCCGTGAGGAGGACGTCGCCGGTGGCGTAGATGTCGGGGTAGCCCTGCCCGTTGGCGGGCACCTTGGTCTTCCACCGCGAGGTGGCTTCCGGGGGCGCGGCGGGGGACGGGGCCGGCGCGCTGGAGGGTTTCGGCCGACCGGAGTCGGCGGACGTACGGTCCTTGCCGGACGACGGGGAGCCCTTGTCCGATCCCGTGCCCCTCACGGCCAGTACGACCCCTGCCGTGACGGGTACGGCGGCGGCGGCCACCGTCAGCAGCAGTGTGCGGCGGCTCGGGTCGCGGAGGGTGCCGGGTGGCTTCGGGGGCCCGGGCGGCAGCGGCGGCGGACCGGCGGGCGGGTCGGCCGTCGGGTCGGCCGTCGTCTGGCCCGGCGCCACGGCCTGCGGTCCCGGCGCTCCTTCGGGCCGCACCTGCCCCGGCGTCGGGGCGTACGGCGGCGGCTCCGCTCCCGTCATCCGCCGGTCCACCGCCTCGGCCATCGGCGGCGGCAGCCACCGCGTGCCCTGCACGGAGGCGGAGGGCTCGCCGAGCCGTTCCAACAGGGCGGCGGCGCTGGGGCGTTCGCCGGGCTCGCGGCGCAGGCAGGACGCGACGAGGGCCCGCAGCCCCCGATCCGTCACCCCGGTGAGATCCGTCCGCGCGCGCCGTACCCGTTCCAGCGTGGCCGCCCGGTCGCCGTCGCCGAAGGGCTCCCGCCCGGTCGCCGCGAACACCAGCACCGCGCCGAGCGCGAAGATGTCGCTGTCGGAGCCCGCGAGCCCGCCGGACGCCTGTTCGGGCGACATGAAGCCCGGCGTGCCGAGCAGCGCGCCGGGGGCGGTGATCGACGTGGCGCCGTCGGGGCGGGCGATCCCGAAGTCGATCACGCGGGGGCCGCCCGCCGTGAGCATGATGTTCTCCGGCTTGAGGTCCCGGTGCGCGAGGCCCGCGCGGTGGATGTCCACCAGCGCCTCGGCCAGGGCCGCCGCCAACAGGCGTACGGCGGCGGGCAGCAGACCGCCGTACGCGCCGACCGCCTCCCGCAGCGACAGGCCCGGCAGGTACTCGGTCACCAGCCACGGCACGGCGGCGTCCGCGTCGGCGTCCAGCAGCGGCGCGGTGAACGCCCCCGTCACCGTACGGGCCGCCGCCACCTCCCTGCGAAAGCGCGCCCGATAGCGCGCGTCCCGCGCGAACCCGGCCTTGACGACCTTGACCGCCACCGCGCGTCCGCCCGGCGAACGCCCCAGGTACACCACGCCCATTCCGCCCGCGCCCAGTCGCGCCAGCAGCCGATGGCCCCCGATCTGCTCCGGGTCCTCCGGTTGTAGCGGCTCCACGGCGCTCATTCCTTCTCGGCCGCCGGGGCGGGAGTCACAGGAGCACCAATTGTCGCCTTGTGCGGGGCGGGGATCGCGGGGTCCTCACAAGGACTTCACAGCACGTTCTAGAGGGGGCGGGAGCGGGTGCTTCAACGCGTCCGGTCAGTGGCGGACTTCGCTCGCCAGTGGGCCAGCCGCTCGCGTACGAGAAGGAGGTCGCGATGCTCGGGGTCGAGCACCTTGGCCATGTCGTCCAGCACCGACGTGAGAGCGGTGACAGCGGCGGCGGCGCTGCTGTCCACGCCGAGCCAGTTGGCAAGCCTGGCACGGAGGAGGAAGGTGTGCGGATGCTCGGGGCCGAGGACCCGCGCGTAGTCCTCGTACAGCGCCTCGTACGCGGCCACGGCACCGGAGGGAGCACCCGCTCTGCCCTGCCATTCGGCGAGGTGCCCACGGATGGCGAGCGTCTGATCGTGATCGGGGCCGAGCACCCGCGTGGCGTCCGCCAGGAGTTCGACGTACGTCGCGACGGCCGAGGACGGATCGCCTGTGCCGCCTTCCTGGTGAGCGAGGTCGCTGCGGACGGCGAACGTGAGTGGATCGTCGGGGCTCACCTTCAGATGCGGGCTCTCCAGCCACTCCCCGAGCGCGGCGGCGGCCGTACCGTCTCCTGCCGCGCGTTGCCACAGCGCGAGAAGGGGACGGACAAGGTGCGTGTACGGATGGCCGGGTCCCAGCAGGTGCTCCATGTCGTTGAGGACGTCCGTCAACGCGGCGACGGTGCCCGCAGCGTCCCCCGCCCGCCCGTACCAGTTGGCGAGGACGGCACGGTTGAACAAGGTGTGCCGGTGGGCGGGGCCCAAAAGCGTGTGCGACACGCGTACGACGTTCGCGTAGTAGGCGATGGCATCGGAGACTTGGCCCGCCATTCCCAGCGACCTGCCGTAGCGGTGCAGCACGACGTGCGACGCGGGCTCGTACAGCGCCTTCTCCGCGACCCCGATCACGGCGGCCGTGTTCGCCCGCAGCGACTGCGCCAGTTCGGTGTCCCGCTCGACCTCGGGCCAGGCTTCCACCAACCCGTCGGCGGCCACTCGCGCCAGCGCGTCCTGTTCCGCCTCGGTCAAGGTGTCGCGCACCGCGCGCTGGACGAGGCGGTGGACGCGGACGGCGCGGTGCGGGGTACGGGGGCTGTGGTCGAGGAGGCTGAGGCGGTGGAGGACGCGGAGGGTGCGGACGGCGTCGTCGGAGGAGACCGTGTCCTGGGAAGGGGCTTCTTGGGCAAGCCAGTTGAGCGCCGGGGCGCCGGTGAGGACGGCCTCGGGGATGCCGTTGGGGTCGAGCATCGAGGCGAGTTGGAGCATGGGGCGGGCGAGGCCGACCGGGGCGTGGTGGTCGGCGCGGTCGAGCGACAGGGTCCAGGCGGCGGCGACGCCGGTGGTCTGGTCGTCGGGCAGGGCGGTGGGGCGCAGGTCGGCGAGGCGCTGGGCGCGGTCGGCGAGGCGGGCGCGGTAGGTCGCGCAGGTGATTCCGGCGTCCACGACGTACGCCGTGGCCTGGGACATGGCGAGCGGCAGCCAGCCCAATGCGCTTCCCAGCGCCATGAGTTCGCGCAGCGGCTCGCGGTCGTGGGCGGCGAGGGCGGTGGTCAGATAGCCCTCGCTCTCCTCTTCGGTGAAGACGCCGACGGTGACCTGTCTACGGCCCCGGCCGGTGAGGGCGGCGTCGCGGCTGCGGGTGGTGACGACCGTACGGCCGGTGGGGCTGTCGGGCGGCCACAGGCCGGTGAGGTCGGCGGGGTCGGTGACGTCGTCCAGGACGACGAGCCAACGCGGCGCTTCCGGGGCGGGTTTGGGCTCAAGCCACGCCAGGAAGGCGCGGGCGGCGCGTTCGGGGTCCTCGCGGTCCGCCCCGAGCAGCGTCTGCGCGGCCTCCGCGAGGCCGTCCACCACCGTCTGGCGGCTGGTCGCCGTGACCCACACCAGCAGGTCGAGGCGGCCGGACCGCCACGCGTCCCGGGCGTGCCGCGCGGCGAGTTGGGTCTTGCCCACGCCGCCCATGCCGGTGAGGACCTGGCCGACCACGGCCGTACCGGCGTCGGTGAGCGCCGCGTCCAGGGCGCCGACGGCCGCGCGGTCCTGGAAGCAGTCCGCCTCGCGCGGGACGACGCCGATCTGTACGGGCCAGGCGGCGGGCGGGCGCGGGGGCGGGTGGTGGTGCTGGTGGAGTCCGCCGTGGACGGTGTGGGCCGCGACGGAACCGTCAACGGCCGTTATCGTGACGGCCGTTGGCGTCCTCGTGGGCTCTTCGGGTGGAGCGCCGGGTGCGCTCAGCCCTGTGGCGGACCCGGCACCTGAGGGTCCGGCGCCGGGGGGTTTCCGATCGTCACGTCACCCATCCGTACGGCGGCGGCCGAGCCGCCGTCCGCGCGGATCTCGACGTTTCCCCCGATGGCGACGCCGTCGCCTTCCGCCGAGGCCGTGGCGGGCGTCAACGCCCGTACCTCGTCAACGACGCGGCGCAGCGCCTCCGCCAACTCCCCGTCCTGCTCGACCGCTTCGTCCAGCGCGTCGGTCAGACGACGGCGCGTCCTGGCGGACACCTCCCCGGCGTCCGCCTCCCGTGCCGCCCGTTCCAGCGCCGGGTCCTCCCCCAGCGCACCGGAGACCAGCGTGTGCAGCCGGTCCATTCCGGCGTCCAGACCCCGGTCCACCTCCGCGTCCGCCCGCCCCGCCACCCGCCGCGCCTTGGCCACCAGCCACGCGCACACGTACCCGATCGCAATCTCCACACCGGTCACTCTTCGACGGTAGCCCCAACTCCCGTGCCGCCGCACCGAAAGCGGCGGCACCACCGGGGCGCGGCGGGCGGCCCCGTGAACTCCGCCCCCTCCGCCGCCCTCACCCACGACGTGCCCCGCCAGGGGCCGCGACCCACCCCCGCCGGGCCGCCAGCCCGAAAACAACCGCATCTGCCCCACGGAGGCCGGTTCTCAAAGGCGCACCAACCCCGTGGCTGGTCGCGCAGTTCCCCGCGCCCCTTAAAAAATCGGCTCACCGCCCGGACGAAAGACAGTCCGCCCCGTCAGGGGCGCTGGGGGCACCTCCCGGCCGAAGGCTGGGGGAGGAACTGCGCGAGCAACCCACCACCGGCCGGTGGTCCGGGCACAACCGAACTGCCCCGCCGGGGGGGGGCTGGTGACCTGCGGGAGCGTCGCGGGTGAGCGCGCCCACGCGGCGGCAGCCGCACATCAAACACAGCCCCGCACCTCTAAAAGGATCGGCTCACCGCCCGCACAGGCCCTCGCGGATGAGGACGAGGGTCGCTGGCCTTGCGCAAGGCGGGGCATTTCAGGGGCGCGGGGAACTGCGCGGCGAGCCCCCACCGGTCGGTGGTCCGGGCACAACCGAACTGCCCCGCCGGGGCGGCTGGTGACCTGCGGGAGCGTGGTGGGTGAGCGCGCCCACGCGGAACGGCGCCGTCAGGCGCCGACGGTGCCGTCGATGGCCTCGCGGAGCAGATCGGCGTGGCCGTTGTGACGGGCGTATTCGAGGATGACGTGCTGCATGACCAGGCGGAGCGAAACGTCCTCGTCGTGGCGGGAGTTGTGGACGACGAGGTCGAGGGTGGGGGCGGCGCCCTCGATGCGGCGGGAGTGGGCGACCTCGGCGTGCCAGGCGGAGAAGGCTTCGTCGCGGGTGGAGCCGGAGGCGTCGTACGCCTCCTGGAAGTCGCCGGTGGCGGACCAGACGAGAGGGATGTCCTCGCCGTCGATGATCCGGCGGAACCAGGCGCGTTCGACCTCGGCCATGTGCCGGACGAGCCCGAGCAGGCTGAGGGTGGACGGCGGCATGGAACAGCGGCGCAATTCGTCGTCGGTGAGGCCGTCGCACTTCATGGCGAGGGTCTCGCGGTGGTAGTCGAGGAAGCCGCGCAGCGTCTCGCGCTCACCGCCCGTGGTCGGCGGGCCGGTGCGCGGGTCGGGGGTCTCGGTCTGCTCTGAGTTCACGGTCCATTCTGACCGGCCCCCGGCACCCCGGCCCCCCGGCCCCCCGGCACCTCGGTGCTCGCGGCACCGGGCGGCGGTCATCCCCGAGTGGCGAACGGTCTCAGCACTCCCGCAGGCCGGGCGCCGGGTCCTGGCCGGTGTAGAGGTCGACGGCCGGGACGTTGCCCCAAGCGCCGTTGTCGAGCTGCGTCCAGTACCAGATGTCGTTCTGGCCCGCGTGCGGGTCGCCGTGGCCCCAGCAGACGAACCAGTTGAAGCCGGTGGTCAGGGTGCCGCGGGTCGCCGAGCGGTAGGAGCGGTCCGCGAAGCCCCTGGCCCCGACCTTGTTGCCGCAGTACAGACGGCCGTCGGACCGGACACCGCACTCGGCGGCCGGCCTGACCTTCTCCTTCGCCGGAGCGGCGGCGGCCGTGGCCGAGGCCCCGCCGGTCATGGCGAGACCCGCCGTCATCACGGCGGCGGACAGCAGCACGGCGATGTTCTTACGTGTGATCACTGCACATTCCCCTCGTTTCGTGCGCCAACGTGCGAGCGCGCTAAACGATCATGGGTGACGGCGCACAGCCCCGAGCACCGCCATACGGGTGGATCCGGCACATGCCGTCTTATGACGCCTCCGGCAATTGCCACGACGCCCGATTCCCGTAAGACGTCAAGCCGTTCGTCACACCGTTAAGACCATCGCCGGTCCACGCCACACCACACAGATGCCCCGGCCGCGTCATCGCGGCCGGGGCACCCGGTGGACTTTTCCGTCACATCAGCGGAACGCTCAGGCGAGCAGCGCCGGAATCGTCCCCTCGTGCGCGGCGCGCAGTTCGCCCAGCGGAATGCTGAACTCCCCCTGCACGTCGATCTCGTCGCCGTCGATGACGCCGATCCGCGCCGCCGGAAGCCCCCGCGCCCCGCACATGTCGGTGAAGCGCAGTTCCTCGGAGCGCGGCACCGCGACGACGGCGCGGCCCGCGGACTCGGAGAACAGGAACGTGAAGGCGTCCAGACCGTCCGGGACGACCAGCCGCGCGCCGTGCCCGCCGCGCAGGCAGGACTCGGTGACCGCCTGGACGAGACCGCCGTCACTGAGGTCGTGGGCGGCGTCGATCATGCCGTCGCGCGACGCGGAGATCAGGATCTCGCCGAGCAGCCGCTCGCGGTCCAGGTCGACGGCGGGCGGCAGACCGCCGAGGTGGTCGTGGACGACCTGCGACCAGGCCGAGCCGCCGAACTCCTCGCGGGTGTCACCGAGCAGGTAGATCAGGTGGCCCTCGTCCTTGAAGGCCATCGGCGTACGCCGGTTGACGTCGTCGATCACGCCGAGCACCGCGACCACCGGGGTCGGGTGGATCGCCACGTCGCCGGTCTGGTTGTACAGCGACACATTGCCGCCGGTCACCGGGGTGCCGAGCTGGAGGCAGCCGTCGGCGAGACCGCGGGTGGCCTCGGCGAACTGCCACATCACGGCCGGGTCCTCGGGCGAGCCGAAGTTCAGGCAGTCCGAGATGGCCAGCGGCTTGGCCCCGGAGGCGGCGACATTGCGGTACGCCTCCGCGAGCGCCAACTGCGCGCCCGTGTACGGGTCGAGCTTCGCGAAGCGGCCGTTGCCGTCGGTGGCGATGGCCACGCCGAGGTCGGTCTCCTCGTCGATCCGGATCATGCCGGAGTCCTCGGGCTGCGCCAGCACCGTGTTGCCCTGCACGAAGCGGTCGTACTGGTCGGTGACCCACGCCTTGGACGCCTGGTTCGGCGAGCCGACCAGCTTGAGCACCTGCTCGCGCAGTTCGGCGGAGGTGCCGGGCCGCGGCAGCTTCCCCGCGTCGTCGGCCTGGAGCGCGTCCTGCCAGTCCGGCCGGGCGTACGGGCGGTGGTACGTCGGCCCGTCGTGCGCGACCGAGCGCGGCGGCACGTCCACGATCTGCTCGCCGTGCCAGAAGATCTCCAGTTGCGAGCCCTCGGTCACCTCACCGATGACGGTGGCGATGACGTCCCACTTCTCGCAGATCGCCAGGAAGCGCTCGACCTTGTCGGGCTCGACGATCGCGCACATGCGCTCCTGCGACTCGCTCATGAGGATTTCCTCGGGCGAGAGCGTCGCGTCGCGCAGCGGCACGGTGTCCAGTTCGACGCGCATGCCGCCGGAGCCGGCCGAGGCCAGCTCGCTGGTGGCGCAGGACAGGCCCGCGCCGCCGAGGTCCTGGATGCCCGCGACCAGTTGCTCGCGGAAGATCTCCAGGGTGCACTCGATGAGCAGCTTCTCCTGGAAGGGGTCGCCGACCTGGACGGCGGGGCGGCGGGACGGGCCGGTCGAGTCGAAGGTCTCGCTGGCCAGCACCGAGACGCCGCCGATGCCGTCGCCGCCGGTCCTGGCGCCGTACAGGATCACCTTGTTGCCGGGGCCCGACGCCTGCGCGAGGTGGATGTCCTCGTGCTTCATGACGCCCACGCACAGCGCGTTGACCAGCGGATTGCCCTGGTAGCAGGGGTCGAAGACGACCTCGCCGCCGATGTTGGGCAGGCCGAGGCAGTTTCCGTAGCCGCCGACGCCCGAGACGATGCCGGGCAGGACGCGCCGGGTGTCGGGGTGGTCGGCCGCGCCGAACCGCAGCGGGTCCATCACGGCGACCGGCCGCGCGCCCATCGCGAGGATGTCGCGGACGATGCCGCCGACGCCGGTGGCCGCGCCCTGGTAGGGCTCGATGTACGACGGGTGGTTGTGCGACTCGATCTTGAAGGTGACGGCGTAGCCCTGGCCGACGTCCACGACGCCCGCGTTCTCACCGATGCCGACGAGCAGCGCGTCGGTCTGCGGGGCCTTCTCGCCGAACTGCTTCAGGTGCACCTTGCTCGACTTGTACGAGCAGTGCTCCGACCACATGACCGAGTACATCGCCAGTTCCGCGCCGGTCGGGCGGCGGCCCAGGATCTCGCGGATCCGGGCGTACTCGTCCTCCTTGAGGCCGAGTTCCTTCCACGGCTGCCCGGCCTCGGGCGTCTCGGCGGCGTGCTTGACGGTATCGAGGGTCATGCGGAGACCAACTTCTTCAGGACCGAGGTGAAGAATCCGAGGCCGTCGGTGCGGCCGGTGCCGATCAGCGGCTCGACGGCGTGCTCGGGGTGCGGCATGAGGCCGACGACATTGCCCGCGGCATTGCTGATGCCCGCGATGTCACGGAGCGACCCGTTCGGATTGCCGTCCAGATAGCGGAAGACCACCCGGCCCTCGGCTTCCAGTTCGTCCAGCACCCGCTCGGCGGCGGTGTAGCGGCCGTCGATGTTCTTCAGCGGGATGGAGATCTCCTGGCCGTCCGCGTACTGCGACGTCCAGGCGGTGGCGCTGGTCTCGACCCGCAGCTTCTGGTCGCGGCAGACGAAGTGGAGGTGGTTGTTGCGCAGCATCGCGCCTGGCAGCAGATGCGACTCGGTGAGCACCTGGAACCCATTGCAGATGCCGAGAACCGGCATTCCGGCCTTCGCCTGTTCGATGATCGTTTCCATCACCGGCGAGAAACGCGAGATCGCGCCGGCCCGCAGATAGTCGCCGTACGAGAAGCCGCCCGGCAGAACCACCGCGTCGACCTGCTGGAGATCCTTGTCACGGTGCCACAGCGGTACGGCTTCGGCGCCCGCGACCCGGACGGCGCGCTGTGTGTCACGGTCGTCGAGCGTGCCGGGGAATGTGACGACGCCAACGCGCGCAGTCACGACTCCACCTTTACGGCGAAGTCCTCGATCACGGTGTTCGCGAGAAAGGTTTCCGCCATCTCGCGAATGCGGGCGAGGGCGGCGTCGTCGACCGGCCCCTCGACCTCTAGTTCAAAGCGCTTTCCCTGGCGGACGTCGGAGATCCCGTCGAAGCCCAGGCGCGGCAGTGCTCGCTGCACCGCCTGGCCCTGGGGGTCGAGGATCTCCGGCTTGAGCATGACGTCGACTACGACGCGTGCCACTTGCACTCCCGGTGGTGTGGTGCGTGAGGTTCTCTCAGCGTACCCGGTGCGAAAATCTACGCGAGTAGATATGAACGCGACCCCTAGCGCACCCCTAGATCACTGATCACGTTTATGTATCGGCCGCCGAAATGCTTGGGGAAACCCGTAGGTGAAACATAGGGTCCCGATTACGAAGCGGCACCCGGGGGAATTAACAGGTGTCACGATGTATCACGCGGTGCCCATTTCGTGGCATCGTACAAATGAAAACTTGTCGACACTCGACTTGTCGGCCCACCCGTGACACCGGGGCCCTGCGTCCGGTCGCGACCGTTCCCGCTCGCGACCGCCACGACACACGGGCCGCGTGCGATCGCCGGGCCCCGGCAAGGCCGATGGCGTACGAAAGGACCACATCCCTATGGCGCAACGCGTACTGGTCACCCTCGCCGACGACCTGGACGGCGGAGAAGCGGCGGAAACCATCGCATTCGGCGTCGACGGTCAGTGGTACGAGATCGACCTCTCGTCCCAGAACGCGGACAAGCTGCGCAATGACCTGGCTCCTTACGTGGAGGCCGGCCGCCGCCGCACCCTTTCGGGCCGCGCCTACAAGCGCACGCCGATCGCCCCGACCCCGGCCACCGTCCGCGCTTGGGCGCAGTCGAACGGCTTCGAGGTCCCGGCCCGCGGGCGCATCCCCAAGAAGGTCTACGAAGCGTTCAACAAGGCCAGTTGACGGTTCCGCGACAACTCACTGACAACCGCCGGGCGAACGGGCGGGGGCGGTGGTGCCGACTGGACAGCCACCCCCACCCTTCCGCTAGTGTGTGGAGCACGCCGAGGGCAGGGCCGAAAAGGCCAGGTCAGCGGAGGTCACGCGGGTGTAGCTCAGTAGCAGAGCGCCCCCCTTCCAGGGGGGAGGGGCAGTGTGCAATTCCTGTCGCCCGCTCTGGTCGCTCCGGCCGGTCCTATGGATCGGGTAGAGTGGCCGCAGCAATGCGGACGTGGCTCAGTTGGTAGAGCATCACCTTGCCAAGGTGAGGGTCGCGAGTTCGAATCTCGTCGTCCGCTCCAGCGTCACGAAGGCCCCGGTCACCACGACCGGGGCCTTCGTCGTACCCGGGCGTCCGCTCGGCGCGTCGCCGGGCGTCCGCTCGGCGCGTCACGGGGCGGCGGGATATATCGGTTTCTAATGGCCGCGTCCGATCGGGTACAGTGTCTGCACGGCCTGCGGACGTGGCTCAGTTGGTAGAGCATCACCTTGCCAAGGTGAGGGTCGCGAGTTCGAATCTCGTCGTCCGCTCCAGCATCGCGAAGGCCCCGGTCACCACGACCGGGGCCTTCGTCGTCTCTCCGCTTCCGCGCCGGGGTGCTACGACCAGGCGGTGCCGGTGAGGCGCTCGTACGCCTCCACGTAGCGGGCGCGGGACTGCTCGACGACCTCGGCGGGCAGGCCGGGCGGCGGCTCCTCGCCGTTGCGGTCCCAGCCCAGCGCCGGGTCGGTGAGGTGGTCGCGGACGAACTGCTTGTCGAAGGACGGCTGCGCGTGGCCCGGCTCCCACAGGTCGGCCGGCCAGAAGCGGGACGAGTCGGGGGTCAGCACCTCGTCGGCGATGACCAGCGTGCCCTGTTCGTCGTAACCGAACTCGAACTTCGTGTCGGCCAGGATGATGCCCCGCTCGCGCGCGATGTCGCGGGCCCTGCCGTAGACGGCCAGCGTGGTCTGCCGGAGCAGCGTCGCGGTCTCGGCGCCGACCTCGCGGGCGACCTCCTCGTACGACACGTTCTCGTCGTGCTCACCGACCTCGGCCTTGGTGGCGGGGGTGAAGATCGGCGCGGGCAGCTCGGAGCCGTCCACCAGGCCCTCGGGGAGCGCGAGGCCGCACACCGTACGGTCCCGGTTGTACTCGACCAGGCCGGAGCCGGTCAGATAGCCGCGTGCGACGCACTCGACCGGCACCATGCGCAGCGAACGGCACACCATGGTGCGGCCCGCCCACTGCGCGGGGGCGCCCTCGGGCAGCTCGGTGGAGATCACGTGGTTGGGCACGATGTCGGCGAGCAGGTCGAACCACCACAGCGAGAGCTGCGTGAGAATCCGGCCCTTGTCGGGGATCTCGGTGGGCAGCACCCAGTCGTAGACGGAGGTGCGGTCGCTGGCGACCATCACCAGGTCGCCCTCCGCGTTCTGGTACAGATCGCGCACCTTGCCGGTGTGCAGATGTACCAGTCCCGGCACCTGGACAGGCTCGGGTTTCTCGACGAATCCGGACACGGGTCGTCCTCCCCACTCGGCGGTTCAGCTCCCGATTCTCGCTTATCGGGACAGCTGGAGCGCGCGGGGGCTCCTCCTTTCGCCGCCCGCTCGCCTCCGACGGCTTGGACCCGGCGCGCCGCCTCCGGCGCGCCGGCCACCGGCGGACCCACCCCTCAGTCGTGCTTGCAGATGCGGTCGAGGAGGTTGGCGGTGGCGCGCTGGACGCGCGGGTCGACGTGGTTGGGGCGGTCGAGCGCCGGGGACCAGGCGAAGGTGCCGGAGGCGAAGACGTACGCGCCGCTGGGGGCCTGGTAGAGCGAGGTCTCCTGGTGGCAGCGGCGGCCGTCGGTGGACTCGTACGGCGAGTGGGCCAGCAGGATGCGCTCGATGCTCTCGGGCAGCGGGGCGCGCGGGTAGTAGCGGTCGGCCTCGCCCGCGACCAGGCCGTCGATCTCGTCGCCCTCGGTGGCGCCGGTGGCCTCCCACAGCCAGTGCTCGGCGTTGCGGACGACGAGCGGCGACGGCTGGGGGACGCGGCCCGCGTACTGCACGCCGAGCACGAGCTGTTCCGGCTCGCCGAGGTCGCGCCAGAGCGCGGTGCGGCCCTTGTTGTCGCCGCGGCGCTTGCGGCAGCTCAGCAGCCGGTCCGCGTCCCCGGCCGGGGACGCGGCCAGCTCGACCTGCCAGTACATGGTGTTGGCCGACAGGAAGACCAGCGAGGTGCCCGCGTCGCGCGCGGTCTCGGCGGCCCGGCGCATCGGCTTGGACCAGTACTCGTCATGGCCGGGGAAGACCAGGCCGCGGTAGCGCGTGGGGTCGATACGGCCCGCGTGCAGGTCGCGGGCGTCGGCGTACGCGAGGTCGTAGCCGTAGCGCTCGGCGAAGCGTACGAAGTCGTAGGCGTGGCCGATGTGCAGCGGGAGCCCGGCTCCCGCGTAGGGGCGGTCGAAGGAGACGGTGGTGGCGGCCTGTTCCTCGCCGAGGAGCTGCCCCTTCTCGTCCCACGCGTGGTACAGGCTGGCGCCGGTCCTGCCGTCCTCGGGGTAGAGGTTGTACGCCTGCCACGTCACGTCGGGCATCAGCAGGAGCAGGTCCGCCTCGTGGGTGGCGCGGACGGTGAAGGGGACGTGGCTGCGGTAGCCGTCGGCGGTGGTGAGGACGGCCACGTACGCGCCGGTGTTCCAGTACGTGGGGATCTGCAACCGCCAGGACTGCCACCAGTGGTGGCAGGAAACCGTCCTTCCGGCGGCCAGCGGCGCGGGCTGGACGATGCCGGACAGCCGGGGGCTCGCGGACATCTTCGCGGCGCCGTCGCCGCCGTAGTGGCCGATCCGGTAGACGTCGACCGTGAACTCCTGCGGCGGGTCCACGGTGATCCGGAAGTCGATGGCCTCGCCGGGCACGACGGATCCCGCGGAGGCGAAGCCCTTGATCTGACGGCGTACGTCGTCGGCGGTACGCGGTCCGGGGAAGCGCGGGCGGTGCGCGGCGTCGCCGCTGCTCACGGCCAGGTCGACGTACCAGGGGACGACCTGGCCGTCGTCGTCCAGGTACTGGGAGGCGCCGCGCAGCCAGGGCAGCGGGCCCTGGCCGAAGGGGTCGGAGACCCCGTGGGCATGCGCTCCGGACTCCCACCGTCGGATCTGGTCCGTACTCATCGAAGCCCCTCCCTCACCCGATCCCCGGCCGCGCCGGCTCCCGCGGTTCCCCGCTCCACCCGTGGTTCACCCATGCGGTGCAATAGTGCGGCGCACATACCCAGCACATCACAGAAAGCACCGCACCGGTTACCGTTCGTGGTGAATTATCGGAACGGATCGGGCGACGAGTGAAGCAGATTCGGTCAACCGGCGTGTGGTGAACGTCACATGACCCAGGTCAAGAGGTCGCGCCGCGCGCTCCGAGCGGTCGGGAGCGGGCGGTACGGGCCAGAAGCCGGGCGGGTTCCGCGCCGTGTGGCGCGCCGCGGGGCGGTGCGCGAGGCGGTGCCGGGCGGTGTGCGGTCGTGGCCGAAACGCGTCGCCCCCGGACGGCGCTCGCGCGGGGGCGACGTGGCGCTTGTCACATTGGTTGATCATGACGGCGCGTCACGTCGGTTGGTCACGACGGCGCGTCACGTCGGTCGATCACGACGTCGGGTCACGCCCGTCGATCACGACGGCGCAATACGTCGGTTGATCACACCAGCCGGATCGGCTTGTCGGGGCGGACGCCGACGGCCCTGAGCCAGGAGCGCAGCGGTGCCGCGTCGCCGTTCTCGACCAGGCGGAGCACCGGCCAGGTCAGATCGGCCCGGCGGGCGCCGCCGACGAGCAGCGTGGGGCCGTCCAGCCAGTCCAGGCCCGCGTCGGCGCCCGCGGTGTCCACGGCGGCGCAGCAGACGACGGCGGTGACGTGATCGGTCAGCAGCTCACGGCCGGTGCGGGGCGGCAGCAACGGGGAGACGGGCACGGGGGTTTCCTCCGTACCGCCGCCGGTTCCGCCCCCGTTTCCGCCGCCGGTTCCGCCGCCGCCCTTGGCGTTCTCGGCCGTCGCGGCGTGCCGGGCCGCCTCGTCGCGGGCGGCGAGCGCGCCGATCCTGGCGGCCAGCTCCTCGCTGCCGCCGCGCGAGAGCCGGTCGATGACGCGGGTGAGGGTGGCGCGGCCCGGCTCGTCGGCGAGCGCGGCGGCGGCCCGTTCCGCCGCCGAGGTGCGGGCGGCGGCGGTCGGCCCGGTCATGGCCCGGTCGCCGAGGAGCAGGCCGCTGCGGCGCCCGCCGCCGATCGCGGCCGGTCCCTCGTCCTCTTCCTCGGCCGCGGCGGCGATGCCGGGCTCCGGCGGCGGCACCTCGTCCAGGACGCGTATCAACCGGGCGGCCTCGGTGCGCCAGATGCGGTCGACGACCTCGTCCGGATAGCCGTTCCAGCTCACCGGCGCCCAGTCGGGGCCGGGCCGCTGCGGGCCCGCGTGGAAGAGCCGGGCGGCCAGCAGCGAGACGGCCTCGTCCATCGCGCCGGGCTCCTCCAGGAGATCGCAGGCCGGGCGTTCGCCCAGCCGGGTCTCGAAGCCGTCGGCGAGCCGGTCGCGCCGGGACAGCTCGGTGAGCGCGGCGACCACCCCGGCGTCCAGCCGGGACGGCCAGCGGCCCATCCGCCAGGCGGGCAGCGCGACGCGGGTGAGCAGCCGGTCCCAGCCCGCGTAGGCCAGGCCCACCTGTTCCTGGGCGACGATCCGCAGCCCGTAGTCGACGGCCTGCGCGCGCTCGGAGGCGGAGGCGGCGACGCCCCGCTCCATCTCGGCGACATGGACACGGCAGCCGTTCAGCAGCAGCCGGACCGTCCAGCCGAGGACGCCGAAGACCGGTCGCAGCAGCACAGTGCCCTCGCGGCCGTGCGCGGCGACTCCGGCCGCCGCGTCGAGGCCGCGCACGAAGCGGCGGGCGGCCGCTATCTCCGGATCGGCGGCGGGTCCCGTGCCCGCGACCACGGGCGCGAGCAGCGCGCGCAGTTCCGCGATCCGCATCCACCACATGAAGGGCGAGCCGATCACCAGCACGGGCGCGGTCCGCCTGCCCTCTTCCCTGGCGGCCTTCCTGGCCTTGCGGCCCGCGGGCCGGTCGGCCCTGCGCTCCTCCAGCCAGCTGTCGCAGTCCGGCGTCAGCTCTATCGCCGACGGCGCGGGCACCTCCATCCGCTCCGCCAGGTCGCGGACCATCCGGTAGAGGTCGGGCGCGGCGGTCTCGGCCACCGGCACCGCGGGACTGACCGCGGGCCTGGCCCGTACGATCACCGCCGCGACGGCCGCCGCGACCAGCAGCACCACGAGCGCGCCACCGGTCATCCCCCAGCGCACACCGTCCCAGCGCGAGCCGATCCGGCCGGTCGCGCCGCCCGCGTGCAGGACGACGGCGACGGCGGCGGGCAGCAGGGCCGCGCCGAGCGCGGCGCCCCGGACCCGGAGCACCGCCAGGGCACGGGAGCGCGCGACCGCCTCACCTGCTTCTCCGGCCATCGGCGACTCACCCCCTGCGCTGTGGTGACCGCCCCGATGGCGGCCTCCCCCCACTGTCGCACCGCCCACGGACATCGCAATGGCCGTACGGCTGATTGCCGCAATGTCCCGCAGTGCGCTTTCGGGGCACCCTAGTTCGGCGCCGGGAAGGAGTCAGCCTTATGGCCGAGTCATCACTCCTTGGAGTGGCTTTGGTCAGAGACCGGCCGCTTTCGCGGCGATGTCCGTACGGTGGTGGCCACCGTCCAGACCGATCCGGTCGACCGCGCGGTAGGCCCGGTCACGGGCCTTGGCGAGGTCGGAACCGGTCGCGGTGACCGACAGCACCCGGCCGCCCGCGCTGACGATCCGCCCGTCGTCCTCCCGGGTGCCCGCGTGCAGGACGTACGCGTGCTCGTCCTTCTCGGCGACGTCCGCGAGCCCGGAGATCGGGTCGCCGGTGCGCGGGGTGTCCGGGTAGTTGTACGAGGCGATGACCACGGTCACCGCCGCGCCGTCGCTCCAGCGCAGCCGCGGGAAGGCGGCGAGCTGCCCGGTGGCCGCGGCCCGCAGCAGTCCGGCCAGCGGCGTCTTGAGCCGGGCGAGTACGACCTGCGTCTCGGGGTCGCCGAAGCGCGCGTTGAACTCGATGACCCGCACACCGCGCGAGGTGATGGCGAGACCGGCGTAGAGCAGGCCCGCGAAGGGCGTGCCGCGGCGGCGCAGCTCGTCCACGGTCGGCTGGAGCACGGTCCGCTCGACCTCGTCGACGAGCTTGGGGTCGGCCCACGGCAGCGGCGAATAGGCGCCCATACCGCCGGTGTTGGGGCCCTCGTCGTCGTCCAGCGCCCGCTTGAAGTCCTGCGCGGGCTGGAGCGGTACGACCGTCTCGCCGTCGGTGACCGCGAACAGCGACACCTCGGGGCCGTCGAGGAACTCCTCGATGACCACCCGGTCGCAGCTCAGCGCGTGCGCGCGGGCGGTGGCCAGGTCGCCGGTGACGACCACGCCCTTGCCCGCCGCGAGCCCGTCGTCCTTGACGACATAGGGCGCGCCGAAGGCGTCGAGCGCCACGTCGACCTCGTCGGCCGTCGTGCAGACGTAACTGCGCGCGGTCGGCACCCCGGCCGCCGCCATCACGTCCTTGGCGAACGCCTTGGAGCCCTCCAGCTCCGCGGCCCGCGCCGACGGGCCGAAGCAGTCGATGCCGCTGGCCCGTACCGCGTCGGCGACCCCGGCGACCAGCGGGGCCTCGGGCCCCACGATCACGAAGTCGGCGCCGAGGGAGACGGCGAGTTCTGCGACGGCCGCGCCGTCGAGGGCGTCGACCTGGTGCAGCTCGGCGACCTCGCCGATTCCGGCGTTGCCGGGCGCGCAGTGCAGCGAGGTGACGTCGGGGTCGAGCGAGAGGGAGCGGCACAGGGCGTGTTCGCGGGCGCCGCCGCCGATGACAAGGACCTTCACGCGCACCAGGGTAGTGGGCCGCGGGGCGGCGGGCCGCCCTCACTCTTTCGAGCGACCGCATTCATCGGCCTATACCTGATCACGCTGCCCGTATGGGCGGATATCCGGAGATCGCTACCCCGCGCTCAGCCGTTCGGCGGTAAGAAGAGTGCTTCACCACCGGGCCGGACATCCGGTGCCGAAAGCCGCATATGAGGTCCACGAGGGGCCCTTGGGGCCATACGAGGGAGCGTGCAGTGAGCCAGCCGGACATGTTTCCCGAGGAAGCACCTCGGGACGAGCCTCAGCGGCGGGCGCTGCACCATCAGCACGAGGACCTGCGGGCGCTGCCGTTCCCGCTCGGCGACTGGGGCGAGCCCGCGGAACGCCTGGCGGAGCTGTACCGCTGGGCCGAGACGGGCGCCCTGCGCACCGCCGACTGGTACCTCGACGACCGTATCCGCAAGCGCCGCGCCGCCCGCGCCCTGCGTCTGGGCGCCGTGCTCTTCGGCACCGCCGGCGCCGCCCTGCCGCTGGTGGAGCTGACCGGCACCGCGGACACCAGCGCGAGCTGGGGCTATCTCGCGCTGCTCCTGGCGGGTGTCTGCCTCGGCACCGACCGCCTCTTCGGCCTGACCTCGGGGTGGATGCGCGACGTCGCCACCGCCCAGGCCGTCCAGCGCCGCCTGGAGTCCCTGCGCTTCGACTGGGCCTCCGAGAGCGTCCGCGAGGTCCTCGGCCCCACCGAGGGCACCGCCGCCGAGGCCGCGGAACGCTGTCTGGCCATCCTGCGCCGCTTCTGCGACGACCTGGCCGACCTCGTCCGAATGGAGACGTCCGACTGGATCGTCGAATTCGGCGGCCACACCTCCGGCGCTCCGCTGCGCACCCAGTCCGCCGCCTGGTGGCCGAGCCGCCAGGAGCCGCCGCCGGGTCCGCGCCTGGCGCACCCGAGCACGCGCCCCAACATGCCGCGCCAACGGCCGCCGGAGAGCCCGAGGTAGCCGGGGGCGGCTCGTCAAGTGGCCGGGGTGGCCGGGTGCGGCTCGCCAGGCAGCGCGGTGCGGCTCACCAAGGAGCCCGGTGCGGCTCGCCAAGGAGCCCGGTGCGATTAGCTGAAGACGATCATCGAGCCCTGGCCCAGGCTCCGCGTCGCCGCCGCGTGCAGGCCGAGCCACACGTGGTGTTCCCGCGCGAACGGCCCGTTGCCCACGACCGGTGAGACGGCCGGCTCCTCAAGAGTGGTGTGGTGTTCGGGCGGCGCGGGCGGCAGCGGCGGGTTGGCGGGGTCGATGCCGATGACGGGGGCCACGAATTCGAGTTCGCGCAGCAGCCCGTGACTGGAGCCGAGGGGGCCGCCGCCTTCGAGGAGTTCGTCGTTGACGACGGGCTGGGGGAAGTCGAGGGGGACGTACGCGCCCGCGTGGTCGTAGTGCCAGACCAGGTGCGACCGCTGGGCGGTGGCCTCGAACATCTCCAGGAGCTGTTCGTAGTCGCCGCCGAGGGCGTCGACCGGGGTGACCTCGAGCCCCTGGAGGCTGAGCAGATAGGCGCGGCGCAGGAAGTGCAGGGCGTCGTAGTCGAAGCACGCGATCGGGCCGACGTCGCCCGACAGCCCCGGCATGTAGTTGTAGACGGGGACGGGCGGCTGTCCGGCGTCGTTCAACGCCTTGTCGTATCGGGCGAGTTCCTCGGAGAAGGGGTTTTCCGGGCTGTGGCAGAGCACGTCCACGAGGGGCACCAGCCACAAGTCGCAGGCCACGAACACTCCATCCGGTCGGGGGCGTACAGCCTAAAACGCCCGTGCCGGTCGCGTCATGGCCGGGCGGGGACGAGCTTTTCGATGAGGGCGCTGGTGTGGTCGCTGTGCTCCAGGGTGAGCTGCCGGGCGGTCGCGGTGTCGCGTGCGGCGACGGCGTCCACGAGGGCGACGTGGTCGGACCAGCAGACCCCGGCGGTGTCGTGCAGGGCGCGCAGGTGGGGGACGGCGTAGATCCAGGTCTGGGTGCGCATGCGGTCGAGGAATTCGCAGATGTGCGGGTTGCCGCCGAGGGCGGTCAACTCGCGCCAGAAGCGCAGGTCGCAGCCGATGAGGATGTCGAGGACACCGGAGCGGGCGGCGCGGGCGGCGGCTTCGGCGCGGCGCCGCACGGACGCGATGGCGTCGGGCGGCACGTCGCCCATGCCGACCTCGGCCATCCGCCGGAAGGACGCCTCGACGACGAAGAGCCGCGCTTCGGTGAGGGTGCGGAAGTCCTGCGCGGTGAAACGGCGGACCTGGAAGCCGCGGTGCTGCTCGACTTCGAGCAGTCCCTGTGCCGCGAGGTCGACCAGGGCCTCGCGGACGGGGGTCGCGGAGACGCCGTACAGCTCGGCGATCTCCTTGACGGTGAAGTGGCGGCCGGCCTGGAGCCGTCCGGTCAGCACCTCGTCGCGCAGGGCGTCGGCGATCTGCTGGCGCAGACTGCTGCGCCGCACAGGCGATACGCCGCCGTCCGGCATGCCGTCTCCTTCGTCGTCCTTGTGCGTCGCGCGCGCCCACGTACTCCGGTGATTCGTACGTTCGTACGCGCGGGTGACTGCCGCACACGATATGCGAAGCCCGTACGCGTATGCGCGGCGAGCGGAACGGGGAACACCTCTGACCCCCTGCCGTTCATACGCTTATTCTTCGCCGTACGGGTGGGCGGCAGCGCGGTGCCGGGACGGAGCCGCACAGTGCGGAGCGGGACGGGGAAGAGCGACGATGGACGAGCTGAGGTCCGGCGATCCGCGGTCGATCGGCGCGTACCGCCTCCTGGGCAGGCTCGGGGTGGGCGGGATGGGCATCGTCTACCTGGCGCGTTCCGAGCGCGGGCGCACGGTGGCGGTGAAGCTGGTCCGCGACGAACTGGCGTCCCAGGAGGAGTTCCGCACCCGTTTCCGCCGTGAGGTGCAGGCCGCGCGCCGGGTGGGCGGGAAGTGGACGGCGCCGGTGCTGGACGCCGACACCGAGGCCGAGGTCCCGTGGGTGGCGACCGGTTATGTGGCGGGGCCCTCGCTCAGCCAGGTGGTCAAGGAGTACGGTCCGCTGCCGGAGCGTTCGGTGCGGGTGCTCGCCTCCGGGCTCGCGCACGCGCTGCGCGACATCCACGCCGCCGGTCTGGTGCACCGCGATCTCAAACCCTCGAACGTGATGATCACCATCGACGGTCCGCGGGTGATCGACTTCGGGATCGCGCGCGCCCTGGAGACGGTCGTCGACGGCGGCTCCCTCACCTATACCGGCGCCATGGTGGGCTCCCCCGGTTTCATGTCGCCCGAGCAGGTGCGCGGCGACCGGGTGACGCCCGCCTGCGACATCTTCTGCCTCGGCTCGGTGCTGGCCTACGCGTCGACCGGTCTCCAGCCGTTCGGCGCGGCGGCCAGCGGTGTGCACGCCCAGATGTTCCGGATCGTGCAGGAGCCGCCCGACCTGGACGAAGTGCCCGACGGGTTGCGCGAGTTGGTGGCCGCCTGTCTGGTGAAGGAGCCCGAGGAGCGGCCCTCGCTGGCGCGGGTGCTGGAGCGGCTGGGCGAGGCGGACGGCGGGAGCGACGACAGCGCGGCGCAGGACTCGACCGCCGAGCCGTGGCTGTCCGGCGCGATCGTGGCGCAGCTCGGACGGCACGCGGTGCGGCTGTTGGAGGTGGAGGCGGCGGCGGAGTCCCCCACGCCCACGGAGCTGGACGTGGGGGTCGTGGCCGCGGACGGACCGGGCGCCCCCACGCCGACACGGGCGGACCCCGGCCACCTCTCGGGCACCGGCGCGCGCACCGACGGCGCGACCCCGGTCAGGCAACCGCCGCCGACCGCGTACTCACCGACCTACGGCTCGTACGCGCCCCCGGCCGGTGCGGCACCGGCCGGTCCGACGCCGCCCCCGCCGACGTACACGCAACCGCAGGCGGCAGGGCCGGACGCGGGCGGGCCGCGCAAGACGCGGCGCGGGCCGCTGATCGCGGCGATCGTCGCCCTGGTGGTCGTCGCGGGCGGCGTGACGGCGTACATCGCGGGCCAGGGGGGCACGAAGAACACGGCCGATCCGGACCCCGGTGTGAGCACACCCACCGGTCCGACGTCCCCGCCGGTCTCGGGTCCCGCGCGGACGTCGCCGGGCCAGGCGGACCCCGCGAACGCGGCGGTGCCCAGCGGCATGGTCGGCACCTGGCGGACCTCCTTCACCAGTGACGACGCGGGCGACAACACCCGGACGCTGACGGTGAAGGCGGACGGCTCCGTGGAACTGTCGGGCGACAGCGCCTCCTACGCCTGCTTCTGGTCCATGCACGTCGTCTCGGTGGGCCCGCCGGTCGAGTTGAGCCCGTCGCAGGTGGTGACGGGGACGCCCGCGTCCTCGTGCAGCCCCGGCGACGGCACCACGCTCACCCTGGTGGACGACACCCATCTGCGCCGCGACAACCTCGACACGAGCAAGGCGCCGCTGACGTACACCAAGGTCGACCAGTGACCGCGTACGGACACAGGTAAGCCCCGCTCACCTGGGTGGGCGGGGCTTACCTGTGGAACCGGGGCCTGGGGCCTGGGGCCGTTCTAGAGGAACGAGTTGATCTCGATCGTCTCGGTACGGCCGGGGCCGACGCCGATCGCGGAGATCGGGGCGCCCGACATCTCCTCCAGCGCCTTCACGTACGCCTGCGCGTTCTTCGGCAGGTCGGAGAGCGACTTTGCCTTGCTGATGTCCTCCGTCCAGCCGGGCAGGTACTCGTAGACCGGCTTGGCGTGGTGGAAGTCGGACTGGCTGTAGGGCAGTTCCTCGACCCGGCGGCCGTCGATCTCGTACGCGACGCAGACCGGGATCTGCTCCCAGCCGGTGAGGATGTCCAGCTTGGTGAGGAAGAAGTCGGTGAGGCCGTTGACCCGGGTCGCGTAACGGGCGATGACCGCGTCGAACCAGCCGCAGCGCCGGTTGCGCCCGGTGGTGACGCCGAACTCGTGGCCCACGGTGCGCAGTCGCTCGCCGTCCGCGTCGAACAGCTCGGTGGGGAACGGTCCGGAGCCCACACGCGTGGTGTAGGCCTTGAGGATGCCGATCACCCGGCTGATCTTCGTGGGGCCGATACCGCTGCCGGTGCAGGCGCCGCCGGACGTCGGGTTGGACGACGTGACGAAGGGGTACGTGCCGTGGTCGACGTCGAGGAGCGTGCCCTGGCCACCCTCCATCAGGACGACCTTGCCCTCGTCGAGCGCGTTGTTGAGGATCAGGGTCGTGTCGGCGACGTAGCTCCTGATCTGCTCCGCGTAGCCGAGGTACTCCTCGACGACCTGGTCGGTGCTGATCGCGCGCCGGTTGAAGAGCTTGACCAGCACCTGGTTCTTCTCGCTGAGCGCCGCGTCGACCTTCTGCTGGAGGATCGATTCGTCGAACAGGTCCTGGATGCGGATGCCCACCCGGTTGATCTTGTCGGCGTAGGCCGGGCCGATGCCGCGCCCGGTGGTGCCGATCTTGCGGTTGCCGAGGAACCGCTCCGTCACCTTGTCGATGGTCTGGTGATACGGCGTGATCAGGTGCGCGTTACCGCTGATCAGGAGCTTGGACGTGTCGACACCGCGCTCGTTCAGCCCGCTCAGCTCGGAGAGCAGGACCGCCGGGTCGACGACGACACCGTTCCCAATGACCGGGGTGCACCCCGGTGACAGGATTCCGGAGGGGAGGAGATGCAGTGCGTACTTCTGGTCGCCGACGACGACCGTGTGGCCGGCGTTGTTGCCGCCCTGGTATCGCACCACATAGTCCACGGAGCCACCGAGCAGGTCGGTGGCCTTCCCCTTGCCCTCGTCACCCCACTGAGCACCGAGCAGCACAAGTGCGGGCACAGGCGTACACCCCTTCCGGGCGGGGCATGTCCAACGTGCAGAGAGCCGTCGAACCTGCCCCGGAATAGACGAAGCCCCTGACGCAAAGGCGCAAGGGGCTCTTGCACCGAGATTTTACCTGAGGAAGGACCAAGGTGTCGGCCGTGTCTCCTGGGCATCCTCCCCCGGACTCCGACCGGGGGCACCCCCTGCTCCTGGTCATCGACCCCGCGGCACGCGCGGTCGACGGCGAATCCGTGCGGATCGCCAAAGATGTCCTGTGCGCGGGCGCGTACTCCGTAAAAGTTTGCGTCCCGGATTCCGCGGAGGAGGCGGAGCGCGCGCTGGCGCACCGCGGTCGCCGTCACCCTGTGGTGCTCGGCGACGACGCGGCGCTGCTGCGGATGGTGCGCGCGCTGCACCGCGACCGCACGCTCGGGGTGGCGCCGGTCGCGCTGGTGCCGATCGGGCCGCGGTCCGCGCTGGCCCGCGGCCTCGGGGTGCCGGGCCAGGTGCTGGCGGCGGCGCGGGCGGTGCTCGACGGCGTCGAGCGGGAGCTCGACCTGCTGGTCGACGAGAGCGGCGGGATCGTGCTCGGCACGCTGAGCATCCCGTGCGGCACCCCGGTCTCGCAGACCGCCGCGCACTGGTGGACGCCGGTCGAGAAGACCGCCCGCTCCCTGGTCCGCACCCTCACCGCGCCGATCCCGGTCAACGGTCAGCAGCCGCGGCAACGGCTGCGCGTGGAGGCCGACGGTGTGCTGCTGGCCGATCTGGACCAGCCGGTGCAGGAGATCTCGGTCCGCACCTCGCCGTCGGGCGTGGCGGAGGTCTTCGTCCGCCGTACGGAGGGCGCGGAGCACGTACGCGCGCAGGCGCGGACCATCACCGTCTCGGGCCGGGACTTCCGCTACCGCGCGGACTCCGCCGTCACCGGGCCGGTGCGCAGCCGTACGTGGACGGTGGAGCGGTCGGCGTGGCGGCTGACGGTGCCGCGCTGAGGGCGGCAGGAGCGTTTCAGCGGGCCGCGCGTCACATCGTGGCCTTGTGCTCCCGCCAGCGGTCCATCATCGCGCCGAGCTCCCTTTGCAGGAAGTCGAAGAAGGCGGCGGTCTCGGCGAGCCGCTGACCCGCGTCCGTCTCCTCGCCGACGGTGTCTATTCCGGTGCGCAAGGTGTTCTCCCAGCGGGCGAGGACGCCGCTGCGGCTGGTGAACGTCTCGTACCACTGGTCGTGGTGCACCCGGTACAGCTCGCGGCGCGAGCCGGGGTCGCGCTCGCGGTGCACCATCCCGACCTGGGCGAGGTAGCGCACGGCGCCGGAGACCGCGGCCGGGCTGACCTGGAGCCTTTCGCTCAGCTCGGCGGAGCTGAGCGCGCCGTTCTCGGACACGAGCAGCGCGGAGAAGACCCGGGCTGCCATCCGCTGCATTCCGGCCTCGACCATCTCGGCGGCGAAGCGCTCGATGAAGGTCAGCACCTCCGCAGGTCTCTCCTCGTCCCGCGGGTCCGCCATGGCCGCCGCCTCCCTCGTCCGATCCGATCACGTCACGCTGAGTGAAGTTTATCCGCTTCGTCATCTTCACAAATTTCTGAATGTACTGTAGCTTCACAAGCATGACGGACGCAATCACGGTGGCCGGGCTCCGCAAGACCTTCGGCCGCACACACGCACTCGACGGACTCGACCTGTCCGTCCGCACCGGCGAGGTGCACGGCTTCCTGGGTCCCAACGGGGCGGGGAAGTCCACCACGATCCGCGTCCTGCTCGGCCTGATCAGAGCCGACGGCGGCGAGGCCCGGCTGCTCGGCGGCGACCCGTGGCGGGACGCGGTGGCCCTGCACCGGCGGATCGCCTACGTGCCGGGCGATGTCACGCTGTGGCCCAATCTCAGCGGCGGCGAGATCATCGACCTCTTCGGCAGACTGCGCGGCGGGGGCGCTGCGCGCGGCCGGTGGCGCGGGCGCGGGCGGGGGGAGACCGGCGAGCGGGGCGACGGCGGTGCCGCGAGCCGGAAACGGGAACTGCTCGACCGGTTCGAGCTGGATCCGACGAAGAAGGGCGGCGCGTATTCGAAGGGCAACCGGCAGAAGGTCGCCCTGGTCGCCGCCTTCGCCTCGGACGCCGACCTGCTGATCCTGGACGAGCCGACCTCGGGACTCGACCCGCTGATGGAAGAGGTCTTCCAGGGCTGCGTGGAGCAGGCCAGGGACCGCGGGGCGACCGTGCTGCTGTCCAGCCACATCCTCAGCGAGGTCGAGGCGCTCTGCGACCGGGTCAGCATCATCCGCCAGGGCCGCACGGTGGAGACCGGCGCCCTCGGCGAGCTGCGCCATCTGACCCGCACCAGCGTCACCGCGGAACTGGCCGCCCCACCGCGCGGCCTCGACGAACTGCCCGGCGTGCACGACGTGGACGTCAGCGGGCACCACGTCACCCTCCAGGCCGACACCGACAAGCTCGACGCCCTGCTGCGCGCCCTCGCCGACACCGGCGTCCGCAGCCTCACCAGCCGCCCGCCCACCCTGGAGGAGCTGTTCCGCAGGCACTACGAGGACCCGGACGCCGACGGTCACGCGTCGGCTGCCGAGGGCCGGGCCGGTACGCCGTCCGGACCCGGCGGGACGACCGCGATCGGTACGTCCGCATCCGGTACGCCGTCCGGACCCGACGGGACGACCGCATCCGGTACGCCGTCCGCGACCGGTCCGCGTAAGGCGACGCCCCGATGAGCGGCTTCGCGGGCACCGGCGCCCTCACCCAACTGGCCCTGCGCCGCGACCGGCTGATGATCCCGGCCTGGCTGTACGTGCTGGCCGCGTCCGTCATCGGCACCGCCGCCTCCTTCCGCACGCTCTACGGCGACCAGGCCGAACGCGCGGACCTCGCGCGCAGCACCAACGCCAGCGCGCCGCTGCGCGCGCTCTTCGGACCCATCTACGACTGGGACACGATCGGCGCGCTCACCGGCTGGCGGATGGGCGTGCTCGGCGCGTCCCTCACCGGGCTGATGAGCATGCTGATCGTCGTCCGGCACACCCGTGAGGAAGAGGAGACCGGCCGCCAGGACATGCTCGGCGCGGCCATGGTCGACCGCCGGGCCCCGCTCACCGCCGCCCTGTCGGCCGCCGCGACCGCCGACGTCGCCATCGCCCTGGTCGTGCTGTGCGGCATGACCGTGCTCGGCCAGAGCCTGACGGGTTCGGTCGCGCTCGCCCTCGCCCTCGCGGTCGGCGGCATGATGTTCGCCGGGGTCGCCGCGGTGACCGCCCAGGTCACCGAGACCGCGCGGCTCGCCAAGGGTGTCGCGGGAGCCGTGCTCGGCGGCGCCTTCCTGCTGCGCGCCGCCGGGGACGCCGCGACCACCGACTCCTCCTCGCCCCTGGTGTGGATCTCGCCGCTGGGCTGGCTCGAACACCTCCATCCGTACGCCGACGAGGCGTGGTGGGTGCTGCTGCCCGCCGCCGCCTTCGCCGTACTGACCTGCGGCGCCGCGTACGCGCTGGTCGCCCGCCGGGACACCGGGGCCGGTCTGCTGCCCGCCCGTCCGGGACCCGCGCGGGCGGCCCGCTCGCTGAACGGACCCCTCGCCCTGGCCTGGCGGTTGCAGCGCGGCACCCTGTACGCGTGGGCCGCGGGCCTGGCGGTCGCGGGCGGGGTCTACGGCTCGGTCACCGACTCCGTCGGGGACCTGATCGGCGGCAACGGCCAAGTGGACGACATCTTCCAGCGGATGGGCGGCCACCAGGGCCTGACCGACGCGTTCCTGTCGACCGCGATGGGCCTGCTCGGCATCATGGCCGCCGTCTTCGCCGTGCAGAGCGTGCTGCGGCTGCGCACCGAGGAGACCGGGCAGGGCGCGGAGGCCGTGCTCGCCCAGTCGGTCGGCAGGGTGCGCTGGGCCGCGAGCCACCTCGTCCACGCGCTGCTCGGGACGGTCGTCCTGCTGGCCACCGGCGGCCTGCTGATGGGCCTGGCCTACGGCGGCGCCATCGACGACATCGGCGGGCAGGTCCCCCGGCTGATCGGGGCGGCCGTCGCGCAGGCGCCCGCCGTGTGGGTGCTGATCGGGCTCGGCACCCTGCTGTTCGGCCTGCTCCCGAGGGCGTCCACGGCCGCCTGGGGCCTGCTCGGGCTCTTCGTGATGATGGGCCAGCTCGGCCCGGTGCTGCGGCTGCCGCAGCCGCTGCTCGACCTGTCGCCGTTCACCCACGTGCCGAAGCTGCCCGGCGGCGAGATCACCGCGACGCCGTACGCCTGGCTGATACTCGTGGCCGCCGGGACCCTCGCGGCCGGCCTGGCCGGGCTTCGCCGCCGCGACCTCGTCACCGGCTGACCCGCGGCGATCCGCGCAGGGGGTCGTGCGCGCGGGCCCGCCGTACGGTCCTGCGCGCGGTTCCGCGCCGTCACCAGGTGACCAGCAGCTCCTCCGGTCCGCGGATCACATAACCGGGGCTCCAGGCGGGCTCGGCGACCAGCCGCAGGCCGGGCGCCTGGCGCAGGAAGGTGCCGAAGGACGCGCCGAGTTCGAGGCGGGCCAGCGGGGCGCCGAGGCAGTAGTGGATGCCCGCGCCGAAGCTGACATGGCGGTTGTCGGCGGCGGGGCGGGTGACGTCGAAGCGGTCGGGGTCGGTGAAGCGGGCCGGGTCGCGGTTGGCGGAGCCGAAGAGCAGGGCGACCTCGGAGCCGCGCGGGATGACCGTGCCGCCGACCTCGATGTCGTCCAGCACCCAGCGTTCGAACATCTGCAAGGGGGTGTCGTAGCGCAGCATCTCGTCCACGCCGTCCCGCAGCCGGTCGGGAGCGTCGTAGAGGAGTTGGAGCTGGTCGGGGTGGTGGAAGAGGGTGAGCCAGCCGATGGTGGTGGTGTTGACCGTGGCCTCGTGGCCCGCGTTCAGCAGCAGCACGATGGTGGAGATCATCTCCTGCTCGCTGAGCACGTCCCCGTCCTCGCGGGCCGCGATCAGCGCGCTGATCAGGTCCTCGCCGGGGTCGGTGCGCCGGGCGGCGATGAGTTCGTGCAGATACGCGGAGAACTCCTCGCTGGCGGTGACCGCGCGGCGGGCGCTCTCCTCGGTGGGGTTCAGCTCGAACATCCCGGTGATCGCCGCCGACCAGGGCCGCAGCAGACCGCGGTCGGCGGCCGGGATGCCCAGCATCTCGGCGATGACCGCGACCGGCAGCGGCTCGGCGACCCGGGAGAGCAGGTCGCCGCCGCCATCGGCGTGCAGGGAGGTGATGAGTCCGGCGGCCAGGCGCTCCACGGTGGGGGCCAGATTCTCCACCGTGCGCGGGGTGAAGGCCTTGGCGACCAGGCGGCGGATGCGGGAGTGCGCGGGGGCTTCGAGGTCCAGCATCCCGTTGCCGTTGAGCGTGGTGAACGGCTCGTGCTCGGCGGGCGGCGCCTCGCGGCCGAACTCCTCGTGGGTGAAGCGGTGCAGGTAGGTGCGGCCCAGACGGCGGTCGCGCAGCAGGGCGTTGACGTCGTCGTAGTGCGGGATGAGCCACTGCCTGGTCGGCTCGAACCAGTGCGCGCGGCCGGCCGCGCGCAGGGCCTCGTAGGCCGGGTAGGGGTCGGCGACGAAGGAGGGCGACCAGGGCTCGAAGGCGGGTCCGGGCGAAGGGGCGGCGGGTGACGCGGGAGAGGTGGGTGTCATGGCAGATCGATGAGTCCGTGTTCGCGTAGGTAGGCCAGCTGGGCCTGGACGGAGAGCTCGGCGGCGGGCCACAGGGAGCGGTCGACGTCGGCGTAGACGTGGGCGACGACGTCGGCGGCGGTGAGCAGCCCCGACTCGACGGCGGTCTCGACCTGGGCGAGCCGGTGCGCGCGGTGGGCGAGGTAGTACTCGACGGCGCCGCGGGCGTCGGTGAGCACGGGGCCGTGCCCGGGCAGCACGGTGTCCACCCCGCCGTCGACCGTCAGGGCCTGGAGCCGCCGCAGCGAGTCCAGGTAGTCGCCGAGCCGCCCGTCGGGGTGCGCGACCACGGTGGTGCCGCGGCCCAGCACGGTGTCGCCGGTCAGGACGGCGCCGTCGGCCGGGAGGTGGAAGGAGAGCGAGTCGGCGGTGTGGCCGGGTGTGGAGACGACCTGGAGTTCCAGGCCGCCGGTGGTGACGGTGTCGCCCGCGGCCAGGCCCTCGTCGCCGAGCCGCAGCGCCGGGTCCAGGGCCCGTACGCGGGTGCCGGTCAGTTCGGCGAAGCGGGCCGCGCCCTCCGCGTGGTCGGGGTGGCCGTGGGTGAGCAGGGTGAGGGCGACGCGCTTGCCCGCCCGCTCGGCGACCTCCACGACGTGGGCGAGGTGGCCCTCGTCCAGCGGGCCGGGGTCGATGACGACGGCCAGCGGTGAGTCGGGTTCGGCCACGATCCAGGTGTTGGTGCCGTCCAGGGTCATCGCCGAGGGGTTGGGCGCCAGCACGCACAGGGCGCGGGCGGTGGCCCGGCCGCCGATGGTGGCCCGCGGCTCGCCGGGCGGCTTCGCGGCGGTCATCGGCCCGCTCCCTCGTCCTGGGCCCGGTCCGGGTCCTCGCTCCGCGCCGGGTCCTGAGCCCGGTCCTGGTCCTGAGTCTGGTCCTGAGCCTGGTCCGGGTCCCGGCCCTGACCCTGGAACTGGCCCTGGCCCCGGTCCGGCAGCGGGCCCGCCGTGCCCGGGATGAAGCGGGTGAACTCGTCGTGTCCCGGCCAGGTCAGGACGACGTCGCCGTGCTCGTCGAGGGCAGCGCGGGCCAGGACCGGGGTGAGGTCCCGGTCACCCGCGGCGGTGAGCGCGTCCGCGGCAGAGGCGTACGGCAGCAGGTCGCGCAGTGTGGTGACGGTCGGCGGCAGCATGCTCAGCTCGCCGCGGTCGTAGCCCGCGACGGCCTCGGCGGGCGGCAGCCACACGGTGTGGTCCGCCTCGCCCGAAACGTCCCGCGTGCGCTGCCCGGCCGGGAGGGTGGCGAGGAAGAACCAGGTGTCGTAGCGGCGCTCCTCGAACTCCGGGGTGATCCAGCGGGCCCAGGGGCCGAGCAGGTCGGAGCGCAGGACGAGTTCGCGGCGGGCCAGGAAGTCGGCGAAGGACAGGTGGTGAGCGGCCAGCGCGGCCCGGTCCGCCTCCCAGTCCGCCCCGGTGATGTCGGCGACGACGGTCTCGGGGTCGGGCCCGGCGAGCAGCACCCCCGACTCCTCGAAGGTCTCCCGCACCGCCGCGCACACCACGGCCTGCGCGACCGCCTCGCTCGCCCCCAGCGCCGCCGCCCACGCCTCCAGCGACGGCCCGGCCCACCCCACGGGACGCTCGTCGCGCGGGTCCACGCCGCCGCCCGGATACGCGTACGCGCCCCCGGCGAAGGCCATGGAGGCGCGTCTGCGCAGCATGTGGACGGCCGGTCCGCCGGCGTCGGTGTCCCGCAGCAGCAGTACGGTCGCCGCCCGCCGCGGCGTGACGGGGACCAGTTCCCCGCTCGTCAGCGCCCGGATGCGGTCCGGCCACGAGGCGGGGAACATCTGTCCGTCGGTCCTGGTCATGGGCGGGATGCTACGTCCATCCGGCGCGATGTTCGAGAGCCGCCGCCCGCAGGGACCTCCCCGCGACGTTCGAGAGCCGCCGCCCGCGGGGGCCTCCCCGCGACGTTCGAGAGCCGCCGCCCGCGGGGGCCTCCCCCGCGGGCGGCGGACCGGCGGACCCCGTCCCTCCGCCCTACCCCGGCCTCCACCCCTACCAGGGAGTCCCACGGGAAGACAGCCACACCGAAAGCGCTGCGCGCGTGTACCCCCCTCT
>NZ_JBVHLD010000003.1:0-85995 GCF_055559175.1 Streptomyces sp. NPDC024632
TCTCCACCCCCAGCCCAACACCCCCCTCGTTTCCCTTCTTCTCCCCCTCCCCCTCTTTCTCTCGTTGGGTGGGAGGGAGGCCCTCCTTGGTGCCCCCCCCCCCCCCCCCCCCCGACCCACCCCCCGGCCCCCGCACCGCCACCCTCGTCTCCTGCCCCGGCTCCAAATCCCCCGCCGCCCCCACCGCCGCCCAACGCACCCTGGACGGTTACACCATTCCCGACTTTCCCGGCCAACTCCCTTTGTTCTAGACATATCGCCGCACCCACGGAAACGACCGGTCCGCACGGGCCGCTGAATCCGGCCGAGTTGACCGGTCAGATCGGCGAATTCCTGTACAGATAGGTCGAAACGGTCAATGTGGAATCCGGACTTCCGTTTCGGGGAGAGGGACAATACGGTGATACGGCGCCGTCCGGGCGCCGGGAAGGGGGTGCGGGATGAGCGTGTACATGTGGCCTCCCGCCGTGGTGCCGGGGCCGTACACCATCACTACCGAGGAGATCCTCGCCGAGGTCAACGGCCGTCACCCGGGGGCGGGTTGGCTGAAGCGCGCGGACGGGATGGCCAAGAACACCGGGATCGGGGAGCGGCGGTGGATGCAGCCCCTGGAGGCGATCACGGCGCCGAGCCGCAGCGGCTTCCCCGGGCCCGCGGCCTCAGCGGCGGGCGGGACGGGCGAGACCGGCAAGACGGCAGAGGCGGGCCCGCCGGTGCCGCAGACCGTCGAGGAGCGCACCGCGTCGGTGTGGGTGACGGTCCAGGACTGCGCGGAGCGGGCGGCCCGCCAGGCGCTGGAGACCGCGGGAGTCACCCCTGACCAGGTGGATTACGTGGTCACCAGCAACTCGACCACCCCCGCCCTGCCGGGCCTGGACATCGCCCTGTTCAACCGGCTCGGGCTGCGCGAGGACGTGCTGCTGCTGCCGTTCTCGCAGTGGGCCTGCATCGCCGGTACCCGGTCGCTGGCCACCGCTTCGAAACTGCTGGCCGCCGACCCCGGCGCGACGGTGCTGATCGTCATCGCGGAGGCGCTGAGCACCACCTACCAGCCCGACGACACCGGCATCGACTCGCTGCTGATGCGGCTGCTGTTCGCCGACACCGCGGTCGCCGCCGTCGTCCGCGGCCGGCCGGACCAGGGCGCGTTCCTGCGGCTGGACGCCGCGTGGCACCGCACGGTGCCCGGCACCGCCGACATCCACCGGCTGCACACCCGCGCCGACGGGGTGCACTACGAGATGGACCGCTCGGGGCCCAAGTGGGTGCAGTCGACGCTCCCGCCGATGTGGGAGTGGGTCCGCGGCCGTCACACCGACCCGGACTGGCACCCGGACCTGCTGGTGGCCCACCCGGGCGGCACCCGCGTGCTGGAACTCATCCAGGAGAGCGTCCCGAGCTCCTGGCCCGACGTCCCGGGGCCCTGGCCCGACCACCTGCTGGACCACTCCTGGAGCAGCATCGTCACCGGCAACCGCGGCGGCGCAGCCGTATTCGACGTCCTCGACCGCGCCCTCAGCGCGGGCGTACCCGCCGGAGCCCGGACCGTGCTGTACGGAGCGGCGCCGGGGCTGACGGCCACCGCGATGGACGGAGTGTGGCTCTAGCCCGCCGTACGGGACGCGCGGATCACAGGGCCGGTCCGGGCCCAACTGCCCGCCGCCGACGGTCAGTCCGGGTGACACCTACTCGCCGCCAGCGTTCAGTCCGGGGCGAAACTGCCCGCCGCCAGCGTTCAGTCCGGGGCACAGCTGCCCGCCGCCGACCGTCAGTGCGGATCACGCCCACCCGCCGCCGACAGTCGGCCCTGGTCACAACTGCCCGCCCGTGACGGCCAGTTGTGCCCACACCGTGCGCTCCCCCGCGGTCTCCCCGAGCCGCGTCCCCCACGCGGCACTCGTGTGCTGGACGACGAGGAGCCCGCGTCCGCTGGTCTCGGACACCGCGGGGCGGGCGGCCCGCGGCCTGCCGTGCGAGGGGCCGGTGACCTCGCAGATCAGACGGTCGGACAGGTGCAGCAGCCGGAGGGTCACCGGGCCGCCGGTGCCGAACCGCAGGGCGTTGGTGACGAGTTCGGACACCACCAGGGCGCTGCGGCCGTGGGGGTCCGCGATGCCCCACTCGGCGGTGCGGGCGCCGGTCCACGCCCGTGCGCGGGCGACCACCGTGAGATCGCCCGCGGGCAGGCGGAGTGCGGGCATGTCGGCCGCGGGCAGGCCGTCCATGCGCGCCAGGAGCAGCGTGAGGTCGTCGTGCTGCGGCGGCGGCCCGGTGACGTGGTCGACGACCGGGCCGACGACGGCGCTCAGGTCGCCGGTCGCGTAGTGCCAGGACAGTGCCTCCAGCAGGGCGGTCATCCCGTCGTCGAGGTCGCGGCCCGGGTGCTCCACGAGGCCGTCGGTGTAGAGCCCGATCAGGGCGCCCGGCTCGGCGGTGACCTCCAGGGCCTCGTACGGTTCCTCGCGGGCCGTGCCCAGCGGCGGGTGCAGCGGCGGGGCGAGCAGTTCCGCGGCCCCGTCCGGGTGGACCAGCACCGGCGGCAGGTGCCCGGCGCTGACCACGGTGAGCCGCCGGGCGGCCGGGTCGTACACGGCGTAGCAGCAGGTCGTGCCCAGCGCCGCCGCCGCGGCGCCCAGTTCGCCGTCGGTCTCGGCGGTCGCGTGCAGGCTCCCCACGAGGGTGTCCAGGTGGGTCATCACCTCGACCGGCGGGTGGTCGGCGGCGGCCAGGGTCTGGGCGGCCTGGCGCAGTGTGCCCATGACGGCGGCGGCTGCCAGGCCATGTCCGACGGCGTCGCCGATCACCAGCGCGATCCGGCCGCCCGACAGGCCGATGACGTCCATCCAGTCGCCGCCGAGGCCGGCGCTGTCGGGTGCGGCGGGCCGGTAGGCGCCCGCGGTGTGCATCGCCCGGCTCGGCGAGTGCGGCGGGCGCAGCCTGCGCTGGAGCGCCAGGACCTGCCGGTGCTCCCGCTGATGACGGCGCCCGTGCTCCAGATTCATCGCGGCGCGGAAGGCCAGTTCCTGGACGGCGAGCTGGTCGTCGCCGTCGAAGGCCCCGCGGGGGTTGTCCTCACGCCGCCAGACCGCGACCGTGCCGAGTACGCGCTGCCGCCGGTCGGCGTCGGGAACGGTCAGCGGCGCGAAGGCCACCGCGAGCGGGCCGTGGTCCGGCACCAGGGCCCGTATCAGGTCCGGGTCGTCGCCCAGGGCCCGCTCGATGGCGGCGCGGTCGGGCAGCACGGTGACGCCGGGGTGACCGGTGGTGTCGGAGGCGGGGTGGGCGGGCAGGTCCGGCAGGCGCTCGCCCAGGCGGAGGAAGCCGCGCGGCCACGGCCGGTTCCCCGCGCGGGCGTACGCGGCGCGGCACCGCGGCTCGGTCCGATCGGGCAGGTCCCCGCTCCACAGGCACTGCGCCAGCGACACCGTGACGGCGTCACCCCAGGGCAGCAGCCCTTCGGCGAGCTGGCGCGCCGTCGTTTCGATCTCCAGGGAGGTGCCCAGGGTCGAGGAGGCGGCGAAGACGTCGAGCTGGGCGCTGACGTCGATCAGGCTGATCACCACCCGGCCCGGAGCCGCCGGGAGGACCGAAAGCGACACCACCGCGGGCGTTCCGTCCGGCCGGATCATGCGCTGGACCCGCGCCAGCAGCGGGCGGCCGGTGGCCAGTACCCGCTCCACCCGGGCGGCGATCGCCGCCGCGTCCTCGGTCGGGAAGAGGTCGGTCGCCCGCGCGCCCGATCCGTCGACCACCCCGTCGAGCCAGGTCCCGGCCAGATCGGCCTCCAGCACGGTCAGCCGCTCGTCGACGACGATGATGCCGAGCGTGTCGTCCGACCCCGCCCCCGACGGCGCGCTCAGCGCACTGGGCGGCTGCTGCGGAATCATCTCCGTCAGCACGGCACCGACCCGGCCGCCCGCACCGGACGCACCCTCGGAAGAAGCGTGGCTGGAGTTGGGGCTGGTCATCACGGCAAAGTCCGATCATCCGCCAACGGTTGATTTCAGACATTACGGACAATTAGCCAATAAAAACATAAAGAGCAGGTAAAGCGACTCTTTGTTCACCATGACTCACACGGTGTACGGGCCGCGCGATCAGCCCCTCCCGGTGGACCCGCACGCCCCCACCTGCGGTCCAGGACCGCGTCCCGGCAAGAGCCCTCGCGGCACCCAGGAGCGCATCAACGATGCACGACGCGGCTCACCCGACCGTGCTCGCGCCCCGGGCGAGCCCAAGGGGGCGGTGGCGGCAGACGAGTCGAGCTGTACGCCGGGTTCTGTCGCCGGTAAATCTGGGTGTCGAGGTGGGGTCGCGGCGCCGCTTCCTCGCGAGTCGACGACTGCGCTCTTCCTCGCCTGAACTGGTCCGATGGTGAGTCGGTTCAGGGCCGATGCGGAGTCGATGAGTTCCGACGGTGGGAGAACTGGTTCTCCCCCGGCGCTCCCCAGTCGCGGATTCTCCCCACGCGCTCCCCAGAAACAGGACCGTGAGCAGCCCTGATGCGACAGAAGCCGCCCTCCGCGAATCGGAGAGCGGCAAAGTGTCGCAGCACTAGGAGCCGAGTCCTCCCGGCACGTACCGCTTACCGAGGCGGTCAGCTCGGCGCATCCTTTCGTACTCAAGATCAATCACGCAGGCACGGCAGGCGCGGACGTCGTAGCGGACGCCGGCCGGGGTGTCGATCTGGTCCAGGCTCGTGGTTTCCACCCCGCTCCGTGCGCACCTGAAGCATGAGCCGGTGGCCCAGAGGTAGAGCCGTGTGATGTCTTCGTCGTCCATGCCATCCTCCGCAAGAGGCGCTGCCCTACGCACTCCGGCCGTATCGGCGAGGCGATCCGACTTCGGTCCGGGGTTGTGCACGGTCTGTCAATCTGTTCAACGAGTTGGTCATGACCCGGTCATTCACTCATTCGAGTGAACATGTGTTCGAATCTAGCGCAGGGGTTCCGGCCTCGCGGCGTCGTGAATGCCGCGGGGCTGCGGAGGGGGCGGGGCGTCTCGCGGGTTCAGGGCGGCGAGCGGGTGGGCCTGCTAGATCAAGATCGCGAAACACTTCAAAGTTGCTGTGGGCTTATGATCAACAACGCCACAGCGTTTGTCGAGTGCCTGCACAACCGCCGCTTCCCGCCTGGGTTCACATCCGCCGCCGTATGCACGGCCGCCGTATCCAGATGTGGCGTGAGCACCGCAACCTGACGCAGGAGCAGCTCGCAGAACGAGTCGAGGAGACTCTGTCCCTGTCGTCCATCCAGCGGATCGAGGCCGGAGGAGAGATCCGCTTCTCTGCGATCATCGTGGTCGCCGAGGCGCTGGGTGTGCCCATCGGGACCCTCCTCTCCGCCGACCCTGAAAGCTGACCGCCCGCCAGCTCGGGGGCATCTGGCGGGCGGTGGTCACGCTCCCACTGTCCCGCTCGTGCAATTGCACGTCCACCCGTAGGACGGAATCCGGTAGCAACCATGTACCCCGGTATGGCCATTCGGCCATGCCCGACGTCCTGCTGCCGGACCGTCACGGCGCCGGCCACGCGCGGGCCCGCGGCTTTGCGGCACGGAGGCATGACCGGGCGTCCGCGCACACCACCACATTGCTGCCCGTACTCCCCTGCTCGACGTCCGCTGTGACGACGGCCTGGTGTGCGCGCTGGCAGCGGTGGCATGTGCCCGTGCGGCGGGTCATCGTGCGGGCGGGACGGGCGCAGCGTCCCGGCGGCCGATGTACGGGCGCGGCACGATCCCGTGGTCGCGGACGTGCGTGTGGCAGGCGTAGACGGGCACGCCTGGGCCGGAGCCCCCTTCCGTGGCGGATACGACCTGCGCCTCGTGGTTGGGCACCGCATGCCGTCCGGGGCCGCACCAGCGGGTCATCGGGAGACGTCGAGGTAGGTCTGCCACAGGGCGTTGCCCTCGGCGCAGCGGAGAATGTGGTGCGTGCACTGCGGGCAGTTCTTCCGGTGGGTGACGTGGGCGCTCCACGCAGGGCCTGCGGGGTGCGTGGCCCGGGGGGCCACAGGTTCCCCGAGGGCCGTCCCGGCCGGGTCCACTGAGACGGGGCCATCACCTGTGTCCAGCCAGTGCCCGCCAGTAGTCTGTGTCATGTCGACCCCTTCGCGGTCGTCCAAACCCCCGGGCCGTGTCAGCGGTCGCGGGGCTTTTGCTGCCCGCCTCGCATCGGCGACGCGGCGGGCACCCTTCCACGCTAGGGAGCTGATGTGCGTGAGCGTGAGCGATGTGCAGCGATGTGCATGCACGTAACTCGCCAGGGCGTATGACCATATGGCGACCTTGACCGGCCGTCAGGCCGCACGCGAGGGTGGTGCACATAGGTGCACCACCGACCCGAGGACGCCCGCCATGGCCTTACTGTTCATCGGCATCGACCCCAACACGGGGCACAACGGCTCCCCCACTGTGTGGGTAGACCCCGACGCCCGAGACCTCGTCGTGCAGAGCTACACCGCCGACGAGCGCACCCGCCAGGAGTGCGTGGACAACACCGCCCCAGGCCACGCGAAGGGAATCCCCGACCACGAGACCGTCATCCGAATCCCCGCCCACATGATCCCGATCCTGAGGAAGGCGTGCGATGCTGCCGAGCGAAGTGGACTTCAAGGGCCTGCTGGAAGCGACCCGGACGTCGGCCGTCCACTTGGAGATGCGTGACCAGTACGCAGTCGGCGACGAACGCGCGGACTTCGACCAGTGGCGAGCCACCGGGAAGCGCGACGTCGACCCCGAGTCCGACTACTGGACGCCCTGGGTGGAGTTGATTGCCCAGGCGCGCGATCGTGGCGTCATCATCCGCCGGGCCCGAATCATCAGCGAGCCCGCCACCGAATACATCCGGTACGAGCACGCGGGTACCGACGTGAACATCTTCGCAGGCGAACAGGTGCGATGGCTGCCCCGCCACCAGGCCGCAACCCTTCTCGTGCCGGGCGCCGACCTCTGGATCTTCGACGCCGAGACCGTGCTGTTCAACCACTTCACCGGCGACGGCAACTGGGCCACCCCGGACATGGAGCTCACCGACGACCCGGCCATCGTCCAGCAGTGCACGACCGCGTTCGAGCAGATCTGGGACCGCGCCATTCCGCACGACCGGTACAAGATCCACTGAGTCGAGAGCGCCGGTAGGACCAGCCCATGCCCGAATCCCCGTCGTCCTCAGCACAGGCCGCCCGTGAAGACGTCGCCCGACGGCTTCACGGCCTGCGCAGAACCGCTGACCTGACGGTCACGGAGCTGGCCCGCCGGTGTTCCTGGCACCATGCCAAGACCTCCCGCATAGAGAACGCGCGGACCCCCGCCTCACCGACCGACATCCGCCTGTGGTGTCGAGCCACCGGCGCCGAGGACCAAGTCGACGACCTGATCGCAGCCTCGCTGCACGCCGAGTCGATGTACACCGAGTGGAAGCGCCAAGCCCGAGACGGCCTCCGCAAGCTGCAAGACAGCTACCGAGCCCTGTACGTGTCCACCGAGACGTTCCGCGTGTACTCCACCACGCTCGTCCCCGGATTCCTCCAGACGGAGGACTATGCGCGTGCGCTGCTCTCCGCGAACGCCCGCTTCCTCGGGCTGCCCGATGACAGCGACGAGGCGGCAGCGGCCCGCGTCCTGCGGTCGCAGATCATCCACCGGTCCGGACACCGGTTCGTGCTCCTGGTCGAAGAGGCCGTACTGCGCTACCAGCTCGGGGATCCCGGGGTGATGGCCATGCAACTCGGCTACCTGCTCACCGCAGGCTCCCTACCGGCTGTCTCGCTCGGGATCATCCCAATGGCGACGCGGGATCGGCCGCTGTGGGCGACGGAGACGTTCAGCGTTTTCGACCGCGACCTCGCCTGCGTGGAGCTGATCTCCGCTCAGGTGAATATCACCCAGCCGAGCGAGATCAGCTTGTACCTGCGGGCCTTCGAGCAGTTGCAGTCGCTCGCGGTGTACGGCGCAGAGGCGCGGACGCTGATCGTGCGGGCGATCGAGTCGCTGTAGTGGCGCCGTATTCTGTGGTCATGCCCTGTCCGTCCTGTGTCCCGGCGCCGCTGCGTCCTGATGCGGCTGTCCTGAACGCGCGGATACGGCGGCTGTCCGAGGGCCGTACGGTGTGGGCGGCGGAGGATCTGGTCGAGCTAGCCCGGCTCCAGGCGGAGTGGCGGGCCGCAGTCGAGGCGGAGGAGCGCGCCGGGGGCACGGTTGTCGGACCCGAGTCGTAGCATCGCCGCATGCCCGACATCACGTACCCCGACGACCTCATCGCTGCGCAGAAACGGTCCCACCAGGCATGGGGCGATGTGCAGACCCACCGTATGACCGTGGACGCCGCGCGCCGCGCCGAGGCGGTCCCGGTGAAGGATGCGCCGAAGTGGATGTCCCCGGCGCTCCGCGAGTGGGCGCTGGAGGAGCGCGAACGGCACGCGGCCCTGATGGCCGAGGCGACCGCGGCGGCTGACGCACTGCACCAGACGCTCGCCGCGTCCGGGCTCGGTGCCAGCTATGACGTGGCGCAGGGGCTCCACCGGGCGGCGCGCGCGGCGTAGGCCCCGCCGCTCAACCGGCGGGGCTCGCAGCCACAGTCAGCGTGAATGGGATACGGCGAGCGTAGCGGCGGGGTCGGACAACCTGGTCAGGCCCGTCTCGTCCTCGCCGATCGCGGCCACGCGTCCGTGGCGGTCGGGCAGCCACACCTCCGCGTGACGGGGCACGGGCACACCTCGGCCGCTGGCGACGACCGTGGCGCGGCGTCCTCGCAGCAGACCGTGCCCGGTCCCGAGGCCGTCCCACGCGGCGGAGGCTACGCGCAGGCGCATGGATGCGGTCGGCCATGGCCCGGCGGACAGCAGGATGCTGCCAGCGCGGCGGGCGCGGGCGGTGATACGCCGGGCGAGCTGATCCGGTACCGGGCCGACGGGGCCGATGAGGACGACGCTCGCGGAGTCCAGAAGCAGCCCCACCACTTGCGGCCAGGATCCGCCGGGGTTGTCGACCCACAGTCCGGCGGAGATGTCGAGGCCCGCGTCGGCGGCGGCGAGTGCCCCGAGGTCCGGTAGGGCTACGGCGGCCCAGATTTTGGCGGCGGCTCCGGCGAGGGCGAGGAGCAGTGCGCGGTCGGTGGCCTCGATGGCCGATCCGGCGGGGAGTCCGTCCGGGAGGAGGCCGGTCAGGGCTGGGGGTACTGGGAGGCGGCGCACCGGGGTCGCCGGGGTGGCGCTGACTGCGCGCGGCCCGGTGGCGACGGGTCTCAGGGGTGCGGGTTCCACACAGGCACTATATTAGAACAGGTGATCGAACACGATGGGACGCCGCAGCTCAGCCGCCTGGACAAACTCCGGGTGACCGAGGAGTGGCTGGCCTGGGCGCTGGGGCGTGTTCGAATGCAGATCGCCGCCGCCGAGCACGAACAGGCGCGCGCTACACAGGAAGCGGCGACCGCCGAACGAAGAGCCCGCGCACTTGCCGGTTGGACGGTTGAGCGCCGCTGGCAGGGGCAGCGCGTCCACTACGGGTCGTGTCTGCGGCGCGACGATGACAACAGCCACCCTCTGGCCGGTCACGAGCAGGCGCGGGCTCTCGTCGACAGCGGCAAAGCGGAGGCGTGCCCGGAGTGCGCGGGGCCCGTCCTGGACGCACCGGCATGAGGTGGCAGCGCCGCGCCGGTCAGCAGGTGAACCACGGCTTGTCCGAGGCGGCACACGCGGCATCGCGGATCGCGTCCGCCTCTGCCCCTTGCTTCATCAGATCCAGGATGGTCTGAGCCTGCGCGCGGATCTTCGGCTCAATGCTCCTCGTCTTCGGGCGTCCCCGTGGCGGTTTCACCGCGCGCGACCTGACCGCCGAGCCGGAATCCGTGGATGCTGTACCCCGCCTTCCGAGCCTGCCGGATCGCCGCCTCTCTGCTGATCGGACGGTCGCCGATCCGTAGAGCAGGACCGTCCTCCGCGCCACCGATCGCCGCGACGAGCAGTGCGGCTGAGCGCTCGCCAAGCCGGACGGTGAAGGGCTCCTTCGCATGCGTCGGATAGTCGACCTTGATCACCCGGCCTTCAAGGTCGACGTTCCTCACGTCGATGGAGAGCAGTTCGTCGAGATGGACATCCCCGTCCCACAGCAGTGACCACAGGGCGCGGTGCGCAACGGGGGTTGCCTGGTCTGTGAGCAGTTGCGCCAGGGTGTCCGCCGGAACGGCGGTGTTGCGGCCGGAGCCGGGGGGGCGACCACCCTTGCGTGAGCGGCGGGTGGCCAACTCCTCTTCTGCGGCGGCGAGTTCGGCGCGGTCGTGGTCGTTGCCGTGTTCGGTGATGATGGTGCGGACGTGGTCGAGGAGGTCGGCGGAGCGGTCGCGGTCGCCGAGGACGCGGCCGTAGGTGTCCCACATTCGGTGGGGGATGCGGACGCGGGCGGTGAAGGTGTGGTCATCTGGCATGAGGTCATGTTGCCACACGGTTTTCTTCGGCGGAAGGCTTGTGTAGCCACACGCTTTCTGTTTACTGTGTAGCTACAAGGTTCGACAGGGGTTGCCGTCGAACCACACCAGTGCCCCTGAACCGAATCCGCCCGCGCCGCCCACTCGTCACGCAAGGATGAAGCCATGACCGAGACCGACACCACGCCCACCGCCACCATCGCCGACATCCGCGACCTCCTCGCCTACGGCGGCCAGGAGCCCGTCCTCTACGTCCAGAACGGGCCCGACGACGAAGGCGGCGAGCAGACCCTCGCTATCTGGGCGCGCGCCCTGGTGCCGCACCACCGCGTCGTGTGCTCCCGCGAGGAGGTCATCGACGCCCTCGGCGACGGCCCGGACGGCGGAGACATTGACGACGACCTCATCGAGGACTACCTCCCCGGCGTCCAGGACACCATCGACGAGATCATCCAGACCGCCGCGCAGAACAAGGCTGACTGCGCGGACATCGAGAGCTGACCGTCTCCGGGGTGGCGGGGGCGCGGGCGAACCCGCCCGCGGCACCGGACCGTTCCGGTAGACCAGAACCACTGCTCCCCGCCCGCGCGGGGTCGAACCATCCACCCGCCAGACCCCACGCCCCAGGGAGCACCCCATGATCGAGATCGCCAGCAACAACCCCGGCCGCACCGTCTACCCGTACGACCTCCTGGACGACGTCATGGAGGACACCGGCCTCAGCCGGACCGACGCCCACGCCGGGATCCACGCCATGCTCGACGACCTCATCAACCTCGACGGCGAAGACACTGTCATCCTCAGCCGCCGCCCCGTCGACCCCGCGCTGCTGGAGTCCAACCCTCGGTCGCTGGACGTCTACTACTGGCTGACGGTCAGCGACGAGACCGCGCAGGCGATCCGCGACGCCCTCGCCGCAACCAACCCGCGCTGACCCCGGACACGACGAAGCCCCCGAGCGTTAACCGGGGGCTTCGTAACCCCGCTGATGCGGGGAGCACTACAAGAGGTTCGCCATGATCGACCTGAACCTGCGAGTCAGCCCCGCGTAAGCGGGGAACATGCCGTCATTGCTGACGACGAGACAACTATGGCACAGCCCGCAGACCGCCCGCATTCGAACAGCCGAAGAACACCCCACCCCGCTTGGGCCGTGCCGCCGACTCCCCCGGCCGCACGGCCCTTCTGCGTCACAGTCCCGTCACAGCCCCCGGTCCGTGGCACCGGGCCGCACGCGCTGGGGCCCGGCGCCACTCCGCGCAGACGGGCGCGGCCGTGATGCGATGGTGGCATCGGGGTCTGACAGCGGCCCATTCCTTTTCGGTGAACGCCGGAAAAGCCTGATCAGGCGAGCGGTACGTCAATCTGCTCGTCGGGGCACGAGTCGGCGATGTCGGTGAGCGCGGCCTGCTCCGCCGGATCAATACTGAGGTTCCAGCGGGTCTTCACGGACACCCAGTCATCCAGGTAGCGGCAGCGCGCATCAGCAGCCGGAGGCATCCACGTCGCCGGGTCCTGGTCCGCTTTGGACCTGTTGGCCTTGGCGGTGACCGCCACCAGCGATCGGCTGTAGTCCAGGTCGTTGGCGTACTGCTCGCGCCTCTTCGCGTCCCACTGCGAAGCCCCGCTGTCCCACGCCTCGGCGAGCGGCACCATGTGGTCAATGTCCAGGCCGGACGGGCCGTCAACGGTGGTGTCGTCGTAGTAGGAGAACCACTCGCCTCCCTTCAGCTTGCAGTTCGCGCCGCGGTCCGGCGCGGTCACCGCCTCGTCCAGCAGCACCTCGTTACGGGTGTTGCACCCGTCCTTGTCCGCGTCCACCCAGTGCTTGAACTTGGTCCGCTCATACCCCTCGCGCGACTCCGCCGCCACCGGCAGGCGAGCCAGCAACTCCCGCACCGACACGGGCCCGGCGGCCGACTCCTGGGCGCGTGCACCCACCGTCGTACCGCCCAGCAGGGCAGCGGCAGCCAGCAGGGCAAACAGCGTGCGCTTCATCAAGATCCCATCAACGATCAGCAACTGATGGGATCTTGACTACCTGCCACAGACAGCCAACCGGGCGAGGCTCAGCCGGCGTTCACCCGCCAGAGGGCCCAGATCACCCATGAGACGGGGGGCCTCGGGTACGACACAGAAGGGCCGTGCGAACCGCCGCGATACGAACGGGGCGGACCGCACGGCCCAACTGCTACTTAATGGCCTGCGTCACCAGCCAGCCCAGCACCGCGACCCCAGCCATCGGGATCCCCAGTGCCGCCGCCTGCTTGTTCGCCGCCTTCGTCGCCACAGCCGACACCGCCAGCATCACAGCCAACGCGACCGCCGCATCCTGCTGCTTCCTTGTCATCTTCGTCTCACCTCCTCCCAATTGATCACCTCCCTTGATCGTCGCAGCCGACGATTTGAATGCAAGCCCCGCACGTCCCCGAACATGCAAACGAGCCCCGCCCCGGCCGGAGCCAGGGCGGGGCAACTACTAGTCTGGGACGATTCAGTAGATCACTAGTAGTTCACTTCGCGGCGCCAAAACCGCTTCTCCCGGGCCCGCCCAGCACCCTTTGACCGGGACACGTCCGCGCAGTCCAGCCCTACCGGGCCACGACAGAACGGGCACCACGAGCGCCGACACACGCCCAACATGCGGGCCATCAGACCTCCGCGTACACGCGGTACTCCGACCACTCGGGGTGCAGCCACACGAACTCGCCGCGGGCCGCAACCACTCGGGCTGGCCACTCCAGCCTGGACTCCGACTCGAACGCCACCACATGATCCCCAGGACGCATCAGCCCATTCGCGTCACCCAGGACCGCCCGGGTCGCGTTCACCGTGCCATCCGGGGCCGTGACCCGCACGTTCGGATCGATCTCCACACGGGTCAGCTCACGCATCCGTCTTCTCTTTCTCCAGTGACCGGACCTCGCGCTGGGCGCGGACCACCATCACCGTCCGCTGCACCAACAGCCCGGCCAGCAGCAGAATCACCACCGCCCGCGACACCCTCAACGCTGCAGCCGTCGGACCGTGCGGCCACACCGTGATCAGAACCGTGTACACGCCCAGCCAGCCCATCGAGGCCGTCACCGACATCACGTGACGGCCCACCGGCGACCGCCACCACGGCGCCGACACCGCGTAAGCGATTACGAACGCCACCGCCGTGGCAGCGACCAGCCCCGACCCGACGACGTTGATCCACTGGGACCAGCCCATCACCCACCACCACCCAGCACTTCTTTGAACCGCTCAGCGAAATGGTTCTCCCGCCGAGCCGCGCGCACCTTCGCCACCTCGCGGTCAACCTCCGGACGCTGCCGCCGGAGACCCTTCAAATCCTCGGTGGCCCTACTCAACGCCGCCTCAGCCAGACGGCCGCTGTCCGTATCACCCCTGAGGCGCCGACGGCGCATGATCCACCGGAGCATGGCTCACCTCCCGACCAGGCGGGAGCGGCAACGCAGCCAGCACATGATTCGTTGCGTGAACCGCTTCGAGCATCTCCGCGTTCTGCCGCAACGCCTCGTGTCGGCCTTCCTCACTGCGGCCGTGTGCGGCCTCCCAGCGTTCCGCGTTCCGGATCGCATCATCGAGGGACCGGCGGGGCACGATGTCGCCGCGCAGCATCATCACCACAGCCAACGCGATGAGCGCCCACGGGCCGCCGACGGCCAGAGCCTGCCCCGCCAGCCCATCCACCTACACCCCCTGCACGGGAGGCGCGGCCTCCTTGAGCGGACTCGACCGCTCGATCGGTACGGACGGCACGGGGGCGGTGACTTCGCGGTGCAGGACCAGGGCGACGATCGCGGTGAGCGTCGACATCAGGAGCGCCTGCTGGTCCGCGCTGAGATGCAGGCCGAACCCGACGAACAGGGCCAGGGCCGCCTGCCCGAGCTGGAGGATCGCCGCACCGGCCGCACCGGTCTTGAGGACGATCGCCGACACCACGCCCACTGCGGCGGCGAGGGCGGCGTTGATGTACGCCTGCCGGTTGTCGCTGACGTCCCACCCGAAAGCGGCGGCCAGCTTCAGGACGATGGCCACCACGGCCAGGATGTAGACAGGCTCACGCCCGAAGATCTTCATGGGGAGATCCGTTTCTGCTGGTGGGATTAAGACTGGAGTCGGGCGGCGAGGTCCTTGCCGAGCGCGACGGCGAGCGCCTGCGCGAAGACCGGGGACGCGGCGAGCCGGTCGGCGATGGCCGCCGTCTGCGCATCTGTGAGCGCCGGGGCCGTGAGCCCCTTCACCGCGTTGAGGGCGGCGGCGGCCGACGCTGCGGCTGAGGCGGCGCTCTTCGCTGCGTTCGTCACGGTCTGGTGCACGTCGGGGCTGTCACCGGGGCCCTTGTAGCCCCACAGCTTCTTCGCGTCGGCGTCGGTCAGGGGCATGTCGTCGTTCTCCTTCGCGTGGGCCCACGTCTTGAGCTGGGCCGGGGTCAGCGGGCAGTAGTCGCGGTCGACACCCGACGCCCCGTACTGGTGGAACAGCCAGGGGTGGACGATGCCGGGCTGCCCGGCGGGCTTGTCCGCGGTGGCGATCCACAGGAAGTCCCCGTACCGGCCCTTGGGGTCACGGGAGAGGTAGTCGGCGTTGGCGTAGGTTCCGACCTGATGCAGGGGCTGCGCCGCCTGGACGCGGTCGAGAAATGCGTCCTTGTAGGCGATCTGCCGGGCCATGGGCACGCCCTGGTTCGCCGCGTCGTATCCCTCCCAGTCCAGGACGAGGATTTCTCCGGCGGCCGGCTGTGCGGCGGCGAGGAAGTACGCGGCCTCGGCGGCCGGGTCGGCGGCCATGTGCGGGTAGTGGTAGTGCCCGACGACCAGCCCGGCGGCTCGGGCGTGGGCGACCTGGGCCGCACGGCGGGTGTTGACGTACCCCAGGCCCTCCGTGGCCTTCACGAACACGAACCCGAGCCCGGCGGTGCTTGGGGTGTCGGACTGGTACGACGCCCAGTCCTGCCCGTAGGTGCCGGTCATGCGATCACCCACCTTCCGTCACGGATCCACCCGTGATGTCCGCACCGACGGCACAGGACGGACGGTGAGATGGTGAGAGGATCCGGCGCCTCGACGGTCCAGAAGGGCGCGCCGGGGTCGGCCTCGCGCGCTGCGGGTAGGTCGAACGTCACGTATCCGGCGCACTCCTCGCCGTCGCGGCCAGGGTGGCTCTCCATCAGGCCGATGCGCTCGTCTTTGCTGTTGAGCACCCACGCCATCCTGACGCCGTGCCCGAGGTCGATCGGGAAGTCGGCCATGGTCACAGCCCCTTTGCGTCAAGCCAGGTGTGAATGGCGGTGGCGAGCGTCCGGTCCGCATCGGCCAGCGGCGCTGGGACAGGTGCGGGCGTGGGTGCTGTCGTGAACTGGGGCACGGTGACGTCGCCCTGCATCTTGAGGAGCCGGGCCAGGTCGACGCTGGTGAAGTAGCCGCGACCCTGGACGCCCCACGATTCGGCCCACGAGTTCGGGACCTCGTACTCGCCGGTCACCGCGTCGAAGGAGACGACCTCCAGTTCGTGGCCGCCGTCCAGCGGGCTGCTGGTGTCCACGACGATCCGGCCGTCCGGCGCGGGGTCGAACATCGACCGGCACCAAGGGATGCCGATCAGTACCGGCCCCGCCTGCAACGCGCTGTTCAGGGCGTCCATGGAGAAGGCGTGCGTGTAGCCCGATGCCAGACCCAAGGCCTGAAGCGCCTTCGCCACCCCGATCCCCGACGACCCGGTGTCAGTCGGCGGGTACTGGCCGGAGATCCCGTCGAGGATCGTCGCCAGCGAATACAGGGCCACCGCGAACGCCTCGTCCAGATCGTGCGCGCCCGCGGTGAACAGGCCGTGCGAGGCAGCCGCACCCGCGGCGCTGACCGTCACCGACGTCGACGCCGTCCGCCCCAGCGAGTCCGTCCCCAGCGCGCCCGTCGCCGCATTCCCCGTACACGACCCCAGGTCGCCCTGGTCCAGGACCGGAATCCGCCGCGTCCACGACACCGACCGCACCGCAGACCGCGGCAGCACCCCATGCGCGAACGCCAACGACCTCGGGTCATGCTCGACATGCCGGCCCAGGCGCGGACCCGCGCCCCTCTCCGGCAACAGCTCAACGTGCATACGGCCCTCCGGGCATGAGAGAGCCCCGGCCAGCGGCACGGGGCGTGGGTGGTGAGGGGGGATCAGGCGAAGACGGGGGGCACTGACGAGAGGACCGCCATGGTGTTCGTGTTCGTCTGCACCGACTTGAACGCGGAGATCATGCAGCTCACGCCGGACGGCCACGCCACGTTCCTGATGGCTTCGGTGAGGGCGAGGACGCTTGCGTCGGTCGCGCCGGAGGGAATCGTGAGGGTGATGCTGAATGCGTCCTGGGACTGCCCCGTGCCGATGTTGCCGCTGATCGAGTACTGGGTGAAGGTCGTCGAGTCCATCAGGTGGAGATCCATTTCAGGGTGAGGGTCGGGCCGAACGCCTGCGTCACGCTGGTGTTCAGGTTGCCGCCGGAGGTCTGCCAGCCGATCATTTCTACGTAGTCGCCGACGGCCAGTGCGGTCGTGCAGGTGACCGTAGCGGCCCAGGAGTTGCCGGCCATGCCGGGGAGCTGGACGATCGAGCCGCGTGCGGATGCCCCGTTGACGGTGATGCCGACGGACCGGTTGCCGGTGGCGGACGATTGGAAGCCGAGGCATGCGGTGATGTCGTAGGTCCCGGCGACCTGCACCACGTACCGGGACGTGTTGGTGACGGTGGAGTGGCCGCCGTCGGGGTCGTAGTCCTCGGAGTCGAGGCTGATCGGCACGAGTGCGGTGCCGGTGCTGAGGACCTGCGTGGTCGTCGCGTATCCCTTGAATCTCGGCGGGTTGGTGAGGAAGTCGCTGAGGGCCTTCGCGGTGGCGTTGAAGAGTGCGCCGGTGTTGTAGTTGCCGGGGGCTTCGGTGGGTGCAACGGGTACGGTGCGGGCCACGGCGCGCTCCTCTCAGTAGGCGAATGCGGTGGCGTCGAACGCGCTGACGGAGTCCCAGGTGGTGGGGTCCGTGAACCCGGCGGGCAGCAGCTCGCAGACGACTGTGCCCGCCGCGTGCGCCTTCACGGTGGGTGCGGTGAGGGTGATGACCGCGGTCGTCCAGCCCGGCGAGGTAGCGCCGACTGCGGCGACGGTGACGGTTTCGGCATTGACGACACCGGGTTCCAGCTTGAGCTGCTGGCCTGCAAAGAGCTGCGTACTCAGCGGGTTCGTGTTGTCCTGGGATGCAGCCACGGTGATCGACGTGGCGCCGGTCGCAATGCTTGACGCCGCAGTGGTGTGCCAGGCGGCGAACCGGGCGTAGGGCGTGAGATCTGCCGGGGAGCACTGGAGAGTGAGGGTCGCATCCGCCTTGTCGTCCCAGGACCACGCCAGGTTCTCGACGAAGCAGTCGACCTGAATCGCCGCCACGCCGGGGGGCCGTCGCATTACCCGGACGCGGGTGCCGAGCTCCAGGGACAGGCACATGGCCCACATCGCCGGGTTCGCCGCCGGGTGCAGTACGAGGCTGGAGATGCGGTTCACCGGGGCCTTGTACCTGGACAGGGTGTAGTCGGTGGCGTCCTGCACCTCCAGTGCGGAGGAGGTGTTGACGGTGCGGGTGATGTTCTTCGGGAAGTGCGCCGCGATCGAGGCGGCGTCGCGTGCGTTGAAGACCTGGCCGGTGCCGGCCTGGGTGAACGCGATGATGTTGCCCAAGTGTGTGGAGTCGTAGACCGGCTTGCAGTCCTCGTAGGGCCACTCCCCCAAATCGGTGCGCTCCCCGAACACGTAGACGGGGGTGAGGGCGTTGTAGCGGGCCGCCCGGGACAGGAACGTCACGGAGCCGTTGGCGTCAACGAAATGGGCACCGTTCTCTGTGGTGACCACGTCCTGAAGGGCGGACACCACGTCCTGCCCGTCCAGGGCTGCCGGGCCCATCGAGGTGGTCAGCCCGGCCTGGATGCTGGTGGGCCCGGTGTAGCCGCCGTAGCGGAGGATCCGGGCGTACCGGGCGTCGCTGCTCTCGCCGGCGCACGCAGACCGCCATGCTGTGTACAGGTTCGTGCAGTCCGTGGAGGACAGGACGGACGGGAACTCGCCGACGAACGAGATCGAACCGGAGAACGTGTTCGACGTGTAGTTGCCGTTGGTGCCGTCGACGAACGCCCCGACGCTGTCGCAGACAACATCGCGCGGGAAGAAACTGGAACCTCCAGTAGGCGACGACTGGTACACGCCGTCGAGGCTGAGGAAGACGATCCCGGAGCCGCCCGGGGAGTTCCCGAACACCACTAGGTGCCAGTTCCCGTCCAGTACCGAAGCGGTTGAGGTAAGGGTGGCACCGCCGACGGCGAACGACGTTGTGGTCATGTTGACTTTGCCTGCGCTGTTGATGAACAGGCGCAGTTGGCCGCTGGGGTTCTGGGCGTGCCGGTTGTCCAGCGCCACCCACAGGTCGGCTTCGGTGGCGGGTGTCGGGCCGGTGTACCGGAAGGCGATCATGCGGGAGTAGGGGCTGGTCTGCGGCCCGCTGATTCCCGCGCCGGTGAGCGAGAGGAATGTTGCCGCGTTTGGCGTACCGGACCCGGAGCCAGCGTTCGACACCGATGCCACAGTGCCTGTCGAGCCCGTGTATGTGCCCGCCGGGGTGCTGGCTGTGATCGCGGTACCGAACGCCCACGCCCCCGCGCCGAGCTTGCCTGCGATGATCGGCGCCGCAGGGTACGCGCCCGTCTGGTCTGCGGCTGCCGTCACCCCTGCCGGGTCATCGAGCCGGTACAGGTACGTCGGGGTGTGGGAGTTGATCTCGTTGGTGAGAGCGTCCTCCAGATCGACCTGCGACAGGAGACTGAACGCGTCCGCCGCCGGTGGCCCGACGGTCCCGTAGGTTCCGGACATGGACCAGGACGAGGCGTAGTCGCCGGTGAACCCGGCGAACCACCCGTACCAGGCGCCCGGCATTGCCCACGGGGAGGCGGTCAGGCCCTTCTCCAGTTGCCAGCCGTCCGTCTGGATAGTGCAGTTCGCGGTTGCGGTTGTGGCTACCGCGACGCCGACGTCCATGCCGTACACCCCGGCCGGAGCCGTGCCGGAGACGGTCAGGTACGTCCAGCCTGCGGTGGCCGAGCCCGTCAGGGTGGCGGTGCTGCCGTAGGTGTACGACGAGGGGACCTGCGACGCGGACCCCACCCAGCCGAGGAACGGCTTCACTTGCAGGCTCGTTGACGCGGTCACGTCCCGGACGCGCATCTGCACCGTGTACGCCTGACCCGGCAGTACCGCGACCTGACCGCTGTGGACGATCCGCAGCCCAGGTGCGGCGTTCGTCGTGACCAGGAACTGTGTGACCGACGTGCCCATCCAAGCCGATGACGTGTTGACGACGCTGCCGCCGGACAGGTCCGTGTCTGTCGCCAGGTCGAGCGCGATGGTGGGCACGATTGTGCCCGCTGCGACGCCAGCGCCGCCCAAGGCGATTCCCTGAGAGAGCAGGTTCGGCGACGGAGGCCACTGTGCCCTCACGCGCGTCGGCTGATCCGGCTGGATGTGCCCTGCATACGGGCCGGTGCCGGTCGGGTCTAGGAGCCCGTCCGCGTTGGTGAGGGTGACCTGCTCCTCGCCCGACCGCACCTGGTCGCTCTCGTACTGGCGTCCGCGGTTGACCGTGGTCTGCCCTTGGGTGCGCTTGCTGATGTCCACCCAGGTGTCGAGCGGGATCGTTCCGCCGTTCGCTCCCCAGAAGAGCCCGGCACCGAACTCGGCTTGCGGCCAGTTGTTGTTGAATTGCCCGCCGGTTCGGGTGCCGACGTGCGCTACGGTCATGGCGTTGCCCGCGGCCTCGGTGACGGTGGCCTGCGTCTCGAAGCGGAACAGCACTGCGGATGCGCTCCACGGGTAAGTCATCGACGACTGGTTCGTCCAGGTGAGGCCGTCCGGGGACGTGTCTGCAAAGAAGGTGCTGGCCGATTCCCGAAGCCGCCACCAGCGGTGCAGGTGCGGGTCGTAGGCGGGCAGTGTCACCGAGGTGAGAGTGCCCGCTACCTGAAGGGTCTGCCGGAAGGCTCCGCCGTCGAGCCGTATCGTGACGGCGTTGTTCGTGTCGAGCCGGACCCGCATGATGCTGCGGGTGCCGCCGTTGCCGTTCGCCGCAGGGGTGATCTGCGCATAGACCGCGGATCCGCGGGCGTCGTACACGTTGTTGCTGCCGAATATGTTCGTGGCCCCGGTAGTGGTGGGGTGCGCCAGGGACACCTGGCAGTTGACGGTGTCGAGCGTTACCGCCCCTGCCGTCACCGACGACCACAGCGACGTGTCGATGGCGGGCGCCGTGAACGAGTCGACCAGGGTGGACAGCAGGGCCACGGCGCCTCCTAGCGCTTGTACGAGACGTAGGTGGTGGGGTTGTTCTTCGCGGCCTGCTGAAGACCCGTCGTGATCACATCGATCAGCCTGCGCTCCGTCGTCACGGAGCCCGCGACGTTCAGGTGCACGTGCTGATGGATGACCGTCGCGCCGCCGGCGCCGAGACCGCCGGCGATGCTGGCACCCTGCTGTACCGCCATCGCGAGGCCCTGTGCCGCGATGGTGGCGTGCTTCGTCGACCGGTTGATGCCGACGGCCATTCCCTGGGCGGTGTAGTCGCCGAGCCGGGCCATCACCGCAGAGGGCGACTTGATCCCCAGGGCTTTCTTGATGGCCGCCTGCATGGATCTGGCGATGCGCAGCATCTGCGCTTCGATTGCCTTCTCCTGCGACTGCAACCCCTTCACGAGGCCCTTGGCTGACTGGATACCCACCCCGTACATGGCGTTCGCGACCGTCGCGCCGGTTGCGTCGGCCCGCGACTGGAGGGACTTCTGCATCGAGTTGATCTGGTCGATGGTCCCCTTGGATGCGCCCGCCAGGGCCGCCGCGGTGGCGCCGCCCTGGCCGACGCCTGCGGAGGCGAGCTGCTCGATCAGCGCCGAGGACAGGCCCTTGGTCTTGAGGGCCTGCAACTCGGCGGCGAACGCGGTCGCTTTGGCGACCTGGTCGCGCATGTTGTTGACGACGTCCTGGGACGTCAGGCCGAAGCCTTCCGTCGGGCTGGACGTAATGATCGACGTGCCCTGCATGATCCCGGACGAGATGCTGTTCTTCTCGTCCGTCCACGACTTCTGCAAGGCGGCCAGCTTCGACTGGGCTGTCTTGAGCTTCGCGGCCACCGAGTCCCGGTGCCTGGCCAGCGACATGAGCTGTGCATTGTCCTTCGCTACGGCCTTCTGCAAGCCCTTGTGGTGGGTGCCGAAGTTCGTGTAGAGCGATCGGGCGATGTGCTCGGTTGCCGCCCGCACGCGGGCTGTGGACCCCGTCAGTCCGGATACGAGGCCGGAGATGACGTAGGCGCCCAAGGTGGCGAACTTCTTCGACGGGCTATTGATCTCCAGCTCGGCTGAGAACGCCGTGACGGTGCCGCTGGCCATGTCGGTGATCGAGCGGTGTGCAAGGTGTGCATTGGTGTTCACGCCGAGCGCGATGCCCTCGACGATGCCCGCGCCGACGTGGTCCGCGAACACTTTCGACGGCGAGTTGATGCCGAGGAAGCTTTTCGCGCTCTTCAGTGCGGAGTCGGCGAGGTTGCCCAGCTCCGACTTGAGTGCACCGCCCGTGTTTTCGACGCCGTGGATGATGCCGTGGACGATGTCCTCGCCGACCTGGACGAAGCGGGCACTGATGCCCGCGACGGCGTCGTATGCCTTGTTCAGGCCGTCACTGATCGCGGTCTTGATCTTCCCGACGGTGGTGGTGATGGTGCGCCACGCTGAGGAGATCGGCCCTGTCATGGCGTCGCGGATAGCCGCCCACACCGACGAGGCCGCTGACCGGATGGACCCCCAGGCCGACGACAGCCAGCCGGACACGGTGCGCCACAGCGACTGCAAGCCGTGCCACACCGACATCATCGGCCGGATCACCGAGGACTCGACGGCCGACCACGCGACGCCCGCAGCGGCCCTGATGCCGCCCCACACCGACTTGAGGAACCCGAAGACCGTATTCCAGGCGGTCTTCGCGGCACCGATGATCTGCTGGTGGAAGTGGTTCCACACTGCCATGAGGATCGCCACTGCGGGGAGGAAGATCACCAGTAGCAGCGGCCACCACTTCCGGAAGAACCCGGAGATGCCGTTCCAGACGGTTTGCGTGGCACCCCAAATGGCTTTCCAGGCGGCGATGATCGGGTCAGCGACCCCGTGATACGCGGCCAGCAGGAACGCTGCGACCGCCCGCCACGCGACCATGACCCCGTGGGTGATGCCGTTCCAGATGCTCACGGTGTTGCTGCTGAGCCAGTGCCAGACGCCGACGAGCCAGTCGGCGGTTGCCTTGGTCGCCGTCTTGATGCCGTCCCATACCTGCCGCCAGTGCATGGCCAGCAGCACGATTCCGGCGATCAGTGCCATGACGCCGATGACGATCCACACCAGTGGGTTGGCTAGGGCGGCGGCGGCCATATCCCACAGGCTGATCGTGAAAGCGACCACTGCGGCGACGAGGACGGTGCCGATCACAGCGGCCAGGGCCATTGCGGCAGCCCGGTGCTTCTCGAAGAAGGTGATCACGGCGAGGATGACCGGGATGAGCTTCAGGCCGATGGTGATGGCCGTCGTGACGAGGACTTCCTTCAGGCGCCCCATCTGGACGTTGAAGCTCTTCTGGGTGACGTCCCAGCCTTCAACGTCTTTGGAGGCGTGGGACATCGAGGCGGAGACCTTGTTGACGCGGTCCTTGAAGCCCTCGGTGTTTTCCCCGGTGAGCTGGAGGGTGGTGTTGAGGCCGGTCGCGCCGCCGGTCATCTTCTTGATGGCGTCGGTGTAGGTCTGCGCGGCCGGCCCGCCGCGCCTGAGGGCGTCGTTGAAGCCGTGGGAGCGCTGGTAGAGCGTCAGGAACTGCATTCCCATGGCGGCCTGGTCGGCGGGCAGGCCCTTCATGGCGAGCTTGTAGTCGCCGAGGGTCGTTGACCCGGACTGGAGGGACGATGCGAGGTCTTTGACGGTCTTCGGCATCGACGCGAGCATGATCTTCAGGTCGGCGCTGGCCTGTTTCGTCTGGTTGAAGGACGACAGCAGCAGGGTGCCTGACTTGCCCATCTTCGACAGGACCGTCTGGGACAGCAGGTCGAGGGTTCCTGTCAGGCCTCGCTTGCCGAGGTGGGTGGCGACGTCCACCGATGACAGACCCAACCTCTGCATCTGCTGTACTGCGACGTTGTTCGGGGCGGCCAGGTTGCGGAGCGTGTTGGAGAGTTCCTGGGTGGCTTCCTGGGCGGAGGTGCCGTGCTGCGTGAGGGTGGCAATGGCCCCGCCGACCTCGGCGAACGAGACTTTGTTCGCGGAGGCGATAGGGATGACCGTGCTCAGCGACCTGGAGAACTCTTCCATGGTCATCTTGCCCTCACCGGCAGCGGTTTTCAGCGCGTTCATGACGCGGACGCTGTCGGTGGCCTTGAGGTGGTAGGAGGCCATGACGCTGGTCATCGCGTTGGTGACTTCCTTGAGGTCGGCACCCTCCTCGCGCGCACCCTGAGCCGCGGCCTTGAGGACTTTCAGGCCGTCCGCACCCCGGTATCCGGCCTTCTCGACCTGGTACATGCCCTCGGCGAGCATCTCCGTGGACGTGCCGGTCTGCCGGGCGAGCGACAGGACCCCGTTGGAGACCTTCTTGAGGTTGTCCGTGGACTCCCCGCACGCGGTCACCAGCAGGTTCATGGACTGCTGGAAGTCACCCGCGGCCTTTACGCCGTAGCCGACGAATGCCACCCCCACCAGGGTGGTGGCCGCGCCGAGCTTGACCATGCCCTTGTAGAGGCCCTGCATCTTCCCCGAGAAGCGCTCGCCCTCCTCCGCTGATGTGCGCAGGCCGCGGACGAACGGGGCCGTTTCCGCCCTCAACGTGACCCAGAGGTCGGCGATTTCGGCTGGCACAGCGCCCCCAATCAGGAAGGCGCGGGGCAGCCGCGAGACAGGGTGTTAGCTGACGCGGGTCCAGCCGGAGCCGTAGGCCGCCCGGTAGATGGCCGGTGCCGCGAAGGTCATTGCGAACTTGAAGGCGGGCCCGAGGAACGGGAAGCTGGTGCCGTTCTTCAGTCCGGTTTCGAGCGCCAGTCCGTACCGGCTGGCGGGGCTTTTCCCGTATGGCGGTGTGAACCCGACCGCTGTGCCGACTCTTGTCTCCCACCCCGTAGCAGTGCGGCTGATGGGGCTGTGGGTGATGGACCGGCGGAGTGTTCCGGAGATGACGGCCGGTCCCGATCCTGGCCGGGCCGGGGTGGGTGTGCCGCGTTTGTGAGCCCCGGAGGATGCGTTGATCTTCGCTTGCCGTTCGACTGCGAGTGCGAGCGGTTCGAGGGCGATGCGGCCCTTCATCTCGCCTTCCGCTGCGACCCGTGCGAAGACGGCGGTGAACGTTCCCGGGTGGAGCTCCATGGTTACCCCCGCTTGGCCTTGGCCTCCGCGCGCTTCGCTTCCTGCTGCTCGTGTTCGCCGAGCATCCCGAGGATGTCGAGGCAGTAGCGGCGCACGTACAGGGGTGTGGCCTGCAAGTCGTCCCAGGACCAGTGCATGCGTTTCATCAGGACGAAGTCGGCCCATTCGGCAGGGGCGTCATCGCTGCCCCACGTCCCCTCGATGATCGATTCGACCGGGAGGAGGACATCCTCAAAGTAAGGAGAGCCGGGGCCTACTTGGGGTCCGCGACGCGGCCGATCTCCTCCATGATCCGCTTGATGGCATCCATGGGCAGCAGCGCCACGTTCTCAGCGGTGACCGCGCCGATACGGCGCTGCTCCATCCCCACCAGCGTGGCCAGCACCTCGGCCGGATCTGCGTCCGGATCCACCGGCGGAAGATCCGAGGTGAACGCCTCGTACATCTTCCACGCGATGATGATCCGCGCCATGACCTTGTACATCGCCTCGTTGGCGGCGTTCGGGTCGACCGGTCGGCCCTGGTCGTCCAGGGGGACGTCCTCGGGGGTGATCTCCGACGGCGGCAGCAACTGTGGGTTGCGCATCAGGACGGAGCAGTCGTCCCCGAGTTCGGGGAAGGTCAGCATCACGTAGGGGTTGCTGTAGCCCGGCATGGGTGTTTCTCCTTGCAGGTGAGGGCGTTGAGGGCGTGAGTCCCCGGCCGCACCGCGACGCCCTCACGCACGGGCGCGGCCGGGGAGAAAGGGGGGATCAGTACGCGGACGAGGTCCAGTTGCGGAGGACGACCTGCATCGCTCCCGTGTCGGTGGCGTTGTAGACGCCGGAGATCTCGGCGTCGAGCGTCACGTAGGTGCCCGACTTGTCGTACGACGCCTTGGTCCAGGCGGGCTGCGTGGTCGTCATCGTGAGCGAGGCGCCGCCGGTCACCAGCGGCTGCGTGAGGACCGCCGAGGTGGGCGAGTTCTGGAGGGCCTGAAGGTACTGGTTGTAGTCGGTGTCGTCCTCGTAGATCGCCTTGTACTTGATGTCCGCGTCCAGGACCCCCGAGAAGACTTCGCGCGGCTGCTGGCTCCCGTTCGAGGCGTGGATGGCCTCGATGTCGCGCTTGAGCGTCAGCTCGTAGGACAGGCCACGGGTGGAGGTGGCACCGGAGTTGGTCATGGCCCACTGCCAGCCGAGCATGGGCTGCGCGGCGGTGAAGGCGGGCGCGGACAGCCCCGTCTGGACTGCGCCGATCCACCCGGTGCACTTCAGCGAGATGGTCGCCATGCCCTTCGGGTCGATCTTGACGCCGACCTCCGACAGCATCATGCCGGGGTATCCCCACGCCTCGAAGACATTGTGGTCGACGAAGCTGTAGGTGGGCTTCAGGACGGTGGTGGACTGCTTGAACGTGTGTGTGGTCTGGCCGAGCACGGTCGCGCCGGAGGTGTGGGCCTTCGTCAGGCCGCCCGCCGGGCTGGCGATCGGGATCGTGTACGGGCCGGATCCGGAGGGGCTGCCCGTGACCGCGTACTCCAGGCCGGTGGTGGTGTCGATGGCGATCGTCGTGCCCAGGGGGATCGACGCCGCACTGCTGATCGACGTGGCGCCGACGGTCGTGGACGCCGACAGGGTGGTGGATACGCCGGGGGTGACGGTGTCGGGGCCGATGATCCGCAGCCCGTACCCGATGGCATCCGGGTATGCGGACAGCTCGATGTCCGCCGAGCCTTCACCGACGCCCTGGTAGTTGCCTTGGAGGTTGGTGTCGTTGGCACGGTAGGACTCGTCACGGAGCTGCGTGTAGTCGACCGTGAAGTCGGCCTTCGTCGTCGGGAGATAGAACGTGGGGGGCACGAACGTGCCCTGAGTGGTCTCCTTGGCGATGCCGATCCAACCGAGGCGAGAAAGGAGCGTCACTTCGACTCACCGCCGTCCTTGTCGGTGTCCGCCGGGGCGGTGCGCTTGGGCCTGGGCTTGGGCTCTTCGGCGACCAGGTCCGGGGCGTCATTGAGGGCGGTCCAGCCGTCGAGGAGCACGGGCCGGTCGGCGGTCTCGCCGGGCTGGACGACGAACGGCGGCTGCTCAGGGGTGTCGGTGGCGGGCGTGGCCGCGAACGACCATGCGTGTGGGGTGTCGTTGCGCTGGCGCACAGGGCTCTCCCGGTGTCGGGGCATGGGAAAGCCCCCGGCCAGACAGGCGCGGGGGCTAGAAGGAAGGTGAGGGCGTTAGCCGTTGGTTTCGAAGTCGTCAGCCCAGTAGGAGATGTCGACCCGCAGGTCAGCCTTGGCGGTGATGGTCGCCTCGGGGTCAGCGAACGTAACATCGGAAGTCGGCGGGTTCTCCGCAACGCTGAGGAACCGGCCGCCGTGGGTCTTGTCCATGAACAGACCGTCGACGCGCTTGAGGACGAGCTCGACGGCGTCGTCCAGGGCCTGCTGGGCTGTTTCGGCGGCACCGGAGGGGGCGGTCATCGGCCACACGATCCGCAGCAGGAACTGGTGGCGGGTCATGCTGCGGATGTTCGCGGTGCGCCCGGTCTGGATGTTGCGGCGCATGACGTACAGGCAGTTCCGCCGGGCTGCCGGGGTGCGCGGCCAGTACGCCTGCACCACGTCGAAGGGCCCGTTGTAGGCCCTCTGGAGTCCGGGCAGGCCGTCGTTGGGGTTGTAGGCGGCCAGCCACTCCGCCTCACGGGTCACCGCAGTTGCCGAGGAGGGCTCCACCGGGGTCACGAGGTCACCCCGCTCACGTCGGCTGGTAGCGGCACAGGATCTTCTCCGCCTGTGCGGACAGGGTGCTCGGGTCGTGCCCATACTGCGTTCCTGCGGGGTCGATCTCCCCCAGCACCAGAACCGCCGCCTGGAGTTTGCAGGCCCGCGCCAGGTCGGCAGGCACCGTGGTGTAGCCGCCGGAGTAGGTGACCCGGATCAGGGACCCGGCGGGGATGTACGAGCCGAGGTAGAACCAGATGTGCCCGGAGTCGGGTTCGGCGCCGATGATCTGCACGCCAGGGAACGACTGCGACCCGCCGATGGACAGGAACACCTGCACGTTCAGATCTGAGTACGTCCACATCTCCGGGTAGCGGGGGGCGTGCTCGTTCAGCCAGATGTGCCGCACCATGTCCCCGCTGCCCGCAAGGGCGTTGGAGTACGAGGTCGCCAGAGTGGCCTGCATGCTGACCGGGATACCGCTGGAGTCGGATGCCTCATCCGGGTCGATGCCCGTCGCCCGGTGCGATTCGGGCACCGCCGTGAAGGGCGCGAGGCGCCGCCCGGCGATGCCCTCACACACTCGTGTTGCCTCGGTCATCAGAGTGTCGAGGGCATCGGCAGACAGGTCACGGACCAGGTCGGCGAACTGCCCGGTCTGCATGTCCGCCGAGGTTGCGAGCGGGACCGGGGAGTCCACCGGCATCGGTTACTCCTGCGGCTTGGCGGCGGTCTGCTTGCGGGCCGCGGTCTTCTTGGCGGCGGGTCGCGGACTGGTCGCCTTGTCGTCCCCGGTGCTGGTGTCCTCGTCGGTGCTGACTCGCGGGTCGTCGTCCGCCGGCTCGGTCGCGGCCGGCGGGACGTCCACGGCCGCCGGCTCCGCGGTGGGCGCGGCGGGGTGGACCTCGGAGAACTCGGAGTTGACCGGGGTCGGCTCCGCGCTCTCACCGGTCCGGGTTTTGCCCGTACCGGCGGCGTTGCCGCTCTCCGGGTCGTCGCAGGGGGCCGGGTTCTCGTCCTGGTCGGGCTCTTCGTCGGCGAGCCAGAACTGGCCGTCCTCGATGAGGAGCAGTTCCTCGGCCTGCTCGTGCGGGACATCGACGGCGTCCCCGTCGTTCTTCCAGACGTTGCCGAAGCTGTCGGAACCGGCCTGGACCTTACGGATGCGGGGCATGCGCCCTCCTCCTTGCTGTTGAGGTGAGCCCACGGCCAGCTTTGCGGGCTGGCCGTGGGTGAAGGGTCAGCTCGTCAGCGAGGACGAGACGCGGGACAGGCGCCCGAGGTACTTCGGTGCACGAACGGCGAGCGTGCAGTCCGATGCGATGGCGTAGGGGAGCTGATCCGGCGCCGCAGCGGTCGGATAAACATCCAGGCTTTGCAGTTCCCGGACGTAGGGCCGCAGGATGAACTGCGGGTCGCGGGCCATCAGGTAGATGTTCTCGCTCCCTGCGGCCTGCGGCTTCATCGCCGCGTTGGTGCCGACGTAGGCGGCCGGGACCTGCGCAGGGACGGTGGAGCCGTTCTTCGGGGTGAGCTTCGCCCCGTCGTCCACGATCGAGGTGGTGAGGATCGGGGTGACACCGTCCGCCGCGATGCCGACGGTCGCGTCCACGTAGCCGAGGAATGATTCGGTGCCGGTCCCGGTGGACCGGAACACCTTGTAGAGGTTCGGCTGTGCGCCGTCGTATCCGCCGGGGGTGGAGAACGACAGGGTGACCGTGCTGGTGCTGCCGCTGGTGGTCTGGGAGACCTCGGTAGACGGCAGGATCTCGCCCTGGCGGGCGATGACCGGGGCGATCTGGTAGTAGTACGTGGCCGCCGCGAGGGTGCCGCCGGTGCTCGCGGTCGCCGTGGTGACCGCGCCCATCTGGTAGGACCGGGCGGAAAGGAACGAGCTGGTCATCAGCGGGATGCCGCGGTAGGACTGCACGTTGAGTCCGGCGGCAACCTCGGTGGGGGTGAGGTAGCGCTGGGAGGCGATGGCGAGCTGTGCGACGCGGGACTCGGCGGTGGAGGACATCACGAACATCCACTGCGAGCTGTTGATCTTCATGGCGGCCTGCTGTTCCACCATGTCGATGAGCTTGTCGAGCCAGCCCAGCGACAGGGAGGCGCCCGCGGCGTCCTGGGCGTTCTGGTTACCGCCGGAGAACTGCGACACCTGGGAGTCCAGGCCGTCGAACTGCGGGTACCCGCCGAACTGGGTGCTGCCGCTGTTGCCCCAGAGGACGGCGTTCTCGATGTCCCAGTACAGGCCCTGGATGGAGCCCTCGATCTCCTGGGCGCGCAGGTCTCCGGCGAGTCCGCGGGTGACGGCCTGGGCGTAGCCGGTCACCGACCCGACGGACTGGAGGTTGCGGATCGGGAAGGCGTTCTGCGCGTAGCTGGAGTTCGTGATGGGCCGGGCGCCGCCATCGGAGACGAAGCCGCCCGCGGCGCGCGCGGTGCGCTGGTTGAAGTAGTACACGGTCGAGTCCCACTTGCGAGACGGGATCGCCCGAACCAGGGGGGCGTACCGGCGCTGGTACTCCAGCAGCATCGGGTCGACGATCGTGGGGACGAGCGGGGCTGCACCGGCAGCGGTCAGCGCCTCGCGGAGGTCACTGGTCATGATGGGGTGCCTTTCTCGGCAGGTATGACGAAGCCCCGCTCACAGGCGTGGGCGGGGCGGGTGACCATCGCTGCCGGGCGGCACCAGAGGACTGGCGGTCAGGGGTCGGACAGGGTGGATCAGGCGTTCGGGGCGACGGTGCGGTTGCCGAGTACGGCGCCGACGGTGACCGGCGAGATGTGCTGACGGAATTCCTCGTCCGTGTACTCGTGCAGGGGCTTGGCGGGGGCGCCCTCGGGCAGGCCCGGGGTGACGGTCGCGGTGTGTTCGGCGACCTGGGTGACGATGCCCTTGCGTCCGGGCGGGCCGTTCTGCTCGACGTGTTCCTGGATCGCGGCGGGCAGCGCCGCCTTGACGCCCTCGGTGACGAGGCGCTTGATGCGCTGGTCCTCGGTCTCGGCGACCGCGACAGGTTCCACGACCTGGGCGGCCTCGACGACAAGCGTGGCAGGCGCGGGTGCGGCCTCGACCGGTGCCACGGCGGCCGCCGCGGGCGCGAGGCGGTTCAGGAGCTGGGCGAACTGGTCGTCGGACAGGTGGACCCCACCGGCGGCGGGGGCGGCAGCGGTTTCCGCTGCGGTGTTGGGCTCCGCCATGGCGGGCTCCTCCTCGGTTGAGGTGGGTTCGGTTACCGGGGGTTCCGGGGCCGAGGTCTGGGTGGAGAGTGCGGGCTCGACTGGGGCGGCGGCAGGCTCGGGTGCGCTCTCGGTGGCGTCGCCGTCGGTGTCCTCGGCAGAGGCGCCGGGGACATCGATGTCGGCGTCCATGTCAGGGTCGAGGACGGCGATGGCCTGGCAGGCTCCGGCCATCGCGGCGCGGCCGACGGCGTCGAGGTCGTGCGGGTCGACGCAGTAGCTGCTGACGGTGACCGTGGTGGGCCCGTTGGTGAGGCTGACTGACATTGAGCCGCCGTGACCCGGGTCGTCGGAGAACCCCAGGCACTCCGCGACGGTCTCGGAGACGCGCCCGATGGGATCGATGAGCCAGCCCTCCTGCGTCGCGACGGTCACTCCGAAGCCCTTGAGGGCCTTGGTGATGCGCTGCCGGACTCGCTTGAGCTGCGCCGACGTGTACAGGCGTGCGTTGTCGGCCTGGTTGATGTACGACCAGGCCGCCTTGGCGCGAGCCTTCGTGTCGAGCGGGTACCTCTTCTGCTTGTCCTTCTGGTATCCGGGGTCGGCGAAGGGGCCGTCGTCGGCTGCGGGCGCCGTATCGGCTTCGGTGAGGGTCACACTCGCCTCCGGGGCGCTCTCGGTGATGGGCAACGAACCGCCGTCGGATTCGCGGGGTTCTGCTCCGGCCATGGCCACCGACGAGATACCGGCCCCCGGAACCCCCGGCTTGCGGGTGTAGTCGAGGCCGTCGAGTTCCAGGTCGTCGGCGGTCTCCACGGTCGTGCCGTTGGGGCCGAGTTCTTTGCGTACCCGGCCGACCCAGGCGCCGCGGATCGATACGCCCTTGAGCACGGGGGCGGCCCCGGAGACGAGGTTCAGGATGTCGCGCCCGTGACCGGTGTCGGCGATCTCCGCCTCGTAGGACGCCGACCCGTCGGCCTCCTGGGCGATGCGGGTGATGCGCCCGACGATTCGGGTGGAGTCGTCACCGGCTTCGTGGTGGGTGAGTGTGGTCAGGGGCATCTCGCCCTCTTCGAGGCGCTGGTTGGCGCGCTCGACCATGCGCGCGATGGCCTGTGGGGTGTAGAGGCGGTTGTTGCGGGAGATGCCGGGCCGGATGGCGGTCCCGGACACCGTGGCGATGGCGGCCACGCATCCTCCAGGTGTCGGGGCCGTCAGCGGCCGTAGAGGGAGATCGAGGTCTGCGGGAAGGCCGGGGTGGTGCCGCCCACGGTCCAGGCGATCCGGCAGTGCTTGGGTAGGACGATGGCGGCGGCGCCCCCGATGTGGAGGCCGGCCGATACCGATCCGGACCCGGGGCCGGCCGTGATCTGGGTGATCTTCGCGGCCTGGAGGAACCAGTTGCCGACGGCGTCGCGCAGGTCCAGTTGCACGTCGAGGGTGGGGCTGGTGCCGGTGGAAGTGCCCGCGACGTACACCGCGAGCCACACGTCGGAGACCTCGCCGATGTCGATCGGGCCGCTGTTCCCGGATGTCGAGATGCTGTTGGTGAGACCTGCGCCGCTCAGCGTCCAGATGACGCGCGATTGGTTGACGAGCATGTGGCCCTCCTTCGGGCTGGGAGGGTCAGGCAAACCAGTTGGCGAAGTGGGCGAGGGATACGGCCGCTGCCGGTACGCACCGGCAGGCCGGGTGGCTGGGCATGAGCGGGAACTCGGTGAGCAGCCAGGGGCTGTGCGCCTCGTTGCCGCTGCATGTCTCGCAGACCCTGCCGTCCCCTGCGGTGATCCAGTCGGCGCTGGCGACACCTTCTGACGCGTACAGGCTGAGCGCGCCCTGGTCGGCAGCGGTGGTCATTGCCCAGTCGACGGTGAACGCGACGGCGTCCCGGTCGGTGGCAGCGGTGAGGATGTCCATCCCCGCGTCGATCATTTCCTCGCGGGACAGGCCCTGTTCGGCTGCGTCGGCGAGGGTCCGGCCGAGGTCGGCGGTGGCCCGGTCGAGGGTGCGGGCTAGCCACCCGTCGGTGTCGGTCCAGATGTCGTCGAGGTGGCGGAGGCTGTCGTAGGCGTGGTCGAACGCGATGTTCCAGTCGAGGCCGACGGTTGCGGTCCGGTCGGCTGCGATGGCCACGGCGTTGACTATGCCTTCGGCGCGGCCGGCGCGGATGGCGTCCCGGAGCTTGTCCCGCAGGGCGCTCCAGCCGGGCAGGTCCCGGATGGCGTGGAGCATCGCTTCGGCTGCTGCCTTGGCTCGGGCGAGGAAGCCGCGCCGGTCGGGGGCTGATTCGCCGAGGTCGAACTGGGCGCGGAGGTGGTCAACAATGTCGGCGACAGCATTCCGGTCGATCAGGGCGTGCCACTCGCGGCGGATCGCCTTGATGTGAATGGCTTGCTGTTCCTCGCGGCGTTGGAAGAGGAGTGCCCACATGCCTTCGAGGCGGCCGAGGTCGATGGTGGCCCGGAGGGTGTCGGGGTCGTCGGCTGACTCGCAGGCGAGGCGGACGGCCGTGGTGCTGGCTGTGCGGACCCGTTCGGTCATGGGGCCGCCGGAGATCGCCCATCCGGCGGCGAAGGCTTCCCGGGCCGGGGCGGCCATGGGGTGCTCCAGCGGACTGTCGGTGCGGTCGGCGCCGTGAACGGCGGCCAGGGCGGTGAAGTCCATGTCGACCGGTTCGAGGCGGTCCAGCGGGGCCGGATCGCCAGGGTCGAGGTAGGAGATCGTCATATGGGCGCAGTAGCCGTGATCGCGCGGCATCACGATCCCGCGTTCGGCGAGCGCGTCGACAGTGTCCCGCCGCAGGTCTTCGAGGTCGGGCGAGTCGATGAGTACGACCAGGACGTCCTTCTCGCCGCCGGTGAATCGGGCGAGTCCTGAGCTGCGCGCTGTGAACGGTTCCCGGGCGGCCAGTTCGGCGACCGCCTCTTGGAGCGCGCCCGCGTCGATGTCGGCCACATCGCCGACGAACGCCACGGTGACGTGTAGCTCATCGGGCGGGAGGCCACCCTCGACGGCCAGCGCTTCGGCGACCTCGGGCGGCGGGTAGAGGGCGATCATGCAGCCGTCGGAGAAGTCCGGTGACGCCACGGTCACCCCCGGTCGGCACGATCCTCGTACTTGGCGACCGCGTCGCGGACTTGATCTTCGCCGTAGTCGCCCGAGTCCCACCACTCGACGGCACGCCACACCTTCGCCAGCGCCTCGTCGCCGAGCACCGCGAGAATGTGGCGCGTAGCCGCCGCAGCCTCCCCGGCGAAGGGGAGTTCTTCGAGCCGCTCGGCCATCGCTTCGAGTTGACCTCTGTGGCCTCCGAGGTCGGGGGCGTGGAAGTGGAGGTAGTCGTAACTGCCGCCGCTCACCCGACACGCTTCCTGACCAGTGGCGCTGCGTCTTTCGCGCGCATCGGATGATTCGGCGGATCGGGCGGCTGGACGACGGGACCGTTCTCAGGCTGCTCGCTCATCAACACCCCCGGGCAGTTCGGCCAGCGCTTCCCGCAGGCGGCGCCGGTATCGGTCCCGGTGCGACTCGGTGGGCGCACTGCCCGCTGGGTCTTCGGCTGGCAGATCGCCGGGAGTGACCGCAACTGACGGCGGCGCGGGCGCTGGTTCGGCCTTGACGAGTTGCAGTGGCTTGTCGCCCTCGGGGTTGTCCGCGACGACGTCCGTCCCCCTGAGGCGGGCTGCGACGGTGGCCTTGGACATGGCGCCCATGTCCTGCCACTGCACGAAGTTCGTCTTGTCGACCAAGACCGCGACATCGCCTCCGGGCACGGGGGGTTCGCCGATGTCGGCGCGATACCGGTCCAGGGTCCAGGCGCCGGCACGGAGTCGGGTGTCACGGATCTTCTCAACGGTTTCGCTGTCGCGCATGTCGACGTCGCGGAACTTGATCCGCCAGCCGTCAATGCCGAAGCCGCGGCGGCCCAAATGCCAGTTCAGGGCCTCCAGAATGAGTCCGGCGATCGGCTGGCAGGTGTTGACGCGGAACGTCTTGTCCTGGGCTTCGCCGGTGCCGCCGCCCAGGTTGCCGGATTCGATCACACCCGCCTTCGCAGGGGGCACGCCGTAGCAGGCGAGGATCTCGTCCCGGCGCTGGTCGAGGTACTTGAGGTAGTCGACGGTACGGTTCGCCGCCAGTTCTGCGACGCTCGCGCCCCCCTTGGTCATGACGGGGACGCCGATGTTCTTCGGGCCGACGTTGCGGGTCATGAACTGGGCGACCCACTTGTTGCTCTCGCCCGGGCTCGTGTTGGCGGGCATGTCGACGTGGAGCATCGGCGGGTTGCCCTTGCGGAAGATCTCCTTGATCGTCGCCGCGCCGAACAGGTAGCCGGTGATGGGCAGCATCGCCGCCTGCGTCGGGGACACGCCGAAGATCGAAGACCGTGGCGAGTCCAGCGAGATGTGGATGACCTCGTGCGGTTCGAACTCCGCACGCTGCCCCTGGTCCGTGGACTGGACGTACTTGGTGATCGCCCCGTGCTCGTCGGTGTTCGGCATCATGCTCGGGCAGTCCAGGGAGTACAGGGCGACGGGCTGGCGGCCCACCCACACCACTTCCAGGTAGGCGTCGCCGAAGACTTCCAGATCTGCGACCACGCCACGAATGATCTTCGTGATGGATTCGGTCGGGTTGCAGTACGCCAGCATCCGCTCCAGCGCCACCACCTCCGGGGGCTTCGGCGGCTGCTCCCGCTCCTCACCCTCCCCTTGGTCCCACTCCGTCTCCAGTCCGCCCGCAGTGATCGTTCGGGCGATCGCGTTCACGCACGCCCACGCCCACGGGCAAGCCAGGTACGCCTCGTTGAGCTGGGCCAGCATGCTGCGGCGGTCCGTTCCCGTCGCCGCGCCGACACCTTGGTCCCACTCATTCAGCCCCGACTGGCCGATGCCGTACTCGTAGCCGGTGCGCTCCGGTAGCTTCGCCGGAACCGCGGACGCCTTCTCCAGGATCTCCACGTCGCCGCCGATGACGCCCTGCCACCACGTCTTGAGGCTCATCCGGCGGTCACCGTCCCCCCAGGCTGCGGGCCGTCATCGGCGGCGTGGTGCCACCAGTCATCGGCGGCCTGAGGAGCCGGGGCCGCGTACAGGCCGGCGAATTGCTCGCCGACCGGGAGAGCATTCGCAGCGGGGGTGTCGTCGAGGATGACGAACTCGGGTCCGGTGCCGATGTTGGTCAGCAGGTAACGCAGTGCGTCTGCGGCGTGATCGTCGGAGGTGGTGTCTGCGTCCTCAGGGTCGCCCTTGGTGGCGTGCGGCAGGTCGGACAGTTCCCGGTAAAGGTCGGTGCAGGTCGAGAAGATGTGGATGCCGGGACAGGTCTCCCATCCCTGCGCGCGGTGGTGCGGGCACGCATCGGACTCCCGCAGGTAGCTGCGGACGCGCTGCCAGCCGGTGACCCGTGATCCGGCGCCTTTGCCTGCCGGGGTGAGGTGGACCCCCTGCTCGGCGTAGATCGAGGCGATGGGCTTGGCGTCGCCGCGGGTTGCCCACATGGCGTCGTCGGCGAAGCGGACGGAGACGGCCTCGGTGGCGGTTTCGGCGGCCAGGATCGACTCGGCCTGGTCGATCTCTCCGACGTGCGTCTTGTAGATCTCCCGGTAGACCCAGACTCGGCCGTCCTCGTCGACAGCGGCCCACAGCACCGCCCAGGGCTTGGTGAAGCCCCAGTCCAGCCCGTTGTAGCGCTTCCATGTGGCGGGGAGGGTGATGGGTTCGATGACGTGGCGTTCCCGCTTGAGCTCGGGGAACATCTGGCCGGCGAAAACGTCCCAGTCACCGTCCAGGAAGGCGGAGCGGAGTTTCCCGGTGAGGCCCATGAGGTCTTTGGCGTACTCGGCGTTGACGTGGGGGTTGTCGGCGAGCTTGCTGGGGATGAACCGCACGGTGCGGTCGCGTTCGTCGATGACGACGTTCTCGCCGTAGTTGGTGGGCTTGATGTAGCGGGTCTTGACGGCGCCGTGGCCGGCGCCGCCGGGGTTGGTGCCGGAGCGGATGCCGAGGACGGGGATGTCGGCCCGGCCGGACCGCAGCCTGGATTCCAGGAAGGAGCACACGTCCGGCGGGGTCAGGGTCCGCTCGTCGAAGGTGAGTTTCTGGTACTGGCCGCCCTGCCTGCGGGAGGCGTCCTTCACGGAACCTGCGTACCGGAACATGAGCAGGCTGCCGTTGGGGAAGCGCAGTTCGTACTCGGTGCCGTTCCAGGACGCCCCCAGCGCGCCGGCGTATCCGATCTGGGACAACTCGGCGAGCAGGGACTCCTTCAGTTCACCGTAGGTGCGCCGGAACGCGCCGATGCGGATTCCGGGGTGGCGGACGCAGTCCCGGAGGTCGTCCATCAGCAGTGCCCGGGTTTTGCCCCCGCCTGCCGCGCCGCCGTAAAGCACGTCGTACTCGGTCGCGTCGTGGAACTCGTGCTGTTTGGGGGTGGGGATGTATTCGAGTTTCCCGAACACGTCCATGAGCCGCATTTTTTCGGCGCGACGGCCTTGGATTTCGGCCTGGAGCCGCTTAAGCTCCGCCAGCCTCTCCAGCTTCGCTGTCAAGAGCGGCGAGCTGCTTGTTGAGATCTGAGATCTGCTCGTCGATGGCATCGATCGTCAGCACCTCGTGTTTCTGGGGTGCTTCGAGGCCCAGGAGTTTGGCGCGCCGTTCGCCGACCTTCCGCCGCGACTCTTCGATGCGCAGGAGCCGGTCCACCGCTGCGAGCGCTGGCCCGTCGTCTTCAAGGGGCGCTTCGTCGTGGATGACGACCCGGCCGCCGGAGACGGTGACGTGGTACTTGGCGGCGATCGTTTCCACCTTGGCGTACAGCACGGCGAGCCGTTGGAGTTCCCCGTCGAGGCGCATGATCTCGGCTTCGCGGTGGATCTCGATGCTGTCGCGTTGTTCGGCGATTCGGATCTCCAGTGCGCGGCTGAAGTCTTTGGTCGCTGCGGTGCGGGAGGCGTAGCCGAGTTCTCGCCAGATGTCCTCGAAGGGGACTCCGTCGAGGCGCTTCTTGATGAGTTTGGCCCGGCGTTCGGCAGTTACAGCAGCCTGCGCCTTGGAAGCGACCACAGCTCAACTCCCTTCAGTTCCAGCCGGGCGGGAGTTGGGGGGTGGGTGGTTCGGGGTCGGGCGTGGGTGCTGTTTCGGGGGTGCAGTTGCAGCCGGGGAGGTCGTCGGCTTGCGGTGCGGTGCAGGTGGCTTGGTGGGTGAGTGCGGCGGTGTCTTGGGTGATGGCGTGGTGGATGCAGCCGTGGACGATGCGGGTGGCGTCTTCGAAGCCGGGCATGGGCGGGAAGACGGGCGGGGGCAGCGCGGGGTCGGCGAGGAGGACCACTTCGTCACGCCGGGCTTGTTCGATGGCCTGCTGCTCGGCGACCTCAGCCCCGGTGAGGCGGCGTTGCCAGTGGACGAGCGCGGGGGTGCCGCAGAGGCCGCACGCGGGGCCGGTGGGGGCGAGCGGTGCGGGCTGGACGTCGGGCGTGGTCACGGCGCCTCCTAGGCGATGGCAGCCCAGTAGCCCTGGCCGCCGATGTTGCTGGACATGGTGATGCTGGACGGCATGGCGGTTTTGCCGGTGCCGTTGGTGGCGTACAGGAGGTTCGCGCCGGTGAGTGCTCCGTTGAGCATGGTGGGGCCGCCTTGGCCGCCGCAGCGCGGTACTTGCGGGGCGGTTGCGGCGTTGAAGATCAGGCTGGCGTAGTAGGTGGCGGCCACGAGGTTGAGGGTGCCGATGGTGGCGGTTTTCCGCCCGAGGGAGGTGATGTCGGCGTCGATGCCTGCGCTGCCGAGGAGGGTCCCGCTTGCGTCGAGGAGTCCGGCCCAGTTTGCGCCTGCGGTGGGCGTCGCTCCGGCTACGGCTACGCCCCAGTAGAGGGTGGTGATGGTCATGGCGGCGGGGACGTCGATGGCCATGAGGTATTGGGTGCCGTTCGCGGCGAGGCTTGCTGAGGCGCAGAGGCGCGGTGAGTACGTCCACGCTTTGTAGCCGAGGGGTACCTGGGGGGTGTCCTGTCCCCAGAGTCGCCCGTAGACGTTGGCACCGTTGAGGACGTCCACGGTTCAGCCGATCACGATGACGCGGTACGCGTTGGTGCTGGGCGCGGTCGCAAAGCTGAGGGTGACGGTGTTGACGTCGGTGGCGACCCAGTCGGTGAGAACGGCGGCACGGTCGGCGACGCGGATGACCTGCACGAGGACGTCCTGTGTCCCCAGGTTGTGGGTGACGGCGATGGAGGTGGCGGAGCCGTTGCCGACGGATGCGGCGACGTGCCGGGCCACGATCGAGGTGTCCGCGCTGACGCCGCCTGCGCTGACGGTGATGCCGCCGCCGCCCGCTGGCTGCACGCTGAGCGTGTTGCCGGACCGGCTGAGGCCGTTGCCCGCGGTGGGGAGGTTGGCGCCGCCGAACTGCGCCCAGACCAGGTTCGACGTGCCGACGACGGGCGTGTTGGTGGTCTGCGTGTAGGCGTTGTCGGCGTTGACGGTGCCGGACGTGACCAGGACGGCGGCGGAGTCGAGTTCGGCGCTGGAGTCGGCGTCGGTGGCCCTGGTGGGCGCACCGCTGGCATTGACGACGTAGATGCCGTTGTCGGGCTGGCTGGTCTGGTCCTTGATCAGGATGCGGTCGCCCGTGACCAGGCTGACGCCGTCGATGGACTGGCCGTTGGCGAAAGCGGTGGCGAGCGTGCCGGTGGTGGTGGTCGCGGCCCGGACGGGCTGTTTCCACGTGAGGCCGGTGAGGCGCGCGTCAAGGTACTGCTTGGTGACGGCGTCGGTTGCTGAGGCGGGGTCGGCGAGGTTCTGGGCGCGCTGGTTGTTGAAGTCGGCGCCGGTGAGGAGCGGTACGGCCACGGTTGGCTCCTCTCAGGAGCACATCGCCGTTCCGGCAATGGCGGTCGGGAAGGTGATCACGGCGAGATTGTTCGAGGCGTGGACGATGTCCGCGTGGACGACCGTGCCGCCGGTGCTGATGACGGCGACGTTGGGTGTGCGCCCGAGTCCGTGGTTGACCTGCCAGGTGGCTGCCGGGCTGGACTGGGTGTGCAGGTAGTAGGAGGCTCCGGAGCCGCCGCCGAGCGGTACGCCCGCACCCCACGCCCCGTTGGCCTTGGGTCCGTAGATGACGAGGGCGGACGGGACGGCGTTGTCGATGTAGAAGTCGCCGTCGTTGCCGAGCCCGGCGTCTGGCGGGCCGCTGCCGTGGCGGACCCCGTTGCCGGGCGGGCCTTGGGTGCCGGTTGCGGTGACGGTGACAGCGGGCGGAATGGTCAGGGTGACGTCCACGGCACCCCCTCTACGCGGCGGCGACGAGCTGGGTGTTGAAGCGGCCCTCGCACCAGCACAGGGCGTCGTCCTGGCCGGGGTTGGACCAGAGGGCGTGGGGTCGGCTGCCCTGGCCGAGGAGGATGGTGGCTGCCGGGGTGAGGGTGACGGTGACGACGCCCTGAAGCGGGATGACGTCGATCTGGCCCTGCGCGGACGGGGTGGTGGTGACGCTCACGAGAGCCGGGACGGTGGCGTCGGTGGTGTTCGGGCGGATCACGAACTCCCAGCCCAGCCCGGTGAGGTCGACGACGCCAGCCTCATCGGTGATCGTGAACGTCTGCCGCCACAGCGACCCGGAGGCCGACGCGAACTGCACCTGGTTGGGGAGTGGCACGGCAGTGCCTCCCTCAGTCCTCAACCGTTTCGGTGTCCGACACCGCACTGAATCCGATGGGCGGCTTGGCCGGTGCCGCGGGTGTGGCGTCGAGGAGCCGCCGGGCAGCGGCCTCGGCTTGCCGGAGTTTCTTCCGCCCGTTGCCTTTGACGCGGACGTGGACTTGCTTGTCGCCGGATGCGACGGTGAGACGCACGGCTACTCCTCGTCTGGTTCGAACTCGTGGCATCCGCAGGGGCGTTGGCCGTCGCTGGCGCGGCATGCCCCGGTGGCGCGGTGCTCGTCCTCGGCGTGACCGCACAAGCACCAGACAGGCGGCAGGATCACGCGCACGGTGGCTCCTGGAGTTCGCGGCCGTCGAGTGAGGCATGGACGATGAGCCATCCCATGCTGCCGTCGGGGCGCTCAACCGGCCGGACCGTCGGCCCGCAGGGGCAGTCGGCGTCGTCAGTGGACGTGTCGTGAGCGATCAGATCGTTGACCGGGTGGACATGCTCGACGTTCGACACGGCTACTCCTGCTTGGCGTCAGCCTGCTGTCGCTGCTCCTGGATGCGGCGCAGAGCGGTGGTGTAGTTCTCGCCCGTCTCCGCCATCCGAGCCCGGACGGCGCGCTTCAGGGCGCTGCTGCCGTTCTTCGTCATCCGCTGACCGCCTCATAGGTCGCCGCGAAGATGTCGGGCTTGCAGGGGTGGAACTCTCCGGCGACGCCCTTGGTGATCCAGTCGCCGGGCTCGGCGCGCATTGCGCCTTCAAGGGTGGCGACGACCAGCTTCCCGTCTCGGAACTCGGCGTCGCCGCCTACGAACTTCTCGATCTCATCGAAGTTCCCGACGAACCGGACGGCTTCGATGACGACGGGCTTCTTGCGAAATTTGGCCACAGTCTTCCTCCAGGTGTGCGGAAGCCCCAGCGCCTGGAACGCTGGGGCTTCCTTTCTGCCGGGATCAGCGGCAGGCGATTGAGTGTTGAGGATGCGCCGCCGTTCCGGATTCGAACCGGTACTGGCCAGCAGTGGACGGCAGCCTTCGTCTGCCAGCGGCGTTCCCCGCTGCCCGGCGGACCGTGGGCCGGTTGCCGGGCAGCGGGAGTGGATGCCTCGCGGCCCGGTCCGTCTCCGGGCTGCGAGGGGCGGGCGTCGCCTTCTGGCATCAGCCCGCAGCCCCAGCAACGGCGAACCGGCGGGGCAGTCAGTGTTGGCGCGGTATGAACGCGTCCGTGATCGAGTCGGGGCCATCGGTCGTGCAGCAGGCGGGACACGGAACCCCAGCACCGCACCCGCACGCCCCATGGCTGCACTTGCGGGCACCGATAGCACCCTCGGCGCAGCACAGCGGACCCCAGGGCCGGTCCGGATGGTTCTCACAGACGTGGCCGGTGTCCGCACAGGTGACGCAGTCGAGCAGCATCAGGCGGCTGCGTAGGTGCGCCGGGCGCGTTCGCGCGTCGCCTTCTCGGCGGCGAGTACGTCCATGGCGCGGTAACGGGGCCAGCCGGTGCGGTTGATCGGCTTGATCTTGCCGCGCCGCTTCCACTGGTAGATCACGTCGGCGGTGACCCCGGCGGCCTCGGCGGCCTCGGCTGTCGTCCAGGTGGTGGAGGTGAGGCTGCCGTCGATGACCATGACCACCCCCTGAAGGCACACAAAAGGCCCCGCGCCGTTTCGGGTCGCGGGGCCGTTCGGAAACATGGTGATCCGGTCAAAATCTGACACGGATCTTGACTTTCGTCAAGCTGCCTGCGTAATTCGGGTCTGCGAGGCGAGTGACCTGGTGTGATCCGCGTACTCGGCAGGCGTCAGCAGCAGCGCGCAGGCGGCATTGCGGCACTCGATGTAGTCGTCACCATCAGCCCGGAACAGGGTCAGCATCTCGCAGCGCGGGCACGGCACCCGGTGGTGCTCCAGGCGAGGGTCACGGGCGGTGAACCGTTCGGCGGCCCGGTGCCAACCGGCGATCTGCGAGGCCGGGTTCGCGGAGTCACGGTCGTGGGTCTCGGTCGCGGCGGGGTGTTCGGTGAGCGCCCATTCGAGGTGCACACCCAGAAAGCGGACGGCCTCGGTGACACCGGCGCCTTCTGTGCCGCGACCGGGCCGGGTGCGGAGGTGTCGCAGTTCGCGGATGTCGTCCTCCAGTTCCAGGAGTCCGCCGACGATGTGGTCCGTCAACAGCCGCGACGACTGGCCGGGCCAGGAGGCGTGGGTGGCGGAGGACCGGCCGATCGTGCCGACCTTGGGGCCGCGGGAGCCGTGGACGGCCTCCAGCCAGATTGCCGCGATCAGTTCGGGGAGGTCGGCGAGTTGCTGGCGGGCGCGGGTGGTGCAGTGCTCGCAGTGGAGCGGCTGGCCCCAGTGCGGGGAGAGTTCGTGCAGGGTGCCGAGGGTGGTGCGCTCTTCCTCGGCACGACGCCAGGCGTGGTTACAGCGGCCGGGGCATGAGACGGGGACCTTCATGCCGCACCGCCGATTGTCGCCATGATGATCGAGATCAGCATCTGCAACGCCTGGTTCTCGGTGAACCCGGCGTCGACGTAGGCGGTGTACAGCTCGTGGTGTTGTACGGCCATGGCCGCGAGTTCGGTGATCGGAGACTGGGGGTCGTCGGGCACGGGGGCCTCCGGGGTGCGTGACGGTACTGATCACATGATGCGCCCGGTACCGGACAGTGCCCGGAGGCGTCAGTTGGCCGTCCAGCCCCAGGCTTCGGCGAGGATTTCGACGGTCTGGCAGGGGGCTTCGGTGGGGTCGCCTGCGTGGGTGCGGCAGGAGCGGCAGACGGGTGGCGCAGAGTGGTCTCCGTCGCAGCCGGATTCCTCGCAGGTGCGTTCGCTGAATCGCCCGTGGTCCGGTACTGCGGCGTGCAGTTCGAGCAGCTTCCGGTCGGCGGCGATGCGGCGGAGGACGGCGGCCGGGTCGTTCGCGGCGTGGAACGGCTCACCGTCTTCGTCGCAGTAGTCCGTGTGCCAGCACGCAGACATCGCCATCTCGGCGATTTTCTGCCGTTTGTCCAGGGCGTCGCGCAGGTAGGCCAGCGGGTCGGCGGTCACTGGCCACCGCCCTTCAGTGCGTCCCGGAGCATGCCGGGTGTGACGACGACCCGCCGGGACAGGGCCTCGATGCGCTGCTTGAGGTTTTCGAGCGCGTAGTTCTTCTGGTGCAACTGGTGGCGCAAGTCGGCGTCTTCCTGGTGCCAGAGCAGGTGCATGGCCCGGTCGGCGGCATTGGCGACCGCGACCGGGTCGTTGGTGTCGGCGTCGAGTTGGTGCCGCCAGCGCCGATCCATGGTGTCGTCACCGACGCCGAAGGCCAGCGCCCCGTTGACCGGCCGCCAACTGATCCACCAGCCGGAGAACCGTATGGCGTGCCCGGTCTTTGCATCAGGCCAGAACACCTCGATGTCGCCGTTCGGGTACCCGTCGAAGGAGTGCTCGATCTCCCAGCCCAGGGCTTCCAAGCGGTCCAGGAGAGCAGAGACGAACTTGCGGTGCACCTCATCGTCGGTCATACGGCCCCTCCGAACTTCCACGGTGTGCGCACCAGTCCTTGCAGGAACTCTTCCTGCGCAGCGGCCATGGCGTTCTCGTTGAAGATAAGCATCTTGCCGGGTGGGCAGGCGGGGTTGGCGTGAACGGTGATGATGTCGGCGGCACCCATCTGATCGACGGCAGCACGGATCTGGTGCACCCGGTGCGGCTCGCAGTGGATCGCCCGCTTCGACTCCTCGCGCACCACGTCCAGGAACGCCAACTCGGTGACAATCCGGTCCAGGCTCCACGGTTCCGTCACGGACGCTCCTTCGGATACTCGCAGCAGTAGAGCTGCCCGCACGGTAGGTGGTAGTCGCCACGGCATCCGCAGGGGCAGCCGCCCAGCTTCTTCGCGGCCATGAGCTTGCGCGCTTTCGCCAGCAACAGGTTCTCGGGCACGAAGCCGACGACACGCTCAAGCTCTTCGTGCACGTTCCAGCGCATCCGCCACTTCGCCGGATCCAGCGTCCCGTCGCAGGCGGGGGTGCGGCGCACCGCGTCGAGGAAGACCTCGTCGGGGATGTCCTTGCACTGCATCCGCCGGTCACCGACCATCCGGATCTGCGGGGGCGGCACGGGGTCGCATTCGGGGCAGCGGTGGATGCCGTCCGGGTCAAGGCGCAGGCGCGGCCGGTGCGACTCGTGCGCCTCGACAGCGGCTACGAACGCCTCCCGCAGAATGGCCTCCTCGCTCATCGCCGCCTCCGCTGCCACTGATCCACGAACAGGAACGACGCTACGAACCCGACGCCTACGCAGAACCCGAACAGCGCGCCGTACCAGTAGGTGACCTGGTCCATCATCGCCGCCTCCGCTTGACCCGGTTGCGCTGCCTGCGGTGGTAGGCGTGCCCGTCGATGGCGAGAGGCACAACACCGATCCCGGTCACCCACAGCGGGACGTCAAAGGCCCGCGCGATCATCCGCCTGTAGCGGTTCCGCTCACGGCGGGACAGCGGCCGGGGCTCGGGGGTGGGCTCTTCGTGCTCAGGCTCCGCCCACGCGAACGTGTAGGGAGGGCCGCCGTCATGCGGCTCCATCATCGCGTGGAGGATGCCGCCGAACGGTGACATCGGGGTTGCGCTCACGGCCGCCACTCCTCGCGGCAGTCGGGGTGAGTGGAGTACGGCAGGACGAGCGCCTTGACGACCCCGTGAAGCGCGAGCAGCGCACCAGCGGACGCAAGGTCGTCAGGGTGGGCACGCCGGTTCGCCATCGCCCGCTCGTACTCCCCGACCACCAGCCGCTTGGCCTCGACCTCGCGCAACGTCCGCGCCGGGCGATGGGTCATGATGTGGCGCTCGTCTGCCGCCATCTCCGGATCGAACGACATGATGCGGGTGAAAACCGCGCTCAACTCTGCATCTGCTGCCCGCGCCGACGCCTCGTCTTCGTCAAGCCGGGCCCGCAGGAAGCCGATCAGGTCAGTGGTCATGCGCTGATTGTGCGCCCACCACCGGACACCACCGGTACCCCCAAACACCCGACACTCGTTCTCGATACATGCTGTACTAAGCCCATGCCCCCACCAATCCGCCTCACCACACCCACCATCGCAGTCATCGACGCCCTCCTCGCCGCAGAGACCGACAACCCCCCATGGGGCCTCTCAATCTGCCGCGACGCCGACCTCGGCCCCGGAACCGTCTACCCCATCCTCGACCGGCTCCTCAACGTCGGCTGGGTCACCACCCGAGACGAGGACAGCCCCCACCCCGGCCGCCCCGGCCGCCGCTACTACCAACTCACCGGCACCGGACGGGCACAAGCACGCGCAGCCCTGCAAGCACGCCGCGCCCGCCAGCAGGCATACCGCCCCGCGGCCGAACAATGATCAGATCCTGCAACCCGCACGGCATGGTGCCCGCCAGTCCCGCCGAGGGCTACACCGGCTGCTCCGCCGACGGCCAACCGGTACTCATCCCCTGGCAACTGCTCGTTGCCGTCGCAGTCATCCTCGTCGTCGGCGGCGCCGCCGTGACCGCCTACCGGATGCTGGTCTCCCCGGCCAGCCTCGTCGGGCAGGCTCGCGACCTCGCCTGGATCGCAGGACGCCCCGACATGCGCGAGCCCTGGCACGACGCACTGGAAGCATCCGCAGAAGTGTCCACGGCGCAGGCGCGGCTCACCGCGTTATCGCTCCTGCGTGCGGCGGTCAGGCTCCGGCTCGGCGGCTGGCTGGGCGGCGCGTGGAGACCCGTCGACTGGGTCCTCGTCTCCCCCTCCCGCACGCAAGCACTCACCGCGATTGCGGTCGGGGCCGACGCGGTGTACATCGAATACGCGAACGGGCTGACATCGCTCCTCACCGACGGCTGGGGATGGTGCGGAAGCTGCGGCCTGGCACTGATCAGTCTCACTGCCTGGCTGCGGCGCGTGCGCAGCATCGAGCTAGCCGAGCGCCGCAGGCAGAACGACCGGACACCGTAAACCCGTACCGGAGTTCCGCTGTTCGCCTGCCGCCGACCACCGCCGCACGCCACACTCCTGCCATGGCTGTCGTGTACTCGGTGATGTGTGACACGCGCGATGAGGCGGAGCAGGCAATGGCGCGATTGTGCGAACTGCTCGGCCTCGAACCGTCCGGGCCGCCGTCCGAGGTCATCGGACGCGACCGGTGGATGGGCCGCGCCCGACCAGCCACACCCGCAACAGACCAGCCGGAGCACTGACCGCCGAACCCCCGTACACCGTGCACGGGGGTTCCCTGGCGGCAACCGCCGGACGTAGCGTGACATTCGCGGCCGGTGGGCTGCGACAGCGGAGACCCCGGTCGCGGGCCTCCCCTCGGGAATCAACCCGGCCACCGGCCGCATCCACACGACGATGCCCCCGCCGGGTTCCTGGCGGGGGCATCGTGCTGGGCGGTCACGCGGCGACAATGAGCGCCGCAACGGCGAGGCACAGCAGGTGTGCGGTCTGATCGACATGCTGCGCGCCGCCGCGGGTGCGGAAATCGGCGGACCCGGTGTTGTCCATCCACCAGGCGATGGGCCACCTACGGTCGATGAAGCCGTGACTGACACCCACCCAGGCGACGGCGGCGACGGCCCGAGCCACGGGCAGGTGCACCCCGTCGAGGAGCGCAGCACCGGCAGCCAAGGCCAGCGCGCAGGCGATCACGTGCGTGGCGGCATGCGTCACGTTCGCCCGCCAACCCTCCGCAGTCCGGTCGGCCTTGTGGGTCGCCTGGTGATCAGTCTGGACGGCGTAGTCAGCAACCATGTGCGCAACGAACAGCAGGACGACGGTCGTGGCGAACACGGTCAGCGCTGCTTGTGGAAGCGGTGGTTGTACCGGCTCCGGTACTCGACGTCGGTGATCTCGCCGCTCTGATAGGCGTCCATGTCGGCCTGCGAGTACGCCGGATCCCTCTCCGCCGTAACACCGTCAGCGGCGAGCGTCGTCTTGTTGCCGTTGTCGTCGTAGTGCACGGTCTTGCCGTTCAGCTTGTTGATCCAGCCCATGACGTTCACGTCTCCTTCGTTGTTGGTGTCTTCGGTTTTCTACGGTCGCGGGAACAGGGGTTGAGGACTGCACTGCGCTGTGCACTCAGCGCGTGACGCGGGTCACCGCTGGTGCAGGTTGGTGGTTGACCTGCCGAACCACCGGTTCTCGTGCGTGATGTGCGTGTGCGTCTCGTGGTGGACCCGGCTCCGGCCAGCGCGGGGCAGCCGGGCCGCAGCAACAAGCAACGCCAGCCAGAACAGCGACCCCGCACTGACCCCGGCAATCCCGCTGACGGCCTCACCCACACCCCACCCCGCGCCCGCAGCAGCAGCCCCTCCCCCGATCCCGGCGGCCAGGATGCGCTGCGCGAACGGGTCAAGGAGCGGCTGGGGCGTCAGATCGCGAGGCGGCTGGCAGACGGCGGCCTGGAGGTCGCGGGCGTCCACGGCCACGGACTGGCCGGGGTTGATCGGATCAGGCAGGTAAACGACCCGGCGCTGCTCGTACACGGCGACCGGCGCGACCGGGGGCGGAAGGTGGGTGGGCTGCCCGGTGGTGACGGGCAGCCGCTCGGGCAGCGACACAACAACTCCTAGTCCTGGGGCTGGGGCTGGTTGGCGTAGCCGTTCCACAGGTCGGCAACGTCCTCGTCACCGGTACCGGCAGCCACGGCACGCTCAGCAGCCTGGGCGGCCTCGTAGGCGTCAAGCTTTTCTGGGGTCACGGGCATGGGCTCCTACTTCCTGGTGGCGAGCTCGGCAGCACGGGCGTGTGCGCCGGTAAGGATGCGGTCGATCTTCTTCTGCTGGCGCGTCGTGAGGACGCCCTTGCGGATCGCAGCCATCGCGACGATGCGGGCCAGCTCCGCCTTCTCGCCGGCGGTCAGGGGCGGGTCTGTGGGCATGGGCGGTTCTCCTCCGGTTCAGGGGTGATTCGGGGGTGTCAGGTGGCCCCAAGGGCCGCCACAAGGGGGCCAAGAGCCGCAAGAGTGCAGGTCAGAGAGGGTCAAGCATTGGGGGGTGAAAACCCAAGATCCTTGGGGGAAATGTCCAAGTTCTTGGGGGCGGCTTGGCTCCTGCCTTGAGGCCGCCTACAGGGCATCCAGCGCCTCCACGACCCCCGCGCGGGCGTAGCCCTGCTTCGTAGCGCCGTCGATCCACAGCGCCTTCGGGTACCCGTTCAACGCCAGTCCGCGGGCCAGGCTCGCCGGGTCCCAGTCGCCGCCGAGCCGCTCCAGCAGCACCTCTGTCGAGAGCTTGTCCTGGTCGCCGAAAGCCTCCAGGACAAGGGTGAGCATCTTGCGCCGCGGATGGTCCGCGGCCAGCGCAAGGGTGCCGGCGGACTCCCGGAGCCCGTAGCCGCGCTCGATGATCTGCCGTTCCTGAGCCGGGTTCACGAAAAAGTTCCGCAGCAGCACCGGTTCTGATCCCTCGTTCAGGAGGTAGCCGACACCGCGCTGAGCTGCGGTGATGGACGCCGCACTGTGCCCGCTGGAGGCACGGCCCTGGCCGAGGATGGTGTCGGACGCGGCGTTCGTCGTGGACCGCAGCGCCATCCGGATGGACAGCAGGTCACGGATCGAGGTGTCCACGACACTCGCAGACGGACGCTGCGTGGCACAGATGGTGATGATCCCGGCAGACCGGCCGCGCTGGATGACGTCGCGCAGCGCGTCGATGATCTGCTTCTTGAACTTCGCGTCGGTCGTGTACCGGGCAAGTTCGTCGATCCACAGCACGATCAGAGGCAGGTCCATGTCCTGCTCGACCTTCTTCCGGCCGAGCTTGCGGAGGACCTTGAACCGCTCGTCCATGTGAATGCGCAGCTCATTGAGCATGTCGAGGAGACCGGCGGGGCTGGCGGACGGTGCGACCTTCTTCGCCAGCGGCTCCAGCTCCAGTGTGTCGACGCCCTTGCCGTCGCCGAGCCACAGCTGGGCGTCGGCGTCGAGGGCCACAGCGAGCAGGATGTTCATGGCCGCCACGGACTTGCCCGCGCCGGGCTCCCCGCCGATGAGCATGGATCGCTCGGGCAGGGACACATCCACGATGCGACCACGAAGGTCAACGCCGACGGGGATCCGGTCGGTCCACAAGCTGACCTGCGGCTTCTGTAGCAGCGGTGTCGGGATGGGCGTGCCCTGCATGGGGTCCTTGTCGAAGCAGGTGACCTTGACCCGCCCCGCATGACCGTCGACCGGGGACAGGTGCAGCAGTTCGACGCCGACGCCGAGAGCGGAAGCCAGCTCCTCGCCCTTCGCCATAACCTTTGATGCCGGGGCGCCCGCGGCCCGTTCGACGACGGCAACCCAGGCGTCATCGGTGTCGGTGCGGGTGACGGGGCCGACGATGCGGGTCTCGCCGAGCTTGGCGTCGGCGAACGCCTGCCGGACGACCTTGCTGCCGGGAAGACGCCCGGTCTTCTTCCGGGCAGTGTCCATAACGGCCTGACGTGCACGCTTCTCCACAAGGGCCGCGGTGGCGAAGCCGCCGGAGGCGAGAGCGGCGGTGCCGACAAGCGGCCACGGGTAGTACAGCCACGCGACAGCCCCGTACAGGGGCGCGGACGTGGCAATCACCCAGGCAGCGGTCTTGCGGCGCCGGGCCCGTGTGCGCTCAACGAGTTCGGGCTTCTCCGCCCGGTGGGTCTCGTATTCGGCGGCGACGATCCACCGCCACACGCCGCGCACGCACTTCGCGGTGCCGACGATGCCCCACCACGTGTAGCGGGCGGCCCAGGCGAGCGCGGGGAACGTTGCGCGCAGGCGGGTGTTGGTGCCGGTGAGGCGGCGGCGCAGAGCGAGACGGGACAGGAACGTGTCGGGTACGCCGGCGTCGATGTCCTTCGCGGCGTGGACGCGGTCCTCGGTGGCGGTACTCATGCGTATCCTTCTCCGCCCTGGCCTATGCCGTCGGGGCGGGGCTCGGGGCCAGTTGTTGTACCGGTACTGGCGGGCTGCGGGTCGAGGGCGGTACGGCGGATGCGGCGCCCGTAGGAGTCGCCGACGCCGAGCTTGCGGGCGATGGCTGTACCGCTGAGGTCCGGGTCGGTACTGAGCCAGGCGGTGGCGGTACGGACGTGTTCGTCGAACGACGCTGTACCGGCTGTCTGCTTGGGGCGTCGTACCGGTTGGCGGCCGGTCTTCTTGGCGGTACTGCGACGGGGCTGCCGTACCGGTACCGGGGTCGTCAGTGCCGGTACGGCTTGGAGTTCCGGGCGCGGTACCGCCTCTTCGAGTACCGGCTGCGCGGACGCGTCTTGTACCGGTACCGGGGTGGTTCGTTCGACGGTCACCTGTGCCGGTACTGGGGCGGTACTTGCGCCCGTCTTCTGGTGCCGCTTCTCCGGTACTGCGGCGAGCGCGTGGACGCGCCAGATCGACAGCGGCACAAGGAGCGACACGGCGGCGACGAGCGGTACTGACACGACGACAACACCGGCTTCGAGCATGTGCGCCGACACCTGGGCGGTACCCATGAGGATCAGCGACAGGGCGATGTCCCGGCCGCGTGCCCGGCGGATCGCGGCGACGACGTACACGTCCAGTGCGAGCGGCAGGAGTACCGCAACGGGGGCGACGGCGCCGATAGTGCGGGCGAGCTGATATTCGGCGAATGCAGTGAAGCCCACTCCGGCGATGAGGCTGATGGCGACGAGGGGGTCCCATCGGGTCTTCGGTCCGTCGGCGTTCATGCGGTCCGCCTCCGGACGGCCCGTGCCAGGTGCTGCCAGCCGAGTAAGACGGTCAGCGCCGTGGCTCCTGCGGGCTGTTGGAGGACCCATCCGGTGCCGCCCGCGACCGTGGTGAGCGCCCAGCCGAGGGCGTGCCACAGCAGCAGGGCAAGCGTGGGGTAGGCGGCGGCGAGTCCGGCCAGGATGCCGACAAGGGCGGTACGCACGGTGGGTCCCTTCGGATAGTGGCGGAGGCCGATCAGACGAGTTCGAGGTCGGACTTGGCGTCGTAGAGCGCGGCACCGATGCGGTTGAGGAGTTCCTGCGTCTTGGGTCCGTCGTCGCCGAGGCGGTCGATGGCGTCGAGGTCGGCGGCGGCGTCCTCCAGCCATCCGCCGGTCTGGTCCATGGGGCTGAGCCGGTCGGCGGTGTCGCGGAGGAGTTCGGCGAGGCCGGCGGCAGTCTGGTCGTAGTCAGTGGGGTCGAGGTTGGCGCTGGTGGCGATCGGCACGGCGTAGTTGGCGATGAGGTTTTCGACGGTGACCATGCGGCGGGTCCTTCCGGGGTGGGCGGGTGTCTGGCGGTTCTCCTTGGGTCCCAGGTGGTCTGGGGCCCGCGGGCAACGGTCAGTGCTTGTGGTTGCGGTCGTTGCAGGTGCAGGGGGTGTTGCCGCGGAGCGGTCAGCGGGGCTTGAGGGAGTTGTGTGCGCTGGCGCGGATCTCGTCGTCCGTGGCGCCTGCGGCCTTTGCGGCGGCGATGGCGTCGCCCACTTCGCGTCGGAGTACGGCGGACTGTGGCGAGCCGGTGCCGATGTAGGCGTCAGCGGCGGCTGCGTTCAAGGCTGCGGTGGTGACGCGTTCGATAGCGGCGTTCTTGCGGGACATGCAGTTCTCCTGTCCGGGCTGGGTTGTCCGGTCCTGTGCCGTCACCAGCCGGGGCGGTCTGGTGGCGGAGCGGGGTTGTCAGCGGGTGGTTGGCCAGTTGTGGCCGGGAGGCAGGGTCCGGGTTTCGAGGCAGTCGCGGAGGACGCGTGCGAATTCGTCGTCGTCCGGGAGGTCGGCTTTTGCGGCGGCGAGGAGGGCTTCAGTGAGCTGGTGGTCGGCGAAGTCCTGGCTGCGGTCACGGGGGAATGTCATCTGTCGTTGTCGTCTTTGGCGGGCGGCGGGGTCGGGAGGCTCATGGGGAAGGTGATGGTGTAGTCGCCGTCCGCCTCGTACTCGATGTCGCTGCCGGTTTCCGGGTTGGCCTGGCCCATGGCGGGCTCCTCTCGGTGGGTGGTGCAGGAGGGTCCTGGTCAGTCGAGGAGTTCGTCTTCGGTGAGGCCGCCGGGGCAGTCGTGGATGGCGACGCCGTCGCTGGTGATGATCACGGTGGTGGCGCCGTCGTCGGTCTTCTCGGTGGTGACGGAACCGCCGGGGTTCTCGGGCATTGCTGCTCCTGGGGTGGGGGTTGGGGCCCGGCCCGCAGCGGGGGGTGTGACTGCGGGCCGGGGGCTTAGTGGTTGCCGGGGTGGAAGGCCCGGTCGTGGACGGGGCAGAGGAGTGTGGTGGTGCAGCAGGTGGGGGTTTGCTCTTCGCGCACGGGTTCGGGTGCGGGCCAGTCCTGGGCGGCGGCGTAGTCGGCGTCAGCGGCGGCGTGCTCCTCGGCGGCCGTCACGTTCGCTTGCCTCGGTTGATGGCCTCGGTGACCGGGCCGAGTCCGGCGGCGCCTTCCTCGATGATCAGGTGGCTCACCAGGCGGGCTGCGCCGTCGATGTCTCCGTTGTTGACGGCGGTCTGGATATCGCTCGCACGCTGGTCGTGGAAGTTCTGGTCGTTGTTGCGGCTGAACAGACCCATGACGGTCCCTTCGGTCAGTTGGCGGTGGGCCGGTTGATAACGGGCTTGTCGATGTCGCGGTGGCTGACCTGGGTGCTGATCCCGGCAGCCTGGAGGCGGCAGGCGATTTCTGCGGCTACTGCGGCGGCGCGGTGGCGTCCACCTGCGCATCCGATGGCGACGGTGAGGGTGCTGCCGGAGGGTCCGGCGAGGTATCCGAGAACGGCGCCCTGGACGGCGTCGATGACGATGCCGATGCCGGGGGTCCCCAGGACGGTGTCGACCACCACCTGGTCGTGGGCGGTGAGTTCCCGCAGGGCCGGGTTGATGTGCGGGTCCCGGAAATGCGCGCGCAGGTCCAAGGTCAGATGCGCGGGCGGCGGGGCGTCGTGGAGGTAGCCGAACGAAGTGACCTGCACGTCGGCGGCCGTCATCACCAGCCCCTGACGGTCATGGCGAGCCTGCGGTCGTGCGGGTCGGCGGGCAGCGGCGGGAGTTGCACGGGCTTCGCGGCGATCACTCGCTCCAGGGCGGCGTCCTCCGGACTACGCGGCACCGGAACCGGCTCGGAGTCGGCGCTCATGCCGCCGCCCCCTGCGCCCACTGCCGGTACTCGTCGTAGCCCTGCCGGTCGCGCAGCAGGTACGCGGTCTCCGTCTCCACGCGCAACCGGGCCGCATCCACCGCGGGGGCGGCCTTCGGCTGGCGCACGTGGGCACTGCCCGAGAACGCGGCGTGGCACTCCGGGCACACCGTCAGATTCGACCGCGGGCTGCGGGCGCGCCGCAGCAACTCGTCGGCATCCGGGTCCGAGTCGGTGGGGGCGGAGGCGGAGGTTGTGGTGCGGACGAAGGACGCGGCACGGTGAGCCGCCGCGTCGGCCCGCGACATAGGCGCGGTGCCGTTCTGGGGCGTAACGTTCATGTCGATCTCCCGGTTGCTTCGAGGCTTCGGGTGGTCTGGCCCCGGTCGGCGTTCGTAGCGCCGACCGGGGCGTCTTGCGTTCTAGGCGGCGTCGCCCAGGGCGTTATCGGCGCTGGCTAGTGCGTCTTCGGGGATCCTGATCGATCCGCCGCCGCCCTTGATCGGCGTGCCGGGAACAATCGGCTTCCCGTAGCGGACGGCGGGAAGGCGGCCGTCTGCGATCCAGCGGTACACAGTCGCGGGATGAACCCTTAGGCGGTCGGCGACCTCCTTCACGCGCAGCACGTTGACTCCCATCGCAGGCTTCGACTTCTCTTGCGTTCATCTAGATAACCACCATGCCGTCTAGATGTCTAGCGGGCTCATGGGCACACAAAAGAGCCCCCGCCCAACAGAGTTGGAGGGGGGCTCGCGAACCGGCGACCTAGGCGGGGAAGTCGTACTCCAGCACGTATGCGTAGGCATTCAGTAGCATGTCGTTGACCTCAACCGGGATCCCGGTGTCGTCGTAGGCAATGCGGGTGATCTCAAGCACGGGGGTTGCGGGCGGCAGGGCAAGGTCATCCGCCTCTTCCTTTGAGGGCATACGGGCTCGCAGCGCTTCTGTGAATCTCGCCGGGGCATGTCCGATGTCGGCGAGGCGCGCATAGATACCACCGGGGCCGGTGTCCAACTGGGTAATGGCCGTGCCCTCAACCAGCGACGACGGCAGGTAAGACACAGCCCGTTGCACCGGGTGGTCGGCGAGCAGGAAGAGGCGATCACGCTTCCAGACGTACTCGTTCTCGCTGACGCTGAGTTGCCTCGCAATAGTCGGGGTCGCCGGGATCTTCTCGATCTGCACCCGCTGAGTCATGTCGTCGGCGCGCTCTTCGAGATCCATCTCCCAGATGGACCGCCCCGACCCCCACTGCTCCGCCGTGAGGCGCGCTGGCGAACGTCGCGGGAGGGGTCGATACGTGCGCGGGTACACGCCTCGCCCCTGGACGGCGACCGTCAGACCTTGGTCCTGGAGTGCCTGCAATGCCTGCCGGGCGGTCCCCATGGCGACGTCATACTGCTCCATGATCTCTTCTTGTGACGGGAGCCTGCCGTCCGGCTTCAGCTCGCCTCGCTCGATTTTCGCGCGCAGATCACCCGCGATCGTTCTGTAGCGCGGCTCGTGACCTTGCGGCTGGCGTGGCACCCGTCCTCCTTCATGAGACCTCTAGATGACAAAGCTACAGGTGGCCGCCCGGCATCGGTCAAAGGAGTCATGCGACCAACGCGAAAGATGCAAACAGAGGTTGACAGTCATCTAGATAACTCTATTGTTGTCTACATCACAGATGACGGCCTTTGAAGCGGGAGCCTCCGTGCACCTTCACAAGCGATCGCAAGCCAGCCATCCCGGACCGGACTGGATGCACGAAGTGCCGCCGGATCTCTACCCGCGCCAACTCATCTCGCCCCGCTACCTCGGTACGGCAGGGAGCTGCAAGCGGCCAGAGCCCGGCTTCTACTACTACGTGGACGATTGGGAATCGGACTACCCGATCTCATTCGGGCTTGAGGTGGTCCGGCACGTTCCCCGACGCCGCAACAAGCAGGTCCCCACCGCCCTCTACCGGCTCTTCGACACCGAGGGCCGCCTGCTCTATGCGGGCATCAGTGATGACCCCGACCGCCGGTGGCGTCAGCACGCCGACGACAAGTCGTGGTGGCCCCAGGTGGCCAGCAAGACCGTCGAGTGGTTCGACACCGAACCCGAAGCGCGCGCCGCCGAGACTGCTGCGATAAAAACCGAGCTGCCGGTCCATAACAAGAGCAACGCTGCGTCGCCGATGTCCCTCTCCGCGACTTGGCAGCAGGCTGAGGTCGAGCGGAGCTACGTGAAGGGCGCTCCCAGTCTCATCCGACAGGTGACAGACGTCCTCCGCGCCGAGATCCTGGCTGGCTACATGAAGCCTGGCGACCGGCTGCTCTCGCGCTCCGAGATGGCCGACCACCTTGGCGTCAGCGCCATGACCTGCACGCTGGCGGCGCAGGCGCTGGCCACCGAGGGCCTAGTGAGACCGCAGGGGCTCCGCGGCGTGTACCTGAACGCCTACAAGCCCGACCGGCGTGACTAGGTGTACCGATCGGTGCGCGTTTCGGTCATGGATCATCGCTGCCGCGCGCTTCGCCCCGCCTGGGCGCACTCGCACCACCAGGCAATTCACTCGGAGCGATCACTCAGGGCTGCCAGAGGTCACGGAGAAGACATATAACTTTCGGCAATCAGGGGCGCGATCCTGCTGGTGCGTTTTGGCGGGTTGCCTACTCGCCGGGGATGATTCGAACGGCGAATTCCAGCCGTCTCGCCACGACGGGTACGGCTCGGAGCTTCTCGGAGGCTCTCGGTGAGCCGTAGTGAGTACCAGGGAGGACAGCGGCGCGTGGAACGGGAGGTGTACGTCCGCATCGGGCGGGTGCTAATCCGTTGGCACATCGAGGCGTCGCCCGATTTGATCGGCTCGCTCCGGTCGCCGTCTCGCGTCGTTGTAGCGTCCTTCGTGTCGGTCCAGAGGCGGCGACTTCAAGACAACGATCTAGGGCGGAAGGTCCCTAGGCGGTGCGTAGTTGTGCGTATCGATCGATCCCGGAAGTCAGCGAACGGCACAGGTCAGCAGGTCGTGTCGCCACATAAAACACACCCTGAGCTGCGCAAACAGTCAACCTATAAGCGTCAATCTAACGCGGATCTAACATCCGGTTTTGATCACCGCGTGCTTGGCTGGTCTTAGCGTCAGGCCGGAGAACAGCACAACGGCCGGGGGCTCTGACCTCCCCGGCCGCTGCAAGACCAGCGGGTTCCCGCCCGCCGGTCGATGAGTCCCAACCTCTACGAAAGGACTTCGCTATGGAGTCTACGGCCCTCGGCATGCCCGCAGCCGCCCCTGAGGCGGCCGTTCCTCCCCCGGCTTTACCTGCTCCTGCCTCGTCGCCTGCCCCGCGCCGTTGGTTGCGTCGTATCCACGGCGGCGGTGTGATCACCGAATCGTGCCCTTCGTGGTGTGTGGCCACCCATGCGCATGACCAGGGCGGGATGGTGGGTGACCTGACGCACGACTCGGCGGCCGTGGCGATGCGGCTGCCGATGCGGGTTCAGGGCGGTGTGGACGCGGTGGCGTGGCCGGTGCTGTCGGCGATGGTCCGGCAGTGGCCGTACGAGGAGGACGGCGGGATCCGCGGTCCCCGCACGCCCTACGTGGAGTTCGAGCCGTCGCCGGACGAGCAGATCGACATGAACGGAGACGAACTGGCGGAGGTCATCAACCAGATCCGGGCGCACGCCGACCGGCTGGAGCGCCTTCACGCCCAACTCCTCGCCGCGCAGGCCGAGCACGCGGCCACCGCAGTCCCCGCATAGCGGTCGCCATCAGCAGGCCGGCCAGGCAACGAGCAGCCTGGCCGCCCTCATTCAACAGGTCGTTCATCTGCACGAAGGGCGCTAGCGCGCGATGACTCTCTCTAGCTCCCGGGCTGCCGCCTGATGGGGATCAAGCTCATGGTGGAGATCCTGGACCACTGGCAGGACGCGGGCTTGACCGTCGGTGAACGCAGCGACCTTTTGGTCCTGGCCGAGAACGCCAACGACGGCACAAGGCTCACGTTCGGGCCGGTGCACGCGGAGTACATCCTCCGGCGCACTGGCAAGACGGCGGCGGGGTGGAAGAACGCTGTCGGGAAGCTGGTGGCGAAGAAGGTGCTGTCAGTGGATACCCCTGGGCGGATCAAGCAGGCTGCGGTGTACCGGCTGGAGCAGCTGTGCTCGGAGGCTCGGCACGACGGCTACAAAGGGCAGTGCGCACGCTCAGAGAGGGTCACTCCAGAGGTGACCCTTTCTGGAGAAGTGGGTCATCCGCCGGGTGACCCTATGGGTCATCCCACAGGTGACCCACTTGGCCGAGAGGGTCACCTGACAGGTGCGAAGAGGGTCACCTCTCAGGTGACCCCTACTCCTCCTTACCCCTCTTCTAAATCCCCCTCTAACGCCTCCCCCTCCGTAGCCGAGGCCGTCTCGGACGCGCCCGTCGTCGCCGACGAGCCAGACGGCGGAGGCGGAGGCTCTCTCGATTTTTCAAGATCTCTAGCCGAGGAGATCACCGCGTCTCTGGACTACCGCGGCAAGACTCCGGACAAGCGGCAGCAGAAGACGATCACCGACCGTCTTGCTGCGGCTCTCGACGGCGGCTGGTCGGTGGACGGCCTTGCCCTGTACCTGGACCTCGGGGACGCGGCCGTGCAGTCGCCTGCCGCCGTGTACGCGCACCGGTTGAAGCCCGACGTGCTACCCGAGGCTGAGCCTGCGGACGGCCGCCAGGCGCCCCTTGGTGGCGTCCGTGGGCCGCTGGCGTCGGGGGCGGAGATCGAGACGCTGACGATCGAGGACGTCCTCGGCACCGGCCGGCCAGCCGCCGGGGTCTGGGAGCAGGCCGTGGAGCGCGCGCAAGCCCGCCTCGCCGGCGCCAGCTTCCGGGGCGGAACGGACGAGCGGGTCGCCGGATGGGGGGACGTCGCCCGATCCCTCTCCGAGCACAAGCCGTACAGCAACGACGCGTGGTCCGCCCCGGCCATCGAGGCGGAAGCCGCCCGCATCCCGCACTGCGGCGACCCCGACTGCGACCCCCGCACCCGCCTCCGAGACGGAGAGGACACGAACGGACTTCCCTACGTCACCCCCTGCCAGAAATGCCACCCACGGATGCAGTGGTGAACCGCCCACCTACCTGTGCCCAAATCAGCAAGTAAGGGACCATCAACTCGTGACCATGAAAGTGTTCCGCACGCCGAGCGCCTCCCACCTCACCGCAGTCCCTCTCTCTACCGCTCTCGACGAGAACCTCAGTTACGCGGCCCGCGGCCTATTGCTGGACATCCTCAGTCGTCCTGATGGCTGGGAAGCCAACGCTGACGAGCTTTCCCGCGAGGCGCGGCTCGTTCGCGGCGAGTCGCTGGGAGAGGGCCGCAGGGCCATGCGGGCACTCTTCGCCGAGTTGGAAGCCGCCGGCTACATACGGCGGACGAAGAGGCGCCTGACCAACGGCAACTTCTTTACCGAGTTGGAGGTCTACGACACTCCGCAAGGGTCCAGCACTCCCGAGTTGGAGGATCGCGCACCGTTTCCCCGGCCTGGGCAGGACGAAGTGGTCTACGTGATCGGCGAACGTCCTGGCGGGGTCGTGAAGATCGGGACCACGTCGAACCTGCGTGCACGCCTCCGCCAGCTACAGACGTCGTCGCCGCGGGAGCTTCGTGTTCTTTGGTCGTTCGGCGGGGACTGGCGGCTGGAGTCACACCTTCATCGACGCTTCGCTGATCGGCAGCTGAAGGGCGAGTGGTTCGACTTCAGGGATGAAGATCCCGCACTGGCCGTAGGCGCGTGCGTCGACATGTACTACCTCGTCCCACAGGGCACGTGCACCTCGTGGTCCTGACGCCCTGCTGCACTACGTCGACCGCATGCCGCAATGGCTGATCAAGCTGCCGAGATAACAGCGGCCCCGCACCTACGAGTGCGGGGCCGGCTGGGTTCTACTCGGTGTCCTTCGGGTGCCTCGGCGAGGCGTACACGAGGATGACCGTCTTGTTGGCGTCGTCGATCAGGTAGCGGACCCGGCCGCCGCTGGTGACCTCGTACTCCCACTGGTCAAGCAGGATATTCTTCCACTCGCGCTGCTTCAGCTTGCCGGCGAGTGGGTGATGCCGTTCCCAGTTGGCCCCGGAGCGGGGGTTGCCCTGGAGGGCGTCAAGGCATTTGCGGGTGTTCCCCAGGGCTGTTCGGATGAGCTCTTCCCAACCGGTGGCCGCGTTGGTGTCGCCGAAGATGACGTTCCACCCGTCGGCCGGCGGCACGCTGGCCCGGTCCCCCTTCTTCGGGCTCACCCCGCGACCTCGACCGGTCCAAGGTCAATGCCACTGAGAGGCTGCTCGGCGTCCTTGCTCTGCTCGGGGTCGGCGTAGATCCGTGCTGTGGCATGCCAGGAGAACACGGTGCGCTGGACGGCACTGGCGCTGTCGAGCTCCGCCGCGTCGGAGAGGGCGCCGAAGAGCTCCACGGTGAACTCGCGGACCTCCTCTTCGTCGAGATGGCGGACCCAGGGGAAGACGTCCGGGAGGGCCATGAGCAGCGATCTGATGCCTTCATCCTGCTTCATGAGGGCCAGGAAAAGACGGGAGGCGGTGGTGAGGGTCTCGTCTCGCTGTTCGGCGACGGCCGCAGTGGTGAGCACGAAGTCAGGAGCGTCACGGTGGGTGACGCGAACAGAACCCAGAGCGGCCGTCTTATCGGCCACGGCCTTCGGATTTCTTGACAGGTCGGTGAAGGTCACAGATTCGAGGGAGCGATCTGGATGCATGATGCTCATGTAGATGAGGGTACTCAGATTACAGTCTGAGTGACAACTTCGAATGCGCTATTCGGGCCGACGCCACAGCCTCCCCACGGCCGGCCAGGACGGCACCTGACCGCAGACGCACGTCCGCCCCGTCACCAGCGCGGTGGCGGGGCGGTGGCGCGTCCGGCCTACTTGGGCAGGTCCCAGTAGGCCGGGATGGGCTCCGACTCTGGCGCGTAGACGGCCTGGACGGGCCGCTGGCCCTTGGGGATGGGGAACAGGATGCCGCCGCGGGCGCAGCGGCCGGCGAGGACTGTGCCATCCATGGGGAACTCGGGCTTGGGGAAGTCGCCCCCGGAGTTGCCCGTCACGTCGGCCTGGGAGCCGTCGGCGAACTGGACGTGCCAGGAGAACTGGCTGACGCCAATGGCCGGCCCGGCAGTGAGGCAGACCTTGATGTCGAGGCGCCCCCACTGGGATCCGTTGGGGACGCCGAAGCTGCTGTCGGGCGGGTCCGACTGGAGTACGGGCTGCTTGTAGCCGAGGACCGTGGTGGTGCCTGCGGCGCCGCTCTCGTTGGACCAGTGGATCGCCTGGCCGATCCGGCGGACGCTCGGCGTCGGCGCGGGCTCGGTGGTGGCTGCCGCTGCGGTGACGGTGGCGGCGGGACTGGTGGCGGTGCGGTCGGGGCGGCCGCCGTCGTCGTTGGATCCGCAGGCGGCGAGGAGGCCTACGGCGGCGGCCAGGGCGGCAGCGGTGCGCAGGGTTGCGGGGCGGGTGTTCACAGCTTGCCCCCGGCCTCGTCGTATTCCTTGGCCTGTGACGGCGTGAGGAGGTAGGAGATGCGGAGGACGGTGTTGCCGTGGACGAAGTCGTACTCCGACAGGGCGGGCAGGCCCTTGGTGACCTTCTGGATGTAGTCGGCGCGGGCCTGGGCGTCGGCGTGGTTGCCGAAGACCTCGATGCCGCCGCCGCGGGTCACGTCGTCTTTGTCGAGGCCGTCGAGGTCGGCTGCCTTGAGTCTGCTGTCAGCGAATTTGATCGCGGACGTGTACTGGTGGGGGCGGCCCATGAGGTGGTTGCCGTCGTTTTCTTCGGTGACGACGGCGGTGATGCTGGTCGTGGGCACTGCGGCGTGGATGGTGCGGTACGCGGCGCTGGCGTCGCCGTGCTGAGCCTTGCTGGCCCCTGTGGTGCCGCTGCTCTTGCTGTCGCCGTCGTCGCTTCCCCCGCAGGCGGTGAGTGTGAGCAGGAGTCCGGCGGCGAGCATGGTGAGGCTGGTTGTGCGGGTGTTCATGTTCCCCCCTGGTGCGGTTGTGGGGGGAGCTTGGCAGTGCGCGACGGCATCCGTACCCGCTGTGACGGTTTCGTTACGGTTTGTTCGAGGTTGTTCCGCCGCCCCTTCCATGGGGGCGGAGGGGGCGGCGGGCCGGGGCCGTCCGGTAACCAGCCGGGCGCCATCAGCTCGCCCCGTCCGCGGTGGCCGTTCAGGGGAAACCGAGGGCCGCGCGTCAGGGGCGGGATCAGGCTGCCACCGGGGCATAGGCGGACGCGGGCGGTGTGGAGTATTGCGCTCCGGTCGACCGCAGGTGACCGGATGCGACCAAAACTGACCACGGGCAGCAAGCAGCCCCCGGCCCGTTGAGGCCGGGGGCTTTGGTGTGCGCGGGGTCAGGCGTCGAGTCGCTCCGCCAGGGCGCGGTCGAGCCTCTCGCCATCGAGGGCGACGCTTCCGTCCGGCGCGATGATCGCCATCCCGGCGAGCCTGCCCGCTTCCTCACCCCACGCGAGGAAGCCGATCGCCTCTTCGAGGGTGGGGAACTCTTCCTCGCCGGGATGGTGGTAGGTCAGGTAGCGCGCGATCCATACCTCGTTCATGCGTTGCTTCGCATGGTGGGTCGGACGACGTTGCGCAGGGCGGACCCGATGGCGGCAACGTTCTCGGTGAGGCGGCGGGCGGCCTCTTCGGATGTGATGCCCGACGCCAGCAGGCCCGCCGCGGGCGTTCACGGTGCGCGGCGCCTGCGCGTGGCGGTCGAGTTGGTGGCGGGCTCGGTCGGCGTCCGGGTACGGGCGGTAGGCCATGTCAGCTCTCCTCGGCGGGATTGGGCTTCCGTGCTGCCGACAGTTCCTTGCGGAGTGTCTCGGCGTCCTCGCGGAGGGTCCGGATTTCTTCGCGGAGCGCGGGGACGAGGGCGGGCGGCACTAGTTGCCCGGCTGGCTTGCCTCGTCGGGTGATCTCGTACTCCGCGTCGTGGTGCTGGGTGCCGTCCAGGAGGTCGGCGATCTTCTTTCGGGCCTCTTCGACGGGGACCTTCTCCGGCTCGGTCATGTCAGGAGTGTAAGGGAGTGGTGGTCCGTAAGGAACTGTCAGTTGATCCCGTAGGGACCTTGCGGACCTTACAGTTCTATCTGTAAGGTTCGTAGGGACAGCAAGGAACAACTGGGGGATTCAATGGCCCGTACCGTCCGCACGATCCGCCGCAGTATCCGTGCCGCGCTGCGCGCTGGCCGCCACCTGGTGACGGCGGTGCGGGGCCGCCACTACGGGCTGCTCGTCCGCCTGTACGCCGCGATCGACACCGCGGCCACCGTCCGGATCACGTACCGGGACCGCGACGGGGTCGGCAGTGTGCGGGCCGTCCAGCCCCGAAGCCTGTGGCTCAGCAGCGACGGGGCTGTCCTCGTCACCTGCCACGACCTGCTGCGGGACGACCGTCGCGACTTCCGCACCGACCGCATACTCACCGCCGCCTGACCAGGAGGGACCGACTGTGGCACGCGAGAAGCCCAAGCCGCTCAGGCACTACAGGCGGGACGACATCGAGTCGTATCCGCATGGCGGGAAGCTGTGCGCGTGCGGGAAGCGTTGGCCGTGTGTCGATGCACCGCAGTGCACGTGCGAGGCCGAAGCCCACATCGGCGTCGGGTTCTGGCACCAGCCGGACTGCCCGACTCGGCAGGGAAACGGACGCGCCCAGTGACCGCCCCCGTTCCCCCGCTGGCCGAGGACACGCCCGCCCAGGTGGGGGCTGAGGACCGGCGTTACTGGACCGAGCGCTGGGACGACGAGCCCGACACCGAACCCGACGCCGCATGACCCCGTGATGTGCCGCACATCACCTCTCACCTGCGGCTTTCCTGGTCAACAGGCTACCGATCAAGGCCAGTTGAGAGGACACTAGAAGCACCACAAACCAGGAGGAAAGCTATGCCGCCTGAAGTCGTCGGCCTCCCGCCTCCCACACACGCCTCGGTCGTGAGACAAGCCGCTGAGCACTGCCGCACCGGTCTCACGGACGACGAAGACCGCACCCTCGCGGAAGCCCTCGCCAAGTGGTTGGACATCTGCGCTGACTACATGGAGCGGTGGCCGGGCGATGTGCAGTTGAACAGCCCCTTCAAGCAGGGCGGCTACGACGTGGCCTGCGCCGTTCTCGGGGTGACGCCGTGACCGCCACCCTGCCGCCCGTCGTCCTCCCCCCGCCGGGTCCGGCTCTGGTGCTGCACCAGGCGGCGGCCAGGCTGCGAGAGGCGGCGGAGGCCGCCCAGGCGAGGCAGGCGGAGGATGACCGGCCGCCGGAGCGCTGGTACGCCGACCTGGACAACGCGCTCGGCGGGCCCATCGGCATCCTGTGCGGCCTCCTGTCGCCCGAACTGGCCCTGGAGTTGTGCGACTGGCTGGACGCGGTCGCCGTAGAGGCTGTGCGGCACGCTGCGGGCGGCTGGGGCAACCTCCAGGAAGAGATCACCGACGGCTACCCCACCACCATCGCCCGACGAATCCTGGAGGCGGCGTGACGACCGATGCCCACTATCCCGGTGGCCTGCTCGACGGGGCGCACCCCGCTCTGGCCGCTGACTGCCCCGATCCGGTGTGCGTGAAGCGGCGAGCGCGGCCCGACATCACGGTCCGGCCGACCCGGTTCGAGGTGTCGCTGCTACCAGAGGACGACATCAACTACCCGGTGTTCGTGGTCGCCGTAGAGGCGCGGGGCCGTGGTCGATGGGCTGTCATCCGGCACCGTAAATGCCTCGGTGCCAACGGCGAGTGGTCCTACGAGTCGATCCCTTCCGAACGCGAAGACGAGTGGCTGGACGCCCACCGCTTCGATCTGGAGACCGCCAAACGGCTGGCCATCGAGGCGGCACCCGGCATCAGCGTCAACGGGATGACCGCCGCACAGGCGGTCGCACGGAAGGAGACGCCGTGACCATCAAGCCCGCCCTACCCGAGGGCATGTTCGACCCGTTCCCGCGCATCCCCGTCGACACCAGCGACGGCAGTCCGTTCGCCCAGATCCTTCGGGTCGGGCTCCCTGCGGCAGATAACTGGACGTTCGGCCCTGACGGGCCCTATGAGTCGCCCGGCCAGACTGGTGCTCAGGTCACGCGAGCGCAGGTGACGGAAGTGCTGCTGCACCTGCTGGAGCTGGGCTTCATCGACATCGACGTGGAACGGATGAAGGCCGCCCCTGGTTGGCCACTGCAACGGGAGCCGACCGGAGGCGAGCCCGATGGCCGATGACCTTCACGCCCCCGTGGCGTCCAGCCGGTTCTTCCGCTGGCCGGTCGTTGACTGGCCGTGGTGGCGGCCCCTATGCCTCGTCGGCTGGCGCGACGGCGACGAGAACTGCAACCGCACCATCGGCATCCGCTGGGGACACGGCGCCCAGTTCGTCTGCCTGAACGTGCCGCTGCGGCAGGAACCGCACGACGGCTGCCGGATGCCGTCATGAGCGCCGTCCCGGTCTGCGGCGACCGCCACGCCGTCCTCGGCCAGCACATCACCTGCACCGAACCGCCCCTGCACCGCGGCCCACACAGCGGACCGGGCGCTGACGGCATCGTGGGCGCCGCCTGGTGCACGCTGCCCTGCCAGGGGCGCCTGTGCCGCGGTCCCTGCCACCCCGACGACCCCACGGCCCACTAGCCGGCCTTCTTCCGCGCTGCCTTCTTGGCCGTCGCCTTCCTGGCGGCGGTCTTTTTCGCGCTGGCCTTCCGCTCCCCCATGTGATGGACGTCGGCGTCCTCCCCGCGGTCCGCGCGCGCCTGGTCCGCAGCGGCCTTGAGTGCGGCCATGAGGTCGACGGGGCCCGCGGGGTCGGAGCGGCGCTTCGGCTCACGCTTCGGCAGGTCGGCGTGCTCGACCTTCGCCGTGACCAGGTCCGCGACAGCCTTCGCGTACTCGTCGTGAAACGCCGCCATGTCGGTGTCACCGAGCGCCGTCACATAGTCGAGAGCAGCCTGAAGCTCATCCTCCGACAAGTCCACCTCACCGCGGGGCGCGGCGCCGCCGGCGGCCCGGATTTCGTCGGGCCAGCGGAGGCGTTGCAGGACGAGGACGTCGCCTGCGGCGTAGACGACGCCCAGGTTCTCGCCACCGCGGATCGCGTATTTTCCGACAGCGGCTTTGCCGGATCGGGCGAGGGCTTCCCGCATGAGGACGTAGGGCTTCTTCCCGGCGGCGTTGCTGGGGGTGAGGAAGTAGGGGCGGTCGAACATTTCGCCGGGCACGCTCGCCAGGTCGAGGAACCCGGAGACCTCGATGGTCTTCGCCGTCGGCAGCGGCAGCTCGTCGAGTTCGGCGTCCGTGATGGGGACGAGGGTGCCGTCGGCGGCTTCATAGGCGCGCCCGATGTCGCCCTGCTCCAGGGTCTCGCCGTCGATCTCGCAGGTCTTCCGGTACTTCACCGGGCCCATGTCTGCGGTGTGGACCTGCCGGAACGCGATCTTGTGGGATGAGGAGGCGCTGACGAGCTGCACAGGTATCGCGACCAGCGCAAACGTCAACGTCCCGGACCAGATCGGCGACGGCATACGCGCTCCCTCTGCTCGCCCCCACGACCAGGCTAAGGCGGGAACCGGAAAGGTGCAGGTCGAGGTGGTGCAGGTGAGGACCACCTCTCACCCTTCGGGCAGCGTGTCCTGTTCGACCTGGAACCGTCCGGGGCCGCGCACGGTCCGCTCGCCGAGCTTGCGGCGGCAGTCGTCGCCCATACCCCGGCGGCGCGACACGGCGTCCTTCAACGGGTGACCGCAGAGCCCGCAGCGGACGACACGCAGCCCCGCCGCCACGACCTCGGGGAGGCCGGGCAGCGAGGCCGGGGCGGGAGTCATGTGGACAGTGTGCCGCTACCGGCGGCGGCGCGCCCAGTAGAGCCTGAGCAGTGCGGTGCTGGCCGCGCATGCGGCGGCAAGTGCGTTCAGGGCGGCGGTCAGATGATCGAGCATCCGGGTCTCCAGTCGTATGCGGCATGACAAAAGGCCCCGCCGGTGAACTGCGGGGCCTTGGCTTACGACGTAGTTCTGGGGTTTGAGCGGGGAAATGTTTGGGTCGGATTTGCGATTTCCCGACTTGTTACGGGGAGCCAGCGGCTGGGTCGGTCAGTCCGCGCGCACGGACGACCTCTCCCCGACTCTGACCCGCCGCCCGCCGCGGCAGTGCTTGACACAGGCGGACCAGCGGTCTTGGTAGTAGCGGGTGATGAGGCCGCCTGGGGTGAGAGTGCAGCGCTGGCCGCAGACGGGGCAGCGGGCGGTCGTCACGGCTGGCCCCGGCGGCGGACCTGCTGACGCCCAGCCTGGCGCCGGGCCCGTTCCTCGTCTTCGGCCAGCGCCTCCGTGTGCAGGTTGTCGAGAATTCGGCCGATGACGGGCGGGCGGTCCGTGGCGAACAGGCACAGCGGGTCACCGCACTCGCAGGCGGCCGTCACGACTCCCCCAGTGCGCTGCGGCTTGTGCTTCGAGTTCGGCGAGGCGGGTCAGGTCGCCTGCCGCCCGGTTGGTGGGCCCGTACTTGCGGACCAGCCATGCGGCGGCCAGGCGCAGGGGCTCCTCGCGGGATTTCCGGGCGGCGTCGGCGTCAGGTGCGGAGATGGTTGGGGCGTCTCTGGCGAGGGCGCGGAGTTCGGCTACGGCCCAGTCGACGCCTTCGCTGAAGTCTTCGTCCCGGTCGGGGTTGGTGGCGTCGAGCCGGTTCGCCGCCCAGGTCAGATCAGCAGCAAGTACGGGGATGATGTCGCTCACGGCTGTTCCTTGGGGTCGGCGCTGACGGGGATGTCGGTGAGGCTGTGGATCTCGGGCCCGGCGTCGGGGCCCTGGTAGTTGCCACCGCAGGAGCAGTGCTGGCCCTCGTAGATGTAGCAGTGGACGAAGTGGCGGCCGGTGAACTGCTTCCCGGCGGCGATCTGGTGCGCAAGGAAGTTCACGGCTGCTCCTTCGGGTCGATGTGATTGGCGGCGTCGCGGATGCCCTTGACGTAGGTGGCGGCACACAGGCTGGTGAGCTGCCCGTCTTCCTGCTCTGCGAAGTCCCGTCCGGTCTCGGCGTCGTGGTGGCGGGCGAGGGTGCGGCGGTCGGGGCGCAGGGGTCGGTCGTGGCCGCACGCCGGGCATCTGGCCGTGGGCGGGGCGGTCACGGTTGGCGGTCCGCTCGTTTCTGGTCCTGCCAGGTGATTCGCAGGTTGCGGAGTTCGTCGCAGAGCCCGTTGTAGTAGGAGTGGGCTCGGATGTAAGCCTTCTTCGCATCCGCGATGTCGGCTTCAAGGCGCCGTCGCAGCGCCTCGTACTCCTCCTCCGTCACGGCATGTCCTTCCTGGTGAGGGTTTCGAACCATCGCCAGAGCCCGTCTTCCCAGTACTCGATGCGCGCCTCACTGGCGGAGCTGTCGGTGCCGAGGCTGGCGCGGACGAAGGTGTACGCCTTGTTCTCGCTGGTGTGGTCGGACTGGGCGGCCACATCGGGGCCGGTGAGGATGACCCGCCACGGCTTCGACGGGCGGCGCGCGGTCACGACTGCTCCTCGACGGGGTCGGTGCCGCAGTTGTCATCGGCGCAGACGCCGTCGCTGGCCAGCGGTCAGCCACACAGCCCGCACTCGGCCTCCTCGGGTTCGGCGCCGCAGCGGCGGCATTCGTGCTCGTCGTAGTGGTGTTCGGGGAAGACGTTGCCGTCGGCGTCAACGCAGTCGTCGTCGCCCACGTCAGCAGGGAAGACGTAGTGATGCTTGATCCCGCCGACGGGCGGCATGTAGTCGGTCACCGCTGCTCCTCGACGCTGATGATGTCGAAGCCGAAGGGCACGTCGGGGCAGGCGTCGTAGACCTCTTCCTTGATCCGCTCCTCGCTGATGTCCTCCTCCGCCTCGATCCGCATGGTCAAGATGAACGTCTTCATGTGCTGCTCCTCAGAGCTTGTTGGGCTGGATGTCGAAGGCGATGACGGTGAAATCGACGATGGTGGTGGTGGCGACGACGCGACCGGAGATGTCGTTGAACATGTCGAACCGGGTGGCACCGGTGGGCGGGTCGAGGTAGCCCGTGTGGTGTTCCTGCCGCACGCCGAGTGCATTCCGGCCGACGATCGACATGAACCAGAAGTGGGACCCCTGCTCGGGCTTGCTCACGTCGGTCACCGCCCCGCGCCGTCGATGAGCCGTCGGATGCCGGAGGCGTTGTTGACGGTCTGGACGGTGTCGTAGGCGTCGGCCGCAGCCCGGCGGGTGGCCGGGTCGGCCGCTTTGGTGGCGATGTCGACCAGGTACGTCTCCTCGGCCTTGACGGACGCGGCGAGGGAGTCAGCGAGGCGGGTGCGGGCGTCGGCGGTCATGACGGTCTCCTCATAGATCTTGGGTAGCGCTCCTTGATTGCGCTGCTTCAATTAAGCTATCGCCCTCCGCTGTCCACCGCAACCCAGTTGCGGTACCTTGGTGCCATGACAGCGACCGAGCCCCAGCCGCCGACCCTCGACGACATCGCCGCCGCAGGGGCCCGGCGCAAACGCGACGCCGACCGCCTCAAGAAGTCCAGCGAAGAGCTGAAGGAACTGGTCCTCGCCGCCCTGCGCGACGGTGCACACCGACCCACCGAGGTCACCAAACGGTCCGGGTGGACGGCCGCCTACGTGCGGAAACTCGCCCGCCAGGAGGGCATCGAACCGGACGAGCGGTACCGCAGCCGAGCCGAGCAGATGAAGGCGCGCGCCGCCGACGCCGCACCGCCCGCCCCCTGACGTCACCGCCCGGCCGCCTGGTCGTGGCAAGGACATGCGCACGCCGCGCCACAGAATTTGCACTGTGCTGGCTTCTTCGCCCCGGCCTGCCCCGTCTTGCCCTGGCAGTAGGCGTGCTCACCGTGCAGGCAGCCAGTGGACAGGTAGGCGTGGGGGACGCCCGGCTGCTCGCTTCGGGGTGTGGGTGTCGGGCCGGTCACGGCGCGTCCCCCTCAGGCCGGTCGGCGGGCGGGGCGAGGAGCGTGCGGAGGTCGTTAAGGTCTGCGCGGACCGTCTTGGCCCATGGGTCGCGGTCCATCTCGTCGAGGACGTCCTGGAACCCGGCGGCATGGGAGGTGAGACGGCGGGCCACTTCCCGGACGCGGGCGAGCGCGGCCTCGGCGGTCTCCGCGCGGGCGCGCTGCGCCTCCCAGTCAGTGACGGTCGGTGCGGCGTCGCCCCGCCCGCACTGGGGGCAGTAGCCGCGGGCGACTTGGCGAAGCGCGGCCAGCTCGTCCAGGTGCGGCTGCACGACGGCGAGGACGGCGTCGGCTTCGCCTCGATGATGGCGGCTGGGTATGCCGTTGCCGGACAGACCGTGGTCGTAGTCGTACCGGTGGATGGCCCGAGTAATGCGGTCGCGGAGCGTGGCACCAGTCAGTGCGGGGTCGCCGTGGTGGCTGGCCCAGAACGCTTCGGCCTGCTCGCGGCTGACCCCCAGAGCGGCGACCATCTCGTCCGTCAACGCGGCGGGCACCCCTTCGGCCGGGGCCGGGTCGCTACCGGTCATCCGGGCGTCGCGGGCTGCGGAGTCGAGGAGGTCGGCCAGGAGCAGACCGTGCGCGGGGTCCATCGCGGCGATGTACTGCCCGTGCTGCACGGCAAGGGACGGGGCGCGGCCTCGTGTACCGCCGCTGCCGTGGATGAGCGCCTTGCCGAGGTGCGGGTCGGCTGCCACGTCGAGGCCGTCCGTGGCGCGGAGCATGCCGCTGCCCTGGCCTCTGCCGGAGTCGAAGCGCTGCTCGGTGAAGGTCCAGTGGGCGGTCGGCTCGCCGCTGCGGCCGGTGGATGCGGCGGTCGCGAGCGTGCGGAGGTGGGTGGCGGCGGCCGTGAGGCGCGCGGCCGGGTCGGGAACCGGGTGGCTCATCGGCTGGTCTCCTGGTTGGCGGGCGTGCCGTCGACGTGCTGGACGAGCCGGTAGCCGGTCTTGCGGATGGGCGACGCGTGCAGGTGTCGGGTGGGGATGGTGCGTGGGCGCAGCTCCCGCCCGTCGGGGGCGATCGTGATGACGGCGACGTTCGGAACGCCCCAGCGACCGGTGGGGGTTGGTGTGCCCTTGATGCGGATGCGGGTGATGACTCCGTGGCCTGGGTCGTAGGACTCGTACTCCTGGCCGGGCTCGATGGTGGTGGGGTGGGTCATGGTCGTGGGTCTCCGTGGTGTCGTGGCGGGGCTGTGCGGGCGCGTGGCGGGCGATCACGGCCGTACACGGGTCTCGGGTCGTTCGTGTGCTCGTTCGGGCTGGAGACAGGCGTACGGACGATCACTTGATGTGGATGGCGGCGAGCGGGACGCCGGCGTGGATCTGGTCGAGGAGTGCCCTTAGGCGCTCCATGGCGTGGGGGCCGGGGTCGTTGAGGGCGGTGCGGGTGGCGGCGGGGAGTGCGAACCAGCAGTTGCGGCAGAGGTATTGGCGCGGGGCGCGGGTGCCGCCGCAGGCGGCGGGGCAGGGGCTGGTGGGCATGTCGGGTCTCCGGTTCGGTCGGGTGGGGTTCGGGTCAGGTGAGGTCGAGGGTGAGTTGTTCGTACGTCGCGGGTTCGTCGTCGGTGTACGTCCGGCCGCGCATGAGTTCAGCGACCATCGAGGGCGGGTTCCGGCAGTGTTCGAGGAAGGCGCGGTGCCCGGTTCGGGTGGTGAAGTCCCAAGGCGGCCCGGTGGCGGTGGGCGGGGCGCCGGTCATGGCGGTCTCCGTTTCGGCGGGGTGTGCGTTCGGGCGGGACGGGCTGCGTGCCCGCGTGCGGCCCTAACTCGGGTGCGGGGCTAGCGAGGGGCGTCCGTCACCCCAGAGGCCGGGAGAGGCGGCACCACGGCCCGCGACGGGGTCACGGTGTCCGGAGCACCCACGTCCCGCCGCAGCACGGTGAGTTCGGCGCGCGCCCTCTGCAACGCCGCCTGCAACCCGCCAGCCGACCGCCGCGCCTGCTCCAGGGCGGCAACCCCGGCCCGCAGCAACCGCCAGCAGCGGAAAGGGGGCCCACCCGGCGTGGCGCTGGTGGGCAGTCACGCGGCATCAGTGACCCGTGCAGCCAGCGCTTCGGCGAGGTCCAGGCCGAGGCCGGCGGCGGCGATGTGGGCGGCGAGCAGCGGCGGTACGGCGTTGCCGATCTGGAGCGCGATCTGCCCGCCGTTGCCCTGGAACGGGTAACCGTCCCGGAATGTCTGGAGCCGGGCCGCGTCCTGCGCGGTGAGGTTGAGGTGGCCGCCGGCCTGCTTGCCGCCGACGTGCCCGCGGGTGCCGGTGACGGTCGGGGCGGGCTTGGCCCAGGCCCAGTGGCCGGGGTTGTCCACGGCGGCCCGCATGGCGGCCCGGGAGGTGGATGACCAGGGTTCGGCGCCACCGGTCTCGGTGCCGCCGCCGGTCACAGTGGGAGCCGGGCGTCGGGTGTAGCCCCAGCCGAGTGCATCGGCCATGGTCAGCCACGGGAGACACCCGGGGCCGAACAGTCCGTCGCCCTGCGGATTCTGGGTGTGTGTGGGCGCGGGCGCGGTGACGTCGCGGACACGTGAGGCGATGAGGATGGCGCGGCGCCGGGCTTGGCCGATGCCGTAGTCCGCGGAGTTGAGGACACCGGCCCAGGCGCTGTAGCCCAAGCTGCGCAGGATGACCGCGTACTGCCCCCACAGGGGGAGGACGGCGGGCACCTGCTCCATCAGGATCGTCTCGGGGCGCAGGTCGTGGTGCCACCGCATCGGCTCGGCGGCGAGGATCGACCGCGGGTCCTTGCAGGCCGCCTTGAGCGCTGCCCGGGTGTCGCGGCCGTGTGCGAGGTCGTCGACCGCCTGGGTCACGAGCGGTTGGTCTTGCAGGCCGAGTCCGAGTCCGCCGCGGCTGTACGGCTGGCACGGCGGGCTGTCGACCTTCACGGTGACCCGCCCGGCGAACGGCGCGGTCGGGTACTGGCTCACGTCGCAGCGGACCGTCATCCGGTGCCCGGCCGCTACCCGCGTCGCGCACGCCCACCGGTCCCACTCCAGGCCGACCTCAGACAGGCCCAGCATCCGGAGCCCTTCGGCCCAGCCACCGGGGCCCGCGAACCCGTCGAGGATCATCAGGCCGCGCTCCCTTCGGGGCGCGCGGCGGCGGACTGGTGGTCGCAGAGTTCGTGGTCGCCCTCGGCGTGGGCGAGCAGCCGCTCGTGCGTGGTGCACGGCTCGCCGCCGTCCGGGTCGCAGGCCACGACGTCGCAGCGGGCTGCTGCGTATTCAGCCTGTCCGGCGGCACGCAGGCAGGTCTCCATGAGTGCGAAAGCGCCCGCGGCCCGTTCGTTGAGCGCGCGCCGGGTGTAGTCGGCCCCGGCGGTGTCGCAGTGGTCGGCGAAGACGTGCAGGACGGCTACGGTCTGCTGCTGGAAGTCCCAGGGTTCAAGCGAGTCGTAGGTGAAGTTCTCGGCTCCGGCGAGGGCTCGGCGGACCCGTTCGTGCAGGTCGGAAACGGACGTAACAGGCATGCGGCTTGTGCCTTTCAGGCGGCGGGCGGGAGGGCGTGGAGGTGGCGGCGGGGTTTGGTGCGGGCGCGGACGTTGAGCGGGGCGCTACCGAGTGCGGCGAGGAGGGCGGCGCGGTGTGCGGCGGCGTCCGGGTCGGGGGGCGGGTCTCCGGGTGGTGCCGTGGCGCGGGCGGGCGGGGGTACCACGGGGCTGGGGGCTGGCGCCGTGTCCCCGAACCGGCCGGTCGGCAACTCCTCGGCGAGAAGGCGTTCCAGCGGGGTCACGACGCCTCCCCGAAGAGGTCTTGCTGAGCAGCCAACTCGCGGTTGGACCAGAGCACTTCTGTGCGCTCCTTCGCCGTGGTGGCGTTGCCGGTCATCGTGGCCGTCGAGTACCGGCGCCAGTCGGCGTACAGCTCGAGGTACAGCGGGCTGTCGTAGCCGGACAGCACGATCGTCGACGCGCAGGCCTCGAGTACGGCCGCAAGTTCGCGATGCTCTTCCTCGGTGCACATTTCGTGCCGGTAGTTGTTGCCCCACCCGCGGGTGCTGCCGAGGTACGGCGGGTCGACGTACAGCAGCACCTTGGGCTGCTTGCCGTACTTGGCGATCAGGTCGAGCGCGGGCAGGTTCTCCAGCGACACCGCGTGAAGTCGTTCGGCCGCAGCGGCGAGCCGGTCGACGTAGGCCTCGAGGTAGCCGGGCATGCCGACAGCGGACCCGGCGGGGTCGATGTAGTGCCGCCACCCGGTGTTCCGCAGCGTTCCGGACCGGCCTTGGGCGAGGCGGCACCAGATGCGGCGGGCCAGTTCCAGTTCGTCGTCGGTCGGTTCCCACGTCGCGGTGAGCTCGGCGCGGGCGTGCGGGGTGAGTGCGCACGCCCGGATGAGTTCGGCTGGCCGGTCACGCAGGACGCGCCAGAACGTCATGAGTTCGGAGTCGAGGTCGCTGACCGTCTCCATCGCCGCGGGTCGCTTCGCGAAAAGCACCGACAGACCGCCGCAGTACGGCTCGACGTAGTGCTCGTGGGCAGGCAGGAGGCTGGCAATCCACGGGGCGATGCGCTGCTTAGAGCCGAAGTACGGCACGGGCGACTTCATGCCGCCACCTCGGCTTCGGCTTCGCGCTGGGGGTGGACGGCGCCTGAGGCGAGCGGGGTTCCGTCGACGGACCAGCATTCGACGCCGGGTTCGACTCGGCAGGTGGGGCAGCAGGCGACGATGCGGACCCAGGCGGTGATGCGGCCGGGGTGGGGTTCGGTGAGGCGGCGGCGCTTGCTGATGGTGGTGCAGGGGTTGTGCGGGTGGGCCAGGCAGTGGGGGCAGGGGACGGCGCGGGCGGGGTGGTGGGGGGCGCGCACCAGATGCCGGATCCCCTCCGGCGCCGGAGCACCCCAACGGGCCGTCACGCCGACACCGCCGTCGCCGGGTACTCGCGGACGCGCAGGTTGCTGGGCCAGTACTGCGGGTCGCCGCCCTTGGGGTCGCCCAGGGCGTGGACGGACTGGCCTCCCCACGCGGTGTCGCGGGCCCAGACGGACCCGAGCTGCTTCACGAACGGCGCAGTCCCGGTGCTCCGGGCGGTTTCGATCAGGGCTGTCACCCATCCCGTTCCGAGCCTGCGGGCGCCGGGGCCGGACTCGCCGCCGACGATGAGCCAGTCGATGTCACGCAGGCTCATGGCGTGGGTGAGCGGCCCGATCAGCGGTTCGGCGGAGATGAACCGGACGGCGGCCGGGGCACCGCGCAGGGCGTCGGCGCGTCGGGCGTAGGCGTCGGACTCGATGCTCGTGCCGATCCAGACGTTGGGAAGGGGCCACCCGGATCGGTGGTAGATGCCGTGTTCCAGGCCGGGTACGTAGGTCGGGCTGTGGGAGGTGGCGGCCCACTCCATGTCGGAGCGGAAGTGCTCGCCTGGCGGGTGCCCGCGGCCGCAGGTGCACAGGTCGGTGAGGATGCGGGCGGCGCGCTCCGGCCGCTTGGTGAGGATCTGGTAGGTGTGCTGCGGGGTGGCGGCCATCACGGCGAAGACGCGGGCCAGGAACTCGCGGGGCACGCGGGCGTGGAAGAGGTCGCTCATGGAGTTGACGAAGACGCGGCGCGACCTCTTCCAGCGCAGGGGTTCGGCGAGCACATCAGCGTGGACGGCGAGGCCGAAGCCGGGGCCGGAGGTTCGCGGGTCGCCGTCGGTCTGGTACTTGGCCTGCCCCATGGCCTTCAGGCGCTTGGCCATCGTCAGGGCGTAACAGTTGTCGCACCCGGGGCTGATGCGGTCGCAGCCCGTCGTCGGGTTCCACGTCTGGTCGGTCCACTCGATCCCGGTCATCGGGTTCCTCCTTCGAGGAGTTGGCAGTTGGGGCATTCGCAGCGGTACTGGCCGGGCGGCGATCCGGCGTTGAGCCAGTGGCGGTATTCGGTGATCGCCCGCTGGACTTCCTCGGGCGGTACCGGCTCCGGCGGGTCAGGCGGCCGGGTACCGGCGGGCCACGCGCCCGGCTTCTGGTTGCTGCGCCGGGCGGGCTTGTCCGGGGGTTTCGCGGCGTCAGCAGCCCGCTGGCGGCCCCGGTTCATCTCCGAGCGCAGGTACTCGCGCCAGTCCCCCGGCGTCGCACGCATCGCCGCCGTGTCCTCCGGCGTCAGACCATCCGCGCTCACGACAGTTCCTCGGGGATTGCTGGGAGGTCGAGGCATTCGGTAGCCGGAGGGCGCCATCCGGCGTCGAGCAAGCGGGCAACGACTCGGCGGGCAGTCTCTTCCGGGGTGCCGTCACCGAAGCCGGGGAAGTTCATGGGGTTCTTGGCGCGCTCATCGCGAACGGCGATGAACGCTTCGAGGTGGGCGACGATCCACTGCTGGGCGATCTCGATGCTGGTCTTGCCAGCGTCGTAGTTGATGCGGGCAATGGCGCACTCGACGGTGGCCATGCGGGGGTCGTCGGCTTTCACGCGACCACCCGCCGGAGGTCGGGGCCGTCGAGGACGACGACGGTCGTCATCTGGGCGAGGCGGGAGGCGATGCGTCCGCCGAGCCGGTCGCTGAGGTCTTCGCCGTCGGCACTGCGGGTGGGGAAGTTGCTGGTGACGATCAGCGGACGGCATTCGTTGTAGCGCTCGTTGAGGAGCCGGTACGTGGCTTCCTCGGTCCACTCGCTGATCTTCTCGGTGCCCAGGTCGTCGAGCAGCAGCAGCGGGATCTTGCACAGCCGCTTCAGTTCGGCTTCGGTGCCGCGCTCGGACCCGCCGGGGCGCAGGAGCCCGTACATGTCGGGGGCGGTGATCGCGATCATCTCGAAGCGGTCGGGCCCGGACTCGGCGATGCGGCGCAGCGCACCGTATGCCTGGTGGGTTTTGCCGGTGCCGAACGTTCCGGTGAGGACGAGGAATCCGGCGGAGCGCCAGTCGTCGGCGGCACGGTCCGCCCACGCGGCGATGTCCCGGTGGGTGGCGGTGGCGTCCCGGTACCGGAAGGGCACGGCGGTGCGCCAACGGCCGACCGCGATCTCGACACGCTGACGGTGGTGGTACTCGGGGTGGCCGGGCTCGTCGGGGTTCGGCGTCTGGTCTACGGGGCCGGGTTCGATGTTGCCGAGGCCGCGGGCTTCGAGGATGGCCTGCATGCGGCGCATGACCTCCTCTCCGCCGAGGCGCTTGGGTTCAGGCATGGGTCAGAAGCCCTTCTGCTGGTGGTAGACGTGGGGGGGCGGAGGCTCGTAGGGGCGATGCCCGAAGCCCCTCACTGCCTTGAGGTTGGGTTTGCCGTCGGGCACGGGGGCGTGTTTGTCGAGGTAGCGCTTGTCGCGGAGCCAGCCAGCGGAGGACTTGACGAACTGCCAGTCGTTGCCTGCTTGGTCGTGGGCGTAGGCCACGGCGGCGGCGGTGATCTGCCGGGGGTCGGCGCCGTCGAGGACTTCGGCGGTCCAGGCGTCGCGGGTCTTCTTCGGGTCCTGGCTCTTGGGGAAGAGCGCCCAGAAGTTGCCGAACTCGACCTTGTCCTCATCGGTGATCTGGCGGGCAGGTTGCCGCCGCGAAGAAGAGGTTTTCAACCCCGTGTTCTTAAGACCGTCTTCTTCTATAGACGTACCGGCGTGTGGTACGTCGGTAAGCGGTACGTCGGTGCGACCTGCAAGAACGTCTGTTTGTGCAGGTCGCACCGGGGTGCCACCTGGTGGTACGTCGGTCGGGCTGTCCGACATACCGGCATGTGGCATGTCGGTCCCACCTGCATCGTTCGGGGATTCCGCAGGTCGCACCGACGTACCGGCATGTGGTACGTCGGTGAGGGTGAGCACTGTGGCGTGGCGACCTCCGCCGATGGGCTCGCGGGTGCCTATCAGGTAGCCGTATTCCTTCAGTTCGGCAAAGGCGGCACGGAACTGGCGCCGTCCGGGGCTGTCCTTGCCGTGAATAGCGACGGAGGCACGCCACGTGTCGTCTGCGGTGACCTCCCATCCATCGGGGCGGCTTAGCAGTTCGGCGAGGATGCCGCGGGCCATGTGACTGAGGCGCTCGTCTCGCACGGTGCTGTTGGGGAGTTGCACGAAATCCCCCTTCAGCTTGGTCCGGCGAATCCTCACGGTGATCTCTTCTCGTTCGTGCTGGGCTCGGGCTCAGAGCATGTGGAACCAAGGACCTAGGGAGGTCCTTTCGTGCACTGGCGCTTTCCCTGATAGCCAACATACACTTGTCCACATGAATGTTGGCTACTGTCGTGCAACTTCTTGTGGCCACACCGATGTGGGACCATGCGCCCATGACCGAGGAGGAAGCCGTGACCCGCCTTAAGCAGGCAGCTCAGGCCAAGCGGGCCGCTGAAGAGGCCGCAGCCGTGTCGTTCGAGACCGCCGTAGTCGAGGCCCTGCAAGGCGGCCTGCGGCCGGCCAAGGTCGCTGAGGCCACTGGTTACAGCTACGAGACCATCCGTCGTATCGCGCGAGCCAACAACGTCGGACGCCTCCGCGAGCCGACCGTCACCAGCCGCAAACCGAAGCCGGGGGTTGAGCCCTCGGCCTGATCGAGGACATCTGACGTGGTCAACATCCACACCGCTCCCACGGCCCTCTACCGGCTCTTCGACGCCGAGGGCCGCCTGCTCTATGTGGGCATTACGAACATGCCGAACGTGCGCTTCGATGCCCACCGCATGAAGGCATGGTGGAAGCAGGTCGCACGCAGGGAACTCGTTTGGTTCGATAATCGGCAGGAGGCGGGGTGGGCTGAGGTGCGTGCGATCCGAGCCGAGCGGCCCATGCATAACCGCATGCACGCTTGACCGCAGGCCATCGGCGACGACTGGCGCCATATTCCCTCCTCCTTTCGTCGTCTTGGCCCCGCGGTTTTCCGCGGGGCTTCGTTGTCGTTAGAGCTGTGCTCCGATGCGCCGGAGTGCGGCGCGCGCGTTGGCGATGGAGCGGTGGCTGCGTGTGGGTGTGGCGGGGATGGTGATGGTCCGGCCGTCGCGGGTGATGCGGTAGTGGCCTGCGCCGCCCATGCGGACTTGGAAGCCCTGGCGGCGAACCCGGCGCAGGAGCGTCTGGATGTCCTTGTTCATGCGGCGGCCCGCGCGGACTGGGCAGCGTGGCGGAGGCCCTTTTCGACGTAGTCGCGGGAGATCCCGAGCCGGTGGGCGATCTGGTCGACGCTGAGCCCCGCCTGCTTGAGCCAGGTGGCGTCCTCGCCGACCTGGTCGATGCGCAGCTGCTTCGCGCCGGGGTCGAAATCGGGGTCGTCGATGCGGTCGACGTCGTCCCAGAATTCGGTGTCGTGCCACTGGTATTTGGCGGCGAGGAAGAGTGCTCGCTTGGACGTGCCGTCGCGGTCGGCGAGTTGCCGGTAGGCGTTGGCGATGCGGTCGGCAACGGTCTGGCGGACGCGTGGGGCGCCGAGGGAGATGACGCTGATGCGGTGCTGGGTCGTGGTGGCGGCGTCGGCGATGGCTTGCTGGGAGTGGCCGCGGGCCATGAGCGCCTGGATGCGGCGGCGGGTGCCGGTGGCGTCGATGTAGAGGCCGCCGGAGGGGGTGACCGCAGGGGGTGTGTTGAGGATTTTGTCGTGGGTGACGCGGTTGATGGTGAGAGTGGCTCCGGAGAGGATCGCCCGGAGGTGGCAGGCGCTGCATCCGGTTGCGGCGGCGATGTCGGTCCAGCCCATGGTCTGGCGGAGCAGGGTGAGGTGCTGGCGGGCCTGGGTGGCGTTGACGCGGTTGGGGATGCCGCGGTGGGTGTTGAGTTCGCGCTGCTTACGGTTGAGGTAGCGGCGGGTCGGCGTAGCGGTGGTCACCGGTTTTCCTCCTGCCAGATGGCTTCGCATTGCTGCCGGGTCTGGTCGTCGTCCCCGCGTTTCCCGTGCTGGTGGACGGCGGCGTGGAGCTGTTCCCAGTCGCCGTTGTCTGCGAGGTGGGGGTGGGCCCAGGCGGGTGCGGGCCTGGGTGCGGCGTTGTGTGCGCGCCGGGTGGCGTCGTGCCTGAGCCGTGTTCGGCGGTCGTTCCACCAGGTGCCGCCGAGGATGGCGGCGAGGGTCATGGAGCCGATGACGGCGATGTCGAGGCCGTGCGCACCGAAGGTGACGGCCCAGGACAGGAGCGTCCAGTTGTCGGGTTTCACGTCCGCTTCCTGTTCCTGTGGTCGAGACCGGCGGTGACGGTCGCGCCGAGGAGGCACAGCAGCGCGGCCAGTTCGCACGCCGTACCCGTCAACGCGAGCTGGGTGGGGGCGTTCACGCTTCCCTCACCTCCCGGACGGTGAGCCCGGCCTTGCGGGCGGCCTGGATGCAGTTGGTGACGCCATGGGAGTCGTGGGGCTGGGCCTTCCGGCATCGGGGGCTGGTGCAGTGGTCGATGAACGCGAGGACGAGTTCGGGCTGGAGCGCGACCATGGCGGTGTTGCGGCGGTGCCCGGCGGTGGGGCAGTACGTGACGTCGTGAGCTGTCCGGCGGTGGCCGGTCGGGCAGGCGGGTGTGCACGTTGACCACTGGGCGGGCATCGGCTGGTGGCCGACGCCGTGGGGCTGGTTTCGCTTGGCCCAGTTCCCGGCGATCTGGTCGGCTCCGGAGGCGGCTCCGTGGATGACCTCGATGCCGGGCCACCCGTCCTGCCGGGCCTCATGCCACGCGTCCAGGAGCGCGGCCTCGATGGCCGTCACGTCCGACCATGTGCGACTGCCGGTCACGAGCACACCAGCGAGGTAGCCGTTCACGCCCCACCGCCCTGGGAGGTCCAGTCGGTCCAGCCGCAGACGGCTTCGTGGAGTCGTTCGAGGGCGACGGTCACGGCAGGCGAGACGCTGGTGCGCTTCAGGCCCTGGATGGCGTGGTTCCAGTCGCCGACCTCTTCGAGGAGTACGGCGGCGATTTGCGCGGGGGGGTTCTCGGTGAAGGTGACGACGGACTCGTCCGGGTCGGCGGAGCAGATGAATGCGGCGGGCTTGTGGACTCCGGGACGGGGCTTGAAGTCGGCGCTCATGCGGCTCTCCCCTGCATGGCTGCGCGTGTCCCCCGCCAGGTGCGGACGCCGGAGTGGCGGGTGGTGGGCCGGTCGGAGGCGGCCCACCCGTGGGTGCGGATCCAGCCCTCAGCGGCGAGGAGGTTCATCAACCTGCCCCATTGGTGCGCGGCATCGGGGGGTTCGGGGAGGTTCGCGGCGTGGGCGATCTCGTACGTCGTGAACGGGCGTCCGGTTGCGGCAGCGGCTTCGAACGCGGGGCGGACGGCACCCAGCCACGTCTCGTAGTCCGCCGCGCGCTGGACGGCGGGCGGGGTGGGCGGCTCCGGCATGCCGGGCAACGGGGTCGGGGTGGCGGTCACAGCGCACCGCCTTCGAGCGCAGCGCGGCCAACGCCTTCGAGCTCCAGGCGGATCTGGATGCCCTGGAAGGCCCGGAGCTGCTCGTCGGTCTCGACGGCGAGACGGATGAGCTCGGGCAGGGCGTGCGGGTGGATCTCCCAGGCGGTGCCGGTGAACCAGAACATGCGCCTCGCGTACTGGGCTTTGGGGCCGCCGCTCTGCTTCATGACGCCCGCGGAGCGCAGCTTGCGGCGCGTGAGGGGGTCGCCGACCGCGCGGCGAGAGAGGGCGTCGGCCTCGATGGCGCGCACGGCCGCCTCGCTGTCGAGGAGGTAGCGGCGGACCTCGCGTGCCACCTCGGAGTCGCGGAGGAGCATGGCGACGTTCAGGAGGGTCCGGCGGTTGAAGAGGGCCAACGACCGAGCCCGGGAGCGGATCCCACTGACCTCCTTGAAGGAGGTCAGTTCCGAACCGGAGATCACCTGGTATCCGTTGCGGTCGAGTTCCTCGCGGTTGTCGAGGGCCAGGGACTCGATCGCCTTGATGCCGACATCGAAGAAGGCTGCGACGCCCTCGGTGGTGACGTGCAGGTCGTCGGGCAGGAACGGGATGGTCCGCACCTTGTCCAGGACGTCGACTCGGTTGCCGTACTGCTCGCGGGCGATGCGGGATTGAGTGAGGATCAGTTCGTGCAGGGTGACCGGCGTGGTCATGGCGTCTCCCTCGGGCGGGTAAGGGTGCTGGGTGGGTGGCCGCCCGCGTTACGGGCGCGGGCGGCCGGGCGGGTCAGGTTGTGGGCTCGGCGGCTTCGATGTGCACGCCGGGCAGGCTGGTGTCGACGGCGTGGCGACGCCCGTCGGGGGTGGTGACGAAGAGCTGGATGCTCTTGCTGCCGTCCATGCCGGTGGCTGTCCAGGCTTCGGCGATGTCGGCTTCGTAGGTGATGCGGAGGCGTTTCCGGGCGTGGATGAGACCGCGGAGTGCGGCTTCGTCGTCACTGAGTGCGTGCACCGGCTTGCGCGGCCGCTCGTGCATCTGCGTGACACGGGTGGGGTGCAGCGGCATGACAGGGGTCTTGCAGGTGCAGTCCGGCTCGAAGATCTGAGGCTGGGCCTTGCACGCCTTGCTGCACTGGCGGCAGTACCAGACCAGGTACGTGGTCTCCGTGAGCGGGGCGGTCATGCCGTCACCTCGATCTGCCGCATGACGGCATCGAGGGTGGTGGCGTCGGGCGTCCAGAGGCCCAGCGCGCCCTTCGCGGGGACGGGCGCGGGCAGGGCTACGACGTCGGCGAGGGCCCAGTGGTAGACCTCGGGGTTGGCCCACGGTCCGCAGCCGCGGAGTTTGCAGGCGACGCTGTCGAGGTGGCAGCTAGCGAGGAGGGCGGTGCCGATGATCGCGCCCCGCACGTCGGGGCCGGGCATGACTCCGGCGTCGAGGGCGCGGCGGTCGCCCGTCTTCGCGGCGTGGATGAGGATGCGGGTCCCAATGTGCGCCTCGGGGGCGGCCCAGGTGCGGTTCTCGATGCGCTTGCGGCCCCACTTGGGGTGGTCCACGTGGACGATCGCGTCAGCCCACGGCTGCCGGATGGTGAGCGTCTTCACGCCGCCTCCTCGCAGTCGCAGTGCGGCCCGGTGCAGGCGTGCTGGCCGAGCGGCGTGCCGGTGTCGGCGTGGAGGCGGTACTGGTCGAGGACGTCGTCGATCTGGTACCAGGCGGGGACGCGGCCGTAGCGGTCTTCGTGCTTGTCCCGCTGGTCCTTCAGCCACGTATCAACGGCGTCACCGCGTGCGGGCCGTGCGGGCTGGGGCAGGCCGGGGCCGGAGTGCGTCAGGGTCGCCACGGCGTGGCGCAGGAGGTTCCTCATGCCGTCACCGCCGGGTTGCGCATGACGGTGACCGCAACGGCCCCAGGCTCGGTGGCCTCGACGTAGACCAGCCGCCAGGTGCCGTCCCATTCACAACCGCACGGCTGGGTCGGGTTGGGGTGGCGGAGGAACACGGCGTGCCGGGCCTCGGGCTGCGGGAGGGATGCCGGGGGGGCGGCGGTCTCCCCGGTGTCGGGGTCGGTGTACAGGTCGGGGACGTCGTAGACGTGACGCATGTACGCGGCCGCGGCCAGCCAGATCGCGGTCCAGGTGTGGCCGTGGCCGATCGCCACGAACTCCGCAGGCGGCTCGTCCTCGTCGCCGACACCGACGATCAGCAGGCCGTGGGCGTTGACGAACCCGGACTTCACCGCATCGTCCGGGGTCGGCGTCCACAGCAGCTCAGCCGCATGCGACGTACCGGACTCGTCCTCGACGGTCGCCAGCTTGTAGGCAGTGGTCATGATGTGTGGTCTCCTCTTGGGAGACCGCCCCGGCTAAGCCCCGGGGCGGTCGCGCGCTGGGGCTACTGCGGGGACTGGGTCGTGGTGGCGGCTTTGAGGGCGGTGCCGCGCTCGCGGATGTAGTCGCCGAGATTCGTGGGCTTGCCCGTGTCCGGGTGCAGGAACGGGCTCGCCAGCAAGCCGTGCGACTCGACCTCGCCGTGCAGGGCCAGCAGCCCCTGATACGTGGCGTCCTCGGATTTGGCCTTGTCGATGTAGTCGGCCGGGTCGACCGCCCGGCCACCGTCGTTGAGCCAGTCCAGGAGCGGCTTGGCCACATCGCGAGCCCCGTCAGGCTCGACCATCACCTTCCTGTGGAGGGCCGGGCAGCGGGACTTGAGGACGGTCAGGGTGTTGCTGATGTCCATGGCGGCGACGACACCGAACTCATACTCGACGCCCTTGCGCTGCTCAGCGCGCATCCCCATGGCAACCGGCTCTTTGCGGCCCCGGTCGTTCTCCTGGAGCACCCACTCGGTGTGCGAACGCATCGTGACGACGACGTGCCCGGGGTAGGTCAGCAGGGCCTCGATCATGGCGTTCTGCATCGGGGTGCCGTCCTTCCACCCCGCGAAGCTGTTGCCGCCGTACTTGGACTTGGCCTTCTCGACCTGTTCGAGCGTCCCGTCCGTGCCCTTCCAGAAGTGCGACAGGGAGTCGACGAACACGACGCCGTATCCGGCCTGCGCGGCTGCGGCGAGGGCCTTGGTCAGGTTGCGGGGGTCGTAGCGGGACATCTGGAGGACGTCGAACTGGATGCCGTTGATGCCGACGTACAGGGAGGCGGCACCTCGCTCGGTGTCGATGACCGCGAAGCGCTCGCCCTGGGCGAGACCGGCCGCAGTGGACAGGCCCGTCCAGGTCTTGCCGGAGCCGGACACGCCCTGGATGGCAACACGGGCTTTCGCCTTGTCCTTGGACGCGGGCCGGAAGGTGAAGGTGCCGTCGAACTCGTCGTCGGCTTGGGCGTGGGGGCGTTGGGCCATCTGCTGGCCCGCGCGCTGGATGGGGTTGGGCATGGTGGTGCAGCTCCTAGTTGAAGAGGCGTTCGATGTACGGGGGTAGCGAGATCAGCTCGGTTGTTTCGCTGTAGCCGGGCCAGTGGCCGGTCTCCATGCAGCGGGCGTAGAGATGCCGGGATGTCTCGTTGAGGAGTCGGCCGATACGCCGCGCTTCGGGGTCGAGTTGGGCGACAGTTACGACGTAGGGCGGTTCTTTCTCCTGGACGACGAACCGGAACGGGGTGTCGTCGTCGCCGAGCCCGAGGACTCGCAGGCCGGTGCGGTACCAGTCCTCCTGCTGCGGGTAGCCGTGGGTCCAGAAGTCTTTGGACAACTGCTCGGGGTCGGCGCTGCGGGCGGACTTGTAGTCGTCGGCTTCGCCGTCGTCGCGGAGCCAGTCGATGCGCGCCCGGCAGCTGATGCCGGTGCCGGGGTCGGTCCAGAACAGGGACTGTTCGGGCATGCCGGTGTCGGGTGCGAGGAGCGGTCCGGCTTCGGGGTGGGCGCGTAGGGCGTCGGCCATGGCCATGATCTGGGCGTGCTCCCATGGCTTGAGCGGGATGGCGCCGTTGGCGCGGGCTTCGGCGATCTCGGCTTTGATCGCGTCGGTGTCCCAGCGGGGCCGGTCGAAGACGACGAGTTCGGGGCCGTCTCCGAGGACGACTTTGTGGGCGGCGGTGCCGAGGTCGAAGATCTTCTTCGTCTTCTGGCCGTGGTCTTGTTCGTGCCGGAATTTGGCGGGGCAGCCGGGTGCGAGGAGTTTCCGGGCACCGGTTGAGGAGAGGCTGCCGCCGGGGACGAAGTCGCCGTGGTAGTCGTCGGCGGGCAGGTCTGGGTAGAGGCCGAAGCCGTCCCATGCCGGGTGCACCGCGGCCTCGGGCGCGTCGAGGGTGGCGGTCACTTCGCACCACCGGTGGGGTGCGCGTGGCAGTGCCAGGTGCCCAGGGGTCCGACCGTCCAGCCGCGTTCGGCCGTCTTGGCGGCACGCTCGCCGTTGAGGCAATCCCGCTGGGAGCAGAACACCCATTCACCGTTGGCCAGTTGGCCGCCGTTGGCACGGCTGAGGGCTTCACCGGCCATCTGGGCCAACTGGTCGTCGGTGGCGGTGTAGAACGCGTCGGGGACGGTGATGCGGTCGTACAGGTCGCGGGCCCACCTGGCGTCACCGAGGGCGGTATGGGCAACATCGCCGGCGGGACGCGGAACGCCGGTCGCTTCGGAGGCGTTGTACGACTTCCACGGCCAGCCCAGCCTGTCGGCGACCTTGGCGTACCAGGAGGCGTCGCAGTCGCGCTTCGTCATCCGTTCGGCCTGCCCGTGCAGGAACCCTGCGGCGAGGGTGGCGACGCAGATCGGCCGGTAGTGCCAGGGCTGCTGCTCGCCGCGGAGGTCGAGGAGCTTGCGAAGGTGCCGGTCGTCGAACGCGGCATTGGAGCCGACGAGGACGGCACCGCGGAGGATCTCTGTGACCTCGGTGATGGCGTCGGCGCGGGTCATCGGGTCGATGGCGCCGCCCGTGATGTACGCCGCCGTGCAGCCGTCGGGTACGGCGAACCGCTCGTGGAAGCGGCCGACGCGCAGGGCCTCGCCGTGGATGTCGGCGTCGAGGGTGCGGGGCGCGAACTGCCAGACGTGCTCGTTCTCTCCACTGTTGTCGCGGAGGATGACGGCGAGTTCCCAGATCTCGCCGATCTCGGCGGACAGGTGTGTGGTCTCCGTGTCGACGAAGGCCAGGGGTGCGGTGGTGGTCATGTGTCCTGCTTTCTGTGTGGTTCCGGTGCCGCCGCCCGGTCTTGGGGAGGTCGCGGGTGGCGGCACCGGGCGGTCGTGCGAGCGGGGGGAGGCTCCAGCACGACCGGTCTGGGGTGGTGGTCCTGGGGGGGGGGGGGGGGGGGAGAGGGGGGGAAGGAGGGGAGGGGGGGGGGGGGGGGGGGAGGGGGGGAAGGACCCCAGCTTCCCAGCGAGGGGGGGGGGGGGTGT
>NZ_JBVHLD010000003.1:86005-172228 GCF_055559175.1 Streptomyces sp. NPDC024632
GAGCGGTTCAGTGGGTGATGGGGGGCGGGGTGGTGGGGGAGGGCGGGGGGGGGGTAACGGTGGGGTGGGGCGCGAGGGGGGAGGCGCCAGGAGGGGCGGTGTGGGGTGTGGTTCGTGGGGTGGGTCGGGGCAACACCACCACCCCCAGGCGGGCGGGGGTGGGTTACAGCGGGGGCTGGCAGGCGCAGGCGTCCTGGAGGCCCAGGTCGCCGAGGTAGCAGCCGGGGATGTGGCGGCTGATCGGGTCGAGGCCCGCCGCCCAGTCGGTGGCGTAGAACTCGGGGCCGTCGATCGTGACGACCGCCGGGTCCGGGATGGTCGGGTTGTACAGCAGGCCGTCGACAGTCACAGGGCGCCTCCGGCTGCGGCTTCCGCGAGGGTGCTGACCCGGAACTGCTGGGTGGTCTCCCCGTCCGGCTCCGGGTCGCGCGGGTACCCGAGGTCGGTGAGGGTCCGCTCGTACAGCGGTGCGACCGGCTCCGGCATCGTCGTGTCGCGGTGCATCGGCGCCACGTCGATGGAGCCCAGGTTCTGGATTTTGGACCGCAGCTTGCGGTTCTCCGCCGTCAGCCGGTCGTTCTCCTTGGCGGCCTCGGTGAGCTGCTTCTCCCATACGCTCTGATCGACGTGGTCGGCTGCCGCCTGGGCAAGCTGGGCGTTCAGCTCCTGGATGATGAGGCGCTGGCCCTTGATCAGTTCGTCGGCACCAGCGAGCTGGAGCACCTTCTGCGTCAGCTCGTGCTCCAGGGCCCCGATGTCCGTGGCCTCCGCCCGCTTCAGAAGCAGTTGCAGGCGCTCGATCTCGGCTGCGGTTTGGAGGCGGCTGCCGTCGGCGCTGGGCTGGAGGTGACGCCGGAGCCAAGCGCGGAGGCCGTGTCCCGCGTTGTCCGTTGCCGCGTGTTGGGCGATTGTGGTCATGACGCCTCCTTGTGGGGCGTGGGCAGCGGCAGGCTGATGGCAGCGGGGCGCTGGTGCCGGGTGGGTTGTGTGCCGGTGCGGGTAGCCCATTCGTCGGCGGTTTCGCCGTATCCGGCGGCCTGGGTGGCGACGAAGTCCGGGTCGGCACCGCCCGCAAGGAGCGCGAGCTCGGCCCGCTCCCCCGCATGAACGGGGCAGCGGCAGTCCATGGCGGGCTGGTCGCAGGCCGGGCACGGCGACCCCGCCGCCCACAGGACGCCGACCACCACGGCCACGACGATCAGGCCAAGGACCCCCAGCAGGGCGATCACCGGAGACCACCCGGTACGCCCTCGGGTGCGAGGTCGAACAGGATTCCGGCAACGTCCTCGACGTAGACGAACTTCTTGCCGTTCTCCAGCCGCCACGTCCGCATCATCCCGATCGCGTGGAGCTTCGCCTCCAGCTCCGCGATGCGGCACCAGGGGCAGGCGTGGCCGTGCTCCGAGTCGACCGCCCAGTCCGCGTGCGTACCGGCCCGGCATGTCTGCGGGGTCATGTCCGCGAGCAACGGCTCGCTCAAGCTGCTCATGCGGCGGCCTCCTCGGTCGCGGCGGGAATGGTCCAGGAGCAGACGGCCCACGGGGTGTCGAGGGCACCGGGGCACAGGCGCTGTACGACGGGGAAGTGCTCGTGGCCGTTGCGGAGGTGGCGGACGACCGTGCCGTCCAGGCGCAGGGAGCGCTCCTCCAGGCAGTGCCAGCACCAGCCGCGCGGCCGGGTCGGCAGCGGCACGTTCGGGTACGTCAGGTCCAGTGGGTGGACCACGGCGGCGCGCTTCTTGCCCTCCGGGAGGACCCGCACGTACTGGCGGTGGCCGCCCATGACGACGGCAGGCTGACCCTGGTACGTGACCGTCAGACCGGTGAAAGCGGGCACGTTGTAGTTGCGGCGCACCCACTTCAAGCTGCGGCTCATCACACACCCGCCGTCTCGGTGGCGGCCAGAGCGTGCGGAGCGTCCGCGTTCAGTAGCGCCACCATGTACGCGGCCACGATCACGGACCCGGTCTCGATCCACGGCTGCGGGCAGCAGTCGTACACGGCGTCCTCGTCGCGGCCGGTGCCGGTCTCCAGCTCGAATACGGGGTGCAGGTCGTCGGCACCCGCAGCGGTGCAGACGAGCGCGAGGCCGGTCTCCATCTCGGTGTCGGTGAAGACCTGTCGCCAACGCAGGGGCTGGTCGGGGTTGTTCATCTGCCGCAGCGCGCGAGTCGCGGCCATCCGCAGTTCGTTGAGGTCGGTCATCACGCACCCGCCGTCTCGGTGGCGTAGCCCATGAGCTGCCCGAATACGGCGACCTTCGGGGCCCCGTACTCCGGGTACGGCGCGGCATCCATGGCGTCGATCACGTCGTCGCGGCCCATCAGCCACGCGAACTCACGCAGCTTGATCACGGACCGCTCGGCGGAGATGCCCCGCTCTGCGGCGATCTTGCCGAGGGCGAGGAGGTGGTACTTGCGGGCCGCCTCACCGACCTTCGCCGGGTCGCTGGCGACCTTCGCCCATTCCTCGGCGGTCACTCCGTCATTGAGGAGTGGCAGCACTGTCTCGTAGTCGCAGTAGTTCAGGAGAACTTCCTGCGCCCAGCCGAACATGTCGTCGGCGGCCTGGGCGCGAGCAAAGATCTCAGCGGAAGTACGGGTAACGGTCATGAGTGGTAGCCCTCCTCGGGCGTCGTGGAGGGGGTGGTGGTGTCGGTCCAGTCGCCGTCAGTCCAATGGGCTTCGTCGTGGCTGTGCGTCGTCCAGCCGCTGTCACGCACGGACGTCCAGCCGAGTGCCGTGCGGGCACCCGTCTCCGGGTGCGTGGTCACCGCGTCACAGCGGAAGGTCCACCCGGCGCAGGTGTACGTGTGGTCGGGCTGGAAGAAGTCCGGGGCCGTGCTGGTGTCGTCCTGCCCGGTGGAGGGGGCGGGTGCGCCGGTGTCGGCGATCTCGTGGAGGCGGTCGCTGTACGCCCGGTAGGCGTCGGCCTTCGTGAAGGCGTCGTCGTCACCAGTCCGGTCGAGGCGTGTGATGAGTTCGTCGGCGACGCCACCAGCCTCCCGCAGCACCTCGGCGCGGCGGTGCGCGTCGTGCTCGGCGAGGAACCCGACCGCGTCGTCCGGGTACATGGCCCCGGCCTCGCGGAGGCAGGCGATGATGTAGTCGGCGTGCTGATCGGCGCTCATGCCGTCACCCGCCGCTTGCTCAGCAGGTTGCGGCGCCAGAACGGGTCCGCGCTCGTGGTCGGCAGACCAGCGGCAGCGTTCGCCGCAGCCAGCCCCTCCAGGAACCCGGCAGCGAGCGGAGCCTCCCCCGCCTTCGTCAACCGGCTCACCTCGCGGGCCGTATCCACATCCCCAGGCGGGTGCAGACCACGGAAGAACCCGCACATGAACGCCGTCGGGTCCTCCGATCTCCGGGACCGGGCCTGGGCAATCTCGAACACGTCCATCAGGCGGCCCTCCCCGCCGGGCGGAACCGGGCATGCACGCCGTCGATGCGCGCCAGGTAGTCGGCGGTCTGCACCGGCGTCCACGTGGCATCGTCCAGCCCGTACACCTCGTGCAGCGCCGCATCCACTGCGGCCAACTGCGCCTGCTCCGCGTCCTCCGCCGTCACCTCGGCCAGCGGCCCGAACCACATGGCGACCGTGCGGGCCGTCCAGGGGAACGACGGACCCGTGCCGCGGTCGCCCACGTTCCGCGGTTCGTCGCACGCCAGCAGCAGTTCACCCGACGAGGCATCCGTGCCGTACCCGCGCCAGACCTCACCGTCGCGGTCCATGAAGAGACTGGTCACCGGGGACCACCCGCCTCGGCGGTTGCGCTGATCGCACCCGCGATAGCGGAAGCGAGGTCACCAACCCACTCGGCGTACTCGCTGCGGGGGTCGACGTCATCCAGGCCGTAGTTGCTGAAGTCGAAGTCGCGGACCGTGGCACGAATGGTGGCCGTCGGATCGGCGGCATCCGCCACCGCCTCCAACTCGGCGATCCGGCCCTTGGCCTCCGCGATGCGGGTACGGGCGATCCGCTGCACGTCGTGCAGCAGCGCCCTAAGCCGCTCGACCTCGGCCTCCGCGTCCAGCAGGCGTGACAGCACGACCGGCATCCGGTCGCCGAGCCAGCCCGACGCGTTCAGGCAGAACCAATCCCAGTCGGCGGTGCTGCTGTGGTCGTGCTCTCGGCGGTCACGGACCTGCTCGGACACGCTCACGAGCAGCTCGTCCGTAGCGGCGGGCGCACCATCGATCAGGGCGCGGATCTCAGCGAGCCGCTCCGGGCTCAGCGGGGCGCTCACTCCGCACCGTCCTCGGCGTCGCCCTTGAGACGGGCGATCTCCGCGCGGGCCTCAGCCAGTTCCTCCTCGGCCGTGCGACGCCGATCGGCGTCGGCGACGACCTCGTCACGGAACCGCTGCGCGCCGCTCAGGATCGCCTCGGCGACCTTCACGCGCTCGTCCAGTGACATGCGGTCGCTGATTTGGAGGTTGATGCTCCCGGTGTGGCCACCGTCCGGGTACACGTAGAGCACCGGATTCGGCGCCCCGTTCCCCCGGGCATAGGCGTGCGGCGACAGGAAGAACGTCGCGTTGAAGCTGCTCATGCCGCACCGCCCGAGACCGGGTAGCCGGGCGCGAGGTGCGCGAACGCGTCGTCCAGCGGGTCCAGGTCGTGACGGTCCGGATCATCCAGCGGCAACGACAACCGCAGACGGTCCACCAGAGTCGTCACCTCAGCCACCGGAGAATCCAGGCGGGCCGTCGACGTCAGGTCAGCAGTCATCGCACACCACCAGTGGGGGTAGCGGACGGGAACCAGTTCGCGGACAACGAGGGGAACCAGCGGAAGATCAGCTCCCACATGCCGTCCTCGTAGATGACGGACATCTGTTGGGGACCGCCAGGGGTACTCACGGTCTGAGTACCCCTCTCGTCCTCGTCGAGGATGCGCAACGCATTGGCGGCGTCGCGGTAGCCCATGGACTTCGCGAAGTCGGCGGCCACGGCGTAGGGGGTGCCGTCCTCGGTCTGGCCGAAGCGGATGTGGGAGCCCTGCACGTCGAACACAACCGGCGTCGTCACAGAGCACCGCCCATGTCGCAGGGCTTGATGCCGCCACTGCACGAGCACAGGCCGTCGCGGGCAATGTCGACCGCGTGACCCCAGGTCAGACGGTCGGACGCTTTGCACTGCCGGATGAAATCCTGGGCAACGGCCTCACGGACCTGGGCCTCGGTCCTGTCGCGCTCCGCGTTGAGAGCCTCGACCTCGGCGACCAGGAGCAGCATCGACTCCTTCGCGCGAGCCGAGTGGAACGAGATGGACGACCCGGTACTCAGCAGGCTCTTGATCTCAGCCAGCCGCTCCGGAGACAGACGATCAGTGGAGACCAGCTCATCCGGCTGGTCAGGGAGAATGGGAGACACGTGTGCCGCCTCTTTCATCTGCTTGTGGGTGGGGTGGTGCACGAGGGCCGTTGCCGGGGACCGGGAAGAAACCGGCGGCGGCCCGGGGGGCTAAGCGGCGTTGGCGTCCGCGTCGTCGTGGCGTGCGCGGCGCTGACGGCCTACGCGCGGCTCCGGCGGGCGAGCGTCGTGCGCGGCGGTTTCGTCCGCCGCATCCCCGTCGCTCTCTCCGAGTCCGGCAAGCCAGGCGTCGACCACGGACTCTCGGGCCATGACGCGCTTGCCGTGGCGGAACGTCTTCGGTCCCTTTTTGGCCAACCGCCACTTCTTGTAGGTGCTGACGCTGATGCCGAGGCGGGAAGCGACGCCCGGGGTGACGTTTCCGTCCTCGTCTTCGTAGTCCTCGATGAACACGAAGCCCGGCGGGGGCTTCTGCGTCTGGGTGACGGGCACTGGGTTCTCCTTCACGTGGGGGGTACTGATCGGTAGCCGCTTTGGTTCACTTGGGAGACGCAGGGGGCGCGAAAAGGACCAGCACAGCGACACCAACGGCCTCCGCGATGCGGTGTGCGGTTTCCATGTCACATGTCTCCTGGGTGCCGTCGAGGAGCCTGCCGATCAGCGAGTGATGGCAGTCAACGGCCGTAGCGACGGTGCGCGTACTGTGCGGGACCCCCCGCCCGGGGTGCTCCATGAGCTTGCGGAGCATCTCTCGGTCGCGGAGTTCGTATCGGACTCTCAAGCGGTTCTCCATCGGAACGTTTCGGCTCTCGATGTGAGTATCGAATCACACTAGAACCGTCGCGTCTACAGATTCGACCGACCAGATCTGCTGTATCCCTGGCGACACCGGATCGCTACCATCGACCCGTAGACGAATCGTCTTTACAGCGAAACGGTTGTACGCCCTGACCTGCTATTTGTAGAGTCGCGGCGAATCACATGAGAGACGGTCGGTGTGGATGAGACGCGAAAGGACGGCGGCATGGAGGCCCCAGCCCCCAACCTCAACCGCAACACGCCCCCCAGCGCCCTACCGGAGGACGTCAGGTCTATGGACCGCGACCCCCTGAGCCGCCTCGTCCGCGAGGTCAACGACTCCGGCGTGAGCTTCCAGAAGATGGCGGACCAGTCCCAGGAAGCCGCCGAGCCCCTGTCGAAGCCCTACTTCCAGAAGCTCGCAGCTAACAACGTGACGACCCCGCCAACCGAAGCACGTCTGCGCGCCATCGCCGCCGGCCTTGCAAAACCCCTCAGACTCGTTCAGCGCGCCGCGGCCGAGCAGTACATGGACTACCGCACCACGGAACTCGCGGGTTACGACGAGGAGACACGCATCATCGTTGCCCACCTGGCCGGGATGGATCCTGCCGCCCGCCGCAGGTGGCGCCGCATGATCGAGGCTTCGGAGCGGGAACCGGACGACGAGTAGCGCGTGACCGTCTGGCAGATGATCTGATTAAGTGTCACGAATGGCTCTACATCCGACCGTTGTGCGACCATTGCGGAGGCAGTAAGTTGCCTCATCCGCACAAGTTCTTCACGACGTCGGCCAGCCTTGACCCAGCCGCCCCGGCGTCTCAGAAGTGAAGTTGGGGGGTTGCGCATGCTGTCCATCCGGTACGTAGTCGACGACCTTGACCCAGAGATGCCCGTCGAGGTGGCCGAGCGCCGCGGCGACGTGGTCTACCGTCTGGCCCGCGGGCTCTTCGTCCCCGAGGGTGTCGCCGCCCTCAACTCGGCCACCGCAGCCATGCTGGCTGGCGGCCAGTGGTTCCAGTTGTGGCGAGGCGACATCATCTCGATGAACTCGCCTGAGAGCGAGGGAGGCCGCCGTGGCGGGGTACATCGAGGACAGGTGGTTTCGCAAAGGTCCCGTCGACCCTAAGACGAAGAAGCCGACGCGGGAGAGGACGGACCGCTACGGCAAGGGGAAGCGCTGGCGGGTGGCCGGGATCCCTGGCGTGCGTGACCGCTCGTTCGAGAACCTTGAGGGTGAGCGCGGGGCGAAGAACTGGCTGAAGACTGCGGCTACGGATACGACCCGCGGTGTCTTCTACGATCCGCGTGACGGCTCCATGCTCCTGGACGAGTACGTGCGCGTTCACTGGTGGCCCCACCTCCGGAAGCCGCCGACGACTAAGCAGTCGATGGAGTCGCGGGTCTTCAAGCACATCCTTCCGCACGTCGGCCACCTGCCTCTGAACCGCATCGGGTTCGACGAGATCCGGGCGTGGCAGACGCGCGCCGAGCAGGACATCGATGTGGGCACCCTCGTGGTGGCGTGGCGGCACTTCTCCTCGATCATGCAGGCGGCACACAAGGCGAAGCGGATACCCGTCAACCCGTTCCGGGATCCGGACTTCAAAGCCCCGGCGGTGCCCAAGTCCAAGGCGAAGGCGTGGGAGCACGAGACGGTAGCCGCCGTCCGGCGCGAGGTCGCAGACCGGTACCAGGTGCTGATCGACCTCGCTGTTGCAGCCGGACTCCGGCAGGGCGAGGCGTTCGGGTTCGCCCCGGGCGACATCGAGGGTGAGGTCATCCACGTGACGCGGCAGATCATCGTCGTGCGCGGGAAGCTGGCGTTCGCGCCGCCGAAGGGCAACAAGGAGCGGGACGCACCGTGCCCGCCGGAACTGGCAGCCGCGGTGAAGGCGCACGCCGACAGGTTCCCGCCGGTGGAGGTGACGCTGCCCTGGGTGGACCCGGACCGGCCGAGCCTCGCCTGGGAGTCCCGTCCGAAGCGGACAGTACGTCTCCTTGTGACCACTTCCAGGACCACCGGGAAAAACGGCGGGGCGCTGAACCGGATGACGTTCGACGACAAGCAGTGGAAGCCTGCCCTCGTCCGCGCCGGGGTGCTGCCTGCACCGGCCTTCGAGATGGTGATGGGCAGGAGCGGGCGGGCGTGGAAGCGGATCGCGTGGGAGATGCCGCGGGAGGACGGCTTCCACGTGCTGCGGCATACGTTCGCTAGCGTGGTGCTGGCTGCGGGTGAGACAATCACTCAACTGGCCGCCTGGCTCGGGCACTCCGATCCGGCATTCACTCTCCGGACTTACGTGCACTTCATGCCGTCCGGGCGGCGCGCCATCCAGGCTCTTGGCCGGTGGCTGTCGGGTGAGGCGGAGTCCGCCCCCGGCGAGGAAGCCGAAGCTGTGCCTTAGAAGGCTCAAGCCGTTCTTGTTCTCCCCAGATTCTCCCCAGGGCCCTACTGGATCTTCTCCAGTAGGGCCTTTTTGCTGGTCAGGACTAGGGGCGGCAGACGAGTCGAGCTGTACGCCGGGTTCTGTCGCCGGGCGGCCTCGCGGCCGGCCGGGAGACGGCCATCCATCTAGGGCCGGCGTTGCCACCGGCCTCGTGCGGTCTACCCGCGGACTCGGGCGGGCAGCCCTCGAACGTCCGCGCGGGTGCCGTATCGCTACGACGCCCTCTTGACCTTGCTCCGGGTGGGGTTTACCTAGCCGTCCAGGTCACCCTGGACGCTGGTGGTCTCTTACACCACCGTTTCACCCTTACCGGGGACCGAGATCCCCGGCGGTCTGTTTTCTGTGGCACTGTCCCGCGGGTCACCCCGGGTGGCCGTTAGCCACCACCCTGCCCTGTGGAGCCCGGACGTTCCTCGGGAAGCCCCCGAAAGGGCTCCACGCGGCCGTCCGCTCGGCTCGTCTGCCGTGTGGACCATGGTAGTGGCTGCGCGGGGGCGAAGAGCACCGCGGGGTCGGCGGCGAGCGTACGGCCGCCCGCCGGGGCAGTCCGGCCGGGCGCGGCCGGACAGGTCCCGTGGGCGGCCCGCCCAGGTCCTACTCTGGTGCGGGCCCCCCGACCAGGCGCGGGCGGCCCGAGCGCGAGCCGTACGACCCCGCGCACCGTACGACCGCCTGGACCGTACGAACCGCAAGAACCGTATGAAGGAGATGCCGTGCTCGTCCTGTTGCCGCCGTCCGAGGGGAAGGCCACCGGAGGGACGGGGGCCGCGGTCGCGCTGGACTCGCTGTCGCTGCCGGGGCTGAACGAGGCGCGGGCGACGGTCCTCGACGAGCTGGTGGAGCTGTGCTCGGGCGACGAGGAGAAGGCGGCGGAGGTGCTGGGGCTCAGCCCCGGCCTGCGCGGCGAGGTCGCCAAGAACGCGGCGCTGCGGACGGCGCCCGCGATGCCCGCGGCGGAGCTGTACACCGGAGTGCTGTACGACGCGCTGGGCCTGGCGACGCTCGGACGGGCGGCGCGCCGCCGCGCCGAGGAGTCGCTGCTGGTGTTCTCCGGGCTGTGGGGCGCGGTACGGCTCGGCGACCGCATCCCCTCCTACCGCTGCTCGATGGGCGTGAAGCTGCCCGGCGTCGGCGGCCTGGCGGCGTACTGGCGGCGGCAGATGGCCGATGTCCTGCCGGCCGAGGCGGGCGACGGCCTGGTGCTCGACCTGCGCTCGTCGTCGTACGCGGGCGCCTGGAAGCCGGCCGGGGAGGTCGCCGGGCGTACGGCGACGGTCCGCGTGCTCCAGGTGACGGTGGTCGGCGGGGTCGAGAAGCGGACGGTCGTCAGCCACTTCAACAAGGCCACCAAGGGCCGTCTGGTCCGCGCCCTGCTGGAGTCCGGCGCCCGGCCGAAGGACCCCAAGGGCCTCGCGCGAACGCTGCGGAAGCTGGGTTTCACGGTGGAGGAGCAGCCGGGTACGGGACGGCTCGACGTCCTGGTGCGCGAGATCCACTGAGGCGCGCGGCGCGACGGTACGGAGCAAGACCCTCGTTGCACCCTGCGCAACGGCCGTTGCGCACGCTGGCGCCCGCCAGGCAGGATGACGGGCATGACTTCCGTGCTCGACCTCGCCCCCGTCATCCCTGTGGTCGTCCTGGAGGACGCGGCGGACGCCGTACCGCTGGCGCGGGCGCTGGTGGCGGGCGGGCTGCCCGCGATCGAGATCACGCTGCGGACGCCCGCCGCCCTGGACGCGATCCGGGCCGTCGCGGACGGCGTCCCCGGCGCGGTGGTCGGCGCGGGCACGGTGCTGACGCCCGAGCTGACGGACGCGGCCGTGGGCGCGGGGGCCTGTTTCCTGGTCAGCCCCGGCTGGACGGACCGCCTCCTCGACGCGATGCGCGGCGCGGGCGTGCCGTTCCTGCCGGGCGTCTCGACCGCCTCGGAAGCGCTCGGGCTGCTCGAACGCGGCGTCACCGACATGAAGTTCTTCCCCGCCGAGGCGGCGGGCGGCGTCGCGTACCTCCGCTCCCTGGCCTCACCGCTCCCCCGGGCCCGCTTCTGTCCGACGGGCGGCATCGACGCGGCCCGCGCGCCCGAGTACCTGGCGCTGCCGAACGTGGGGTGCGTCGGCGGTACGTGGATGGTGCCGGGCGACGCGGTGCGGTCCCGGCGGTGGGATCTCGTGGAGAGCCTGGCGCGCGAGGCGGCGGCGCTGCGGGGCTGACGCCCTCAACAGCCGTACGGAGAAAGCCCGTACGGGGAAGGCCCGCACGGAGAAAGCCCGTACGGGAAAGGCCCGTTCACCGCAGGTGGGCCGTCTCGTTCAGCGACCGCAGCGACGCGTTGCCGTCCGCGTAGTACGCCACCTCCGAGAGCGACGCCGGGGCGAGGTTCATGCGGAAGAGCGCTTCGGGCGGCGCGTCCAGGGCGAGGCGCGCGAGCGTCTTGATCGGGGTGACGTGGCTGACGAGCAGTACGGTACGGCCGCGGTGGGAGGTCAGCAGCGCGTCGCGGGCCGCGGCGACGCGGGCGGCGACGTCGGTGAAGCTCTCGCCGCCGGGCGGCGGGACATCGGGTGAGCCGAGCCAGGCGGTGAGTTCGGCGGGCTGCCGGTCCCGTACCTCGGCGAAGGTGAGGCCGTCCCAGGCCCCGAAGTCCGTTTCGCGCAGGCCCTCTTCGAGGTGGACGTCCAGGCCGAGGCGGTCGGCGGCGATCCGGGCGGTCTCCCGGCAGCGGGCGAGCGGCGAGCTGACGACGGCCTCGATGCCGTGGCCTTCACTCAGTCGCCCCTCGGCGCGCACCGGCCCTTCGGCGCGTACGGCCAGCGCCGCCGCGGCCCGTTCGGCCTGGCGCCGCCCGGCGGCCGACAGCGACGGATCGCTTCCGCCGCTCCCGGAGAACCGCTTCTCCCCCGTCAGCGCGGTCTCGCCGTGCCGCAGCAGGACGAAGGTGGTGGGCGCCGCCATGTCGGGCGCCGCACCCTCGTGAACCAACGCCACTACAGGCCGGACTCGGCCGTACGCACCAAAATCCGGCGGCAGTTCTCGCACCGTACGACGGTGTTGGCGGGCGCGGCCCTGACCTCGTTCAGCTCGGTGATGTTGAGTTCGAGGCGGCAGCCCTCGCAGCGCTTCTGGTAGAGCCGCGCCGCGCCGACGCCGCCCTGCTGCCCGCGGAGCTTGTCGTACAGCTTGATCAGGTCGTCGGGCACGGTCCCGGCGATGACCTCGCGCTCCTTGGCCGCCGTGAAGCCCTCCGCGTCGATGCTTTCGATGGCGGCGGACTTGCGGGCCTCGGCCTCGGCGACCTTGGCCTGGACGGACTCGACGCGCGCGGCCAGTTCCGTGGCGCGCTCCTGGGCGCCCTCGCGGCGCTCCATGACGTCGAGCACGACGTCCTCCAGGTCGCCCTGCCGCTTGGCGAGCGAGGTGATCTCGCGCTGGAGGTTCTCCAGGTCCTTCGGCGAGGTGACCGCGCCGGAGTCCAGACGCTGCTGGTCGCGGGCGGAGCGCTGGCGTACCTGGTCGACGTCCTGCTCGGCCTTGGTCTGCTCGCGCGCGGTGTCGCTCTCCTCGGTCTGCGCGGCGACCAGCAGGTCACGGAGCTGCGCGAGGTCGGCGCCGAGCCGCTCCAGCTCGGCGTGCTCGGGCAGGGTCTTGCGCTTGTGGTCGAGTTGCGCGATACGCGAATCGAGGGCCTGGACTTCGAGAAGTCGGATCTGGTCGGCGGGCTCGGCGTTCAGCGGGGGGCTCCTGTGCGGCTGGAAGGGCGGGAAGTGGATTGCGGGAGTTCCCGGCCGCCCCGGAATTCCGGGGTGTCCGAGCGCTCCGGGGCGACAGCGTGCGCTGTCCACGGGTCGGTGACCGCGTACGAGACATGGGTGCGCAGCGCCCAGCCGTGCCGGTCGGAGATCTCGTCGAGCTGAGCGGCGGCCTGCTCGCACCACGGCCACTCGGTGGCCCAGTGCGCGGCGTCGACCAACGCGGGCGGGCCGGACTCGCGCGCCTCGGAGACCGGGTGATGGCGCAGGTCGGCGGTGACGTACGCGTCGACGCCCGCCGCGCGGACCTCGGCGAAGAGGCTGTCGCCCGAGCCGCCGCAGACCGCGACGGTACGGACCGTGGCCTGCGGGTCGCCGGCGATCCGCAGCCCGGTGGCGGTACGCGGCAGCCCTCGCGCCGCCCGCTGCGCGAATTCGGTCAGCGTCAGCGGTGCGGCGGTCTCGCCGATCCGGCCGAGGCCGCGGCGGCCCGCGGGGTCGGTGGGGTCGGGTACGAGCGGGCCGGTGATCCGCAGGCCGAGCGCGGCGGCCAGGGCGTCCGAGACGCCGGGGTCGGCGCGGTCGGCGTTGGTGTGCGCGACGTGCAGCGCGACCCCGTTCCTGATCAGGTCGTGGACGGCGCGGCCCTTGAAACCGGCCGGGCCGGTCGGCGCCACCGTCGTCGTACCGCGCAGATAGAGCGGGTGGTGCGTGACCAGCAGGTCCGCGCCGATCCGTACCGCCTCGTCGACGACTTCCCGCACCGGGTCGACGGCGAACAGCACGCGTCCGACCTCGGCCTCGGGCTCGCCGCAGACCAGGCCGACGGCGTCCCACGCCTCGGCCAGCTCCGGGGGCCAGAGGGCGTCAAGCGCGGCGATGACGTCGGACAGTGTGGGCACGGTAGGAAGGTTACCTGGCCGCCCGTGTCCGCCGGATGCCGTACGCCGTGACCGCGGGCGGCGGGGGGTGCCACAACGGGTGCGCGGGGTCGTTCGTAGCCCGTGCGGCACCCGTTCGGCACCCATTCGGCACCCGTGAGTCAAGGGCGCGCGGGGCGCATCCGATGTCCGCGGGGAGCGCGACCGCTCGCCGGGCGGAGCACATCTGCCCCTCCACGCGGAGCAGAACGGGAAAACCCGCACTCTTACGTGTGAACCGCACCGAGTCGCGTTGATCGTCCGGAAAAATGAAAACTACGGTCCTGTGCCGGAGGTGGGTGAGTCATATGAGCGCCAGTACAGATGCCAGTGCCCGTGCCATGGAGATCCCCCCGGCCGTCCGCGTACTGCGCCGGTCGGGCTTCACGATCGCCGCGGACGGGTCGTACGCGGCCTGCCTCGCCGAGGCTCGCGTACCCGCGCCGGAGGGGGACGGGGACGTGGACGAGTACGGCGGGGGCGGCGTCAGCGGCTGGTTCCCCGAGCGGTGGACGCTCGGGCCCGAGCCGTACGCGGTGCCGCTGCCCGGCGCCCAGCCGGAGGAGGCCGGGACGCAGGTCGTACCGCTGCCCGACGGCCGCGTCCTGATCCGGCGGCGGGTCGCCGACCGCCACGACCTGGCGCTGCTGTATCCGGCGGGGGCAGGTACCGGGGAGGTGCCGATCGGGTCGCTCGGCGGGGATGCAGTAACGCTTCTTCCCCCGTGTCCCTTGGGCGGGGCGGCTTTCGCGCTCGTGTACGAGGGGGGTTCCGGCGAGAGGGGCTCCGCTGGTGGGGGCTCTGGCGAGGGGGGCTCCGCCGATGGGGGTTCCGGCGAGGGGGACTCTGCTGAGGGGGACGGGGTCACGACCGTCTGGCAGGTGTACGGCGCCGGGAAGGACGGGCCCGTCGCCGTCATGCGCGTGCCCGGCCGCTGCACCGGCGGCGTCTGGCTCGACCGTACGGGGCGGCTGCTCGCCGTCGACCGTACGCTCGCCGGCCGCACCAAGGCCGTCGCCGTCGACCTGCGACTCGGCGAGGCCAGCCCGCTCCTCCAGATCACCGAGGACAGCGACGACCGGCTCGTCCTCGCGGAACCCGACAGCGGGCTGCTGCTCCTGCGCAGCGACGCCACCGGGGAGGCGCGGCTCGGCTGGGGCGTCCTCGGCAGCCGTCGGCCGGTACGTTTCCCCGACGCGCTCCAGGTGCCGGGCATCCTGCTCACGCCGGTCGCCGCGCAACCGGGGCAGATCCTGATGCCCGAGGCGGCGGTGGTCGCGCTCCGCGCGGAGGCGCCGGGCGGGGCGGAGTCACTGGCGCTGTGGCGGCCGGGTGAGCGGCGGCTGCACTGGCGGGCGTCCCCTCCGGGGTGGCTGGGGGCGACGGGGTACTGGGGGGCCGACGACTTGCTGCGGCTGCCGTGTTCGGTGCCGGAGTGGCCTTGCGGGGTGGCGCCGTACGAGGCGCCACGGGTGCGGCCTGCGGCCGGGGCTTCGGGGTCCCGGCGTGGGCGGGGTGCGGTGCCCGCCGCTCTGCCCGGGCCTGGTTCTTCCGCCGGCCTCGGCTCTTCCGGTGCCCGCGGCTCTTCCGCCGACCTCGGCTCTTCCGGTGCGGCTCTGCCCGCGCCGACGCGGCTGCCCTGGCGGGTGCTGCCGCTTCAGCAGGCGCCGCTGGCTGCCGCCAAGGCGGGGTGACCCCCATGACCGTGACGTCGGCCCCGCCAGTAGACTCACCCGAAGCCGCGCATCCGGGCACTCCGCGTGACCACCGCGGGGCGGCTTCGCCGCAGTCCGGGTCGAGTTTGTTCGCGCGCTTTCGGCGTAGGCCGGTTCGTTGTTCCACGGGGATTTCGGGGAGATTCAAGAAGATGTCGTCCGACGCGCGTTCCTCTCACGACCACGGGGGGTCCGGGGACAGCTCGGGGCGCCACCGGGGGCCTGCTTCTTCCTCTGAGGAGGGGGAGGCTCAGCCTCAGGGGAAGCATCGGCGTCCTTCGGACGATTAGCGGGTTTTTCTTTCCCGCCCGCCCACCCGTGCGGGTGTTTTCTTCGTCTGCGGGTGCCGCTTGTGCCTGGTCGGTGCCGGTCCGGGGTACCTCCTCGAAATCCGTCTCACCTGGTCCTGGGGATTCGGTGCCGTTCCTGTTGACGTATTTCTGCGGGGGCACCCCGGCCCGTCCCCTTCCGGTACGTCGGCGTCCGCCTGCCGGTGGGGGTTGCGGAGGGGGGTGGGTGGGCTGAGGTGCGGGGGCGGCCGACGGTCCACTGTGGTGCCGGGGCGGGGGTGGGTGGGCTCCGGTACGGGGGCGTCTGGCGGTCCGCTGTGCTGCCGGGACGGGGGTGGGTGGGCTCCGGTACGTCGGCGGCCTGCTGTCCGGTGGGGGTGCCGGGAGGGGGGTGGGCTCCGCTCCGCCTGTCCGCCGTCGACCCGCCCGCGTAGGCGGGAGGGGGGCTCGGGTGCGTCGGCGGCCGGGGGTGGGGGGCCGCAGGCTTATGGGAGCCGTCCTCGATGCTCGGGGTCGGGGCCGACTCAGGTCGCCGACTCAGGCTTTGGCTTTGGCTTGGAGGCGGAGGCCGGTCAGGGTGAGGTCTAGGGCGGCGCGGAATTGGTCGATGTCGTCGTGGCCGTCGAATTCGTCGACGATTTCGTGGACGAAGGGGAAGTCGGCGGGGTCGAGTTCGCGCCAGGTCTTGGCGAAGCGGCCGAGGAATTCGTCGCGGTTGACGGCGCCGTTGAGGACTTCCGGCGGGGGTTCCTGGCCGAGGTCGACGGCGGAGCCGACGACGACGCCGACGATCGCGGAGACGGCGTGGAAGCGCTGCCGGGCCGTGAGGTCGAGGCGGAGGGTCTGTTCGCCGAGCTTCTCGTAGACGAGCAGGGAGTTGGCCTGCACGTCGGTGTTGCGCATGAAGTAGGCGCCGAGCCAGGGCCGGCGGACGATCGCGTCGAAGAGGCGCAGGGCCATGGCGCGAAGGTCGTCGATCGGGTCGTCGCTCCGCGGAAGGGCCTCGACGTCGGCGAGGATCGCGCCCATCGCGTGGTCGGTGGCCCGGTCGAGTAGTTCGTCCTTGCTCTCGACGTACCAGTAGATGCTGGCGACGCCGCCGCCGAGGCGCTGCGCGAGGGCGCGGAAGGTCAGGCCGGGCGCCCCGGCCTCGTCCAGGAGGGCCACGGCCTCCGTGAGGACGGACTCCATCGAGTGAGAAGCCCGTCGGCGTCCCTGGGTCGAGCGGTCTTGCAGGCGTGCCATGGCTCACATCCCCATCGCGATCTTGCGTCGTATCGAACGTTGTTCTATCGTAGCGGATCGTACGTTGTTCGATAACCGAATGACGTTCGATTGGAGGACTGCCATGACCACTCCCACGCTTGAGAAAACGTCACATACCTACCCGTCCCTGAGCGCGGCGTGGATTCCGCTGGCCGCCCTCTGCCTGGCCTTCTTCGTCGAAATGGTCGACAACACGCTGCTGTCGATCGCGCTGCCGACGATCGGCCGCGACCTCGGCAGCGGGACGACCGCGCTTCAGTGGGTCACCGGGGCGTACTCGTTGACCTTCGGCGGCCTGCTGCTCACGGCGGGGTCGATGGCCGACCGGCTCGGGCGCCGCCGGGTGCTGCTGGTCGGACTCGCCGTGTTCGGCTCGCTGAGCCTGTGCGTCGTCCTCGTCACCACGGCGGGCCAACTCATCGCCCTGCGGGCCGCGCTCGGCGTCGCCGCCGCGGCGATGGCGCCGATCACGAACTCACTGGTCTTCCGGCTGTTCGACGACAAGGCCCTGCGCATGCGCGCGATGACGGTGATGATCGTCGTGGGCATGTCCGGCTTCGTCCTCGGACCGCTGCTCGGCGGCACCGCGCTGGCGCATGTGCGCTGGGAATGGCTGCTGGTCGTCAACGCCCCCATCGCCGTCATCGCGTGCGTCGGCGTCCGGCTCGGCGTCCCGGCCGACCGGCCGGAGGACCTGACCCACGACAAGCTCGACCTGCCGGGCGCCGTCCTGAGCGTCGCCGCCATCGGGCTCGCCTGCTACTCCCTGACCAGCGGCGTCGAGCACGGCTGGCTCTCCGCGATCACTCTCGCGTCGATCGCGGGCGCCGTCGTGGCCGCGATCGCCTTCGTCCGCCACGAGCGCGGCACCCCGGCGCCCATGCTGGACCTCAGCCTCTTCTCCAACGGCACCGTCCGCGGCGCCGCCATCGCCCAGATCGGCACGTCCATCGCGATGGCCAGCGTGATGTTCGGGCTGATCCTCCACTTCCAGTACGCCTACGGCTGGAGCCCGGTACGCGCCGGACTCGCCAACCTGCCGATCATCGTGACCATGCTCGCCGCGACCCCCTTGTCCGAATGGCTCGCCCGCCGGTTCGGCCACCGCATCGCCTGCCTCGTCGGCGCTGCCTGCCTGGCCGGCGCCCTCGCCGGTCTCTCCTGGGGCGTCGACCACGGCTACGCCGCCATCGCCGTCTGCATGGTGATCATGACCATCGGACTGCGCACCGTCATGACGATCTGCGCCGTCGCCCTCGTCGACGCCATGCCCAGCAACCGCACCTCCATCGGCGCCGCCCTCAACGACACCGCCCAAGAAGTCGGCTCCAGCGTCGGCACCGCCATGGTCGGCACCCTCATCGCCGCCCTCGTCACCACCCAACTCCCGCCCGGCACCTGGAGCAGCGACCTCGTCGCCTCCTTCTTCCACGGCGAACGCGTCACCTACGCCCTCCTCTCCCTCCTCGTCGGCCTCATCGCCGCCGGCGGCGCCCTCACCCTCACCAACTCCCACACCCTCGAAGACCCCCCCACCGATTCCCCCGCCTGACCCCCAGCCCCCTACCGGTAGCAACCGGCAGCAACCAGCACCACAGCGGCCCGTCGAACGCCGACGCACCCGAGCCGACCCCCCACCCACCCCACCGGCGGCCGGACGCCGACGTACACCAGCCCACCCACCCCCGCCCTGGCACCGCAGCGGACCGTCGGCCGCCCCCGCACCCCAGCCCACCCACCCCCCTCCGCAACCCCCACCGGACAGGCGGACGCCGACGTACCCGGAGGGGACGGGCCGGGGTGCCCCCGCAGAAATACGTCAACAGGAACGGCACCGAATCCCCAGGACCAGGTGAGACGGATTTCGAGGAGGTACCCCGGACCGGCACCGACCAGGCACAACCGGCACCCGCAGACGAAGAAAACACCCGCACGGGTGGGCGGGCGGGTGGGCAAAGAAAAGCTACGAGCGGCGCAGCCCCAACACCTCAACGGCAGCGAAAGACCCCCGCTCCCCCCCTTCGAAATACGGCGTCAACACCCCATCAAGCTCCCCATACGAAAACACCGACTTCGCCGTCTCGAACCGCGCCGCCACCACCGGCCGTTGCAGAACGGCCACCATCCCCCCGTGCACAACGAAGACCTGCCCGGACACCCCCGCGGCAGCGGGCCCGGCAAGGTACCCGACCAGCGGAGCGACATGCTCGGGAGCCAGCGGATCGAGCCCCCCGGGCTCGGCAGAGCCGAACACATCAAGAGTCATCCGCGTCCGCGCCCGCGGACAAATGGCGTTGGCGGTGACCCCGTACCGCCGAAGCGCCTCCGCCGTGGACGTCGTGAGCCCGACGATGCCCCCCTTGGCGGCGGCGTAATTCGGCTGTCCGGCCGACCCGGCGAGAAACGCCTCGGACGCGGTGTTGACGATGCGCCCGAAGACCGGAGCCCCGGAGGACTTGGCGCGCGAGCGCCAATGCGCGGCGGCGAACCGAATGGTGTTGAAGTGGCCTTTGAGGTGCACCCGGATGACGGAGTCCCACTCGTCCTCGGTCATGGAGAAGACCATGCGGTCGCGGAGAATCCCGGCGTTGTTGACGAGGATGTCGAGCTGCCCGTTGTGCTCGACGGCCAACTGGACGAGTTCCGACGCCTGTTCGTGGTCGGCGACATCGCCGTGATGGGCGACGGCGCTGCCGCCGGCGGCGGCGATCTCGGCGACGACCTCCTGCGCCGGGGTGGCGGAGGAGGCGCCGGAGCCGTCACGGCCGGGCTGGCCGAAGTCGTTGACGACGACGTGCGCCCCGAGCCGGGCGAGTTCGAGCGCTTCGGCGCGCCCGAGTCCGCGCCCGGCCCCGGTGACGACGGCGGTCCGCCCGGCGAGCGGGAGTTCACCGTTCGGCATTGGCTGATCCCCCATCAGATCGTGATGCTCGTACGCAGCGCGACGCCCGTCCGCATCTGGTCGATCGCCTCGTTGATGTCCTCCAGGCGCACGCGGTGCGTGATCAGCCCTTCGAGGTCGATGCGCCCGGCGCGCCAGAGCCGGATGACGCGGTCGTAGGAGCGCAGGACGTCACCGCCGCCGTAGAGGGACGGCAGGATGCGCTTCTCGTCGAAGAACAGCTCGAACATGTTGATCTGGAGGTTGTCGTCCATGGCGCCCGCGCCGACGATGCACAGGGTGCCGCCACGCCGGGTGGCGTCGTACGCGGCGCGCGCCGTCGCGGACTTGCCGACCACCTCGAAGACGTAGTCGAAGCCCTCGCCCGCGGTGAGCCGGTTCTTGGCATCGGCGAGGCCGTCGGGGTCGACGGACTCGGTGGCGCCGAAGCGGACGGCGGCCTCGCGGCGGGACTCGACCGGGTCGACGGCGACGATCTCGGCGGCGCCCGAGGCCCGCGCGCCCTGGATGACGCTGATCCCGACGCCGCCGCAGCCGATCACGGCGACCGACGAACCCGCCTCCACCTGGGCGGTGTTGAGGGCGGCGCCGATACCGGTGGTGACCCCGCAGCCGATCAGCGCGGCGATCTCGTACGGCACGTCGTCGGGGATCGGCACCGCGCACCTGGCGTCGACCACGACCTCCTCGGCGAAGGTGCCGGTCCCGGCGAAACCGAAGACGTCGGGTGAAGCGGCGCCGGGGCGGCGGTAGTTGGCGGTGCCCGCGTTGAGGAATCCGGCGATGCACAGCTCGGTCTGGCCGCGCTTGCAGGACGCGCACTCGCCGCACGCGGGCAGCCAGCAGACCAGGACGCGGTCGCCCGCCGTGACGGACGTGACGCCCTCGCCGACCTCGGCGACCTCGCCCGCGCCCTCGTGGCCCGGCACGAAGGGCGCGGGCTGCGGCAGGACGCCGCTCATCGCGGACAGGTCGGAGTGGCACAGTCCGGTGGCCTTGACGCGGATACGTACCTTGCCGGGCCCGAAGCCCGCGGTCTCGATGTCGTCGACGACTTCGAGCTTGTCCTGGCCGGTCTCCTGCTGGATGGCTGCGCGCACGGTACGGCTCCCCTCGGATGGTGCGAAGACGGTGGTCGCTACGGAGGCCCGGCCGACGACCGGGCCGAAAGCTGCTGAGCCGAGAGCCGCCGGGCGCGCGGCCCGGTGTGCCCCACGGGCTCAGGTGTGCTCGATGACGGTGTCCGCCAGGACCGGCGCCTCGTCCCGCTCCACGGCCGACACCGCGGCCACGATCCGGCCGGAGCCCGCGCCGCCGCCGTCCCCGTCCGCCCACATCCGTACCCGCAGCGTCTCGCCGGGGTAGACGACGCCCGCGAAGCGTGTCGCGTACGAACGGATCCGGGCGACGTCGCCGCCGAGCAGCGTGTCGGTGACGGCCTTGAGCGTGGCGCCGTACGAGCACAGTCCGTGCAGGATCGGGCGGTCGAATCCGGCGGTGGCGGCGAATTCGGGGTCGGCGTGCAGCGGGTTCCAGTCGCCCGACAGCCGGTAGAGCAGCGCCTGGTCCTCGCGGACGGGTACGTCAACGGCCTTGTCGGGCGCGCGGGTTGGCGGTTCCGGACGGCGGGAGGGACCGCGTTCGCCGCCGAAGCCGCCTTCGCCGCGGACGAAGATCTCGTTGTCGGAGGACCACAACGGGCCTTCGTCGTCGGCCACTTCGGAGCGCAGCACGATGACGGCGGCCTTGCCCTTGTCGTAGACGGCGGCGACCGATCCGGTCCGTACGGCATGGCCGCTCACCGGCAACGGCCGGTGGAGTACGAGGCGTTGGCCGCCGTGCAGGACGGCGGCGAGGTCCACGTCGATGCCGGGGCCGATCGAGCCGTCCACCGAGCCGGGCCCGCCGCCCGCGACGGTGGCGAAGCTCGGCAGGACGTGCAGCCGGCTCTCCAGCGTGTAGCGCAGTTCGTCCGCGTCGGTGGCCGGGCGCCCGGCGCCGATCCCCAGGTGGTAGAGGAGAACGTCCTTGTGGTTCCAGGCGATTTCGGTGCGGCGCGGCTCGGCCGCGAGGGCCTTGGCGACGTCGATAGGCATGGTCCCTCCGGGGCACTTCCGGTGGCGGCTACTTCCGGTGACGGGTACTTCCGGGGCGCTGGCTAGAACGTGTTCTAGAGATGGCCCCTGTATAACGCAAAGCCCAGGAAGTGAGAAGAGCTGACACATCGTCAGCTGGAGGGATTCCCGGCCCTTCCCGCCCGCCGACGCGGCGGATTCCCGGCCGCCCCGCCCGCCGGGGCACCGCACCCGTGACATTTGTCCTGCCCCCCTGCGGACATTCCCCTCTGCCCGCCGCCCCTCCCCCCTCCGTAGCGTCGTGGCCATGGAGAAAACCCCGTCCACGCCCCGGCCCGGCACCCCGCCCGACACCTCGTCCGACACCTCGTCCGGCGCCCGGCCCGACACCTCGCCCGCCGTCCGCTTCACCGCCGTCCACAAGAGCTTCGGACCGGTCAGGGCCGTGGCCGGGATCGACCTGGAGATCGCGCGCGGCGGCACGATGGCACTGCTCGGCCGTAACGGAGCCGGGAAGTCGACCACCATCAGCCTGCTGCTCGGCCTGGACCGGCCGGACGCGGGCGAGGTGCGGCTGTTCGGCGGCCCGCCGCAGGAGGCGGTCAGGGCCGGGCGGGTCGGCGCGATGCTCCAGGACGGGCGGCCGATCCCGCGCGCCACCGTCAAGGAGCTGGTGACGTTCGTGGCGGCCACGTATCCGCGGCCGATGCCCGTCGCCGAGGCGCTGTCGCTGGCCGGGATCACGGAGCTGGCGGCCCGCCGCGTGGACAAGCTGTCCGGCGGCCAGACGCAACGGCTCCGCTTCGCTCTGGCCGTCGCGGGCAACCCCGAGCTGATCGTGCTGGACGAGCCGACGGCCGCCCTCGACGTGGAGGCGCGGCGGGTGTTCTGGCGGTCGATGCGCGGTTACGCGGCGCGCGGCAACACCGTGCTGTTCTCCACGCACTACCTGGAGGAGGCCGACGAGCACGCCGACCGCATCCTGGTGATCGACCAGGGCCGTACCGTCGCCGACGGCACCGGCGAGCAGATCAAGCAGGCCGTCGGCGGCACGCTCGTCTCGTTCGACCTCGCCGGGTCCGGCTCCGCGGGCCTGCGCACGCTGCCCGGTGTGACCGCCGTCGAGATCCGCGGCGACCGGGCCCTGCTGCGTACCTCCGACTCCGACGCCACCGTCGTCGCCCTCGCGGCGAGCGACCGCGTCCGCCGTCTGGAGGTCGTCCCGGCCAGCCTGGAGGACGCCTTCCTGACCCTGACCGCACCTCACCCGGCGACCGGGACCCCGGCCGCCGAATCCCCGGCGCCGCACTCCACCCCCGCCCACCCCCTCCAGAAGGAAGCCGTCCGATGACCGAGTACGTGAAGCTCGAAGTCCGGCGCGCCCTGCGCGACCCCGGCTTCATCGTCATGGGCTTCGCCATGCCCGTGCTGATGTACCTGCTCTTCACCAACCTCGGGGTCGGCGGCGACGGCCAGGACAAGATCGACTACGCGCGGTACTACATGGTCGGCATGGCGGCGTACGGCGCGCTCGGCGCGTCGATGGGCATCGGGACCGGCGTCGCCGAGGACAAGGGTCTGGGCTGGCTGCGGCAGCTCCGCGTCACGCCGCTCAGCCCGTTCCGTGTGGTGGTCGGCCGGGCGCTGACCGCCGGGGTGACCGTCCTGCCCGCGATCTGCGCCGTCCTGCTGGCCGGGGCGCTGGTGAACGGCGTGCACCTGGCCGCGTGGCAGTGGGTCGCCACCGCCCTGCTGCTGTGGGTGGGCACGATCCCCTTCACCCTGCTCGGCCTCGGCAACGGCTACGGGCTGACCGCGCAGACCACCGGCGTCACGAGCATGGCCTGCATGATGGGCCTGTCGATCGTCGGCGGCCTGTGGATTCCGGTCGACGCCTTCCCGCGCTGGCTCGCCCGGATCTCCCAGTGGACGCCCGCCCAGCGCTTCGGCCAGCTCGGCTGGAGCGTGCTTGACCGGCACGCGCCCGGCGCGGGTACGGTGGCCGTGCTCGGCGGATGGCTGGTCGTCTTCGCCGGTTACGCCGTCCTCTCCTACCGGCGGGGTGCGCGGACCGCATGACGACGACGCGGCAGGCGACCTCCCGCCGGGACACGTACAGCGCGTACCGAACGGGGACGGTGACCGCCATGACGGCGAACAACGGCATGGCCGACGGCGTGACCGACCGCCCGGCCGGCGGGGCGGACCACCCGGTCGAGAGCACGGACAAGCCGTGCGGCAGGGCCTGGTGGCGGCGCGGCACACCGCACGACTTCGCCCGCGAGATCGAGCACATCAAGTCTCCCGACGGCAACGCGCTCTACCCCTGGCTGCTGATGGTCATCGGCCCCGGCACCGACATCGCCCAGGGCCAGGTCCCCGCCCCCTGGCTCGCGGGCTGCGGCCTCGCGCTGTTCTGCCTCCTGTACGTGTTCACGGTCCGTTCGGCTTTCCACGAGCGGTGGCGCGGGGGGCCGGTCCCGTACCGTCTGCTGGGTGCGCTGGCCGTCTGTACGGCCACGCTGGCCATCGCCTACGGCGGGAATTTCCTGCTGCTGTACACGCTGGTCTCGCTGAGCGTCGGGGCCGTGGCCTCCACCCGCCGCGGCCTCGGCCTGATGCTGACGCCGCTGAGCGCGACCGCCGGAGTCACCGCGAGCACGCACGGCCAGGGCTTCTGGGGCACGGCGGGCCTGGCGTACGGCACCTTCCTGTCCGGCCTGGTCGTCTCGGTGATCATCACGCTCTCCTACGCCGTCGCCCAGCTCAGGGAGACCCGGCAGGAGCTGGCGCGCAGCGCGGTCGCCCAGGAGCGGATGCGGTTCTCACGCGACCTGCACGACCTGCTCGGGCACACCCTGTCGGTGGTCGTGGTGAAGTCCGAGGCCGCGCGCCGGATCGCGCCGCGCGACATCGACGCGGCGCTCGCCCAGGTCGCCGACATCGAGGCGGTCGGCCGCCAGGCGCTCACCGAGATCCGCGAGGCCGTCACCGGCTACCGCGAGGGCAGCCTGTCCACCGAACTCGACCGGGCCCGGTCCGTCCTGACCGCCTCCGACATCGAGGTCGTGGTCCAGGAGTCGGGCCCGCCCCTGCCCCCGCAGACCGAGGCGCTGCTCGGCTGGGTCGTCCGCGAGGGCGTCACCAACGTCGTCCGGCACAGCGGCGCGACGCTGACCCGTATCGAACTCGCCACCGGGCGCGGCCGGGCCCATCTGACCATCAGCGACAACGGCCGCGGGTCCTGTCCGCCGCCGTCCGGTCAGGACGGCGACACCAGGACCCGCACCGGTACCGGCCTGCGCGGCCTGACCGAACGCCTCGCCGCCGCCGGCGGCTCCCTCACCTCGGGCCCGGCCGCCGACGGCGGCTTCCGCCTGACGGCCGCCCTCCCGGTGGAGGAGGACGCGACCCCGGCCGGTCACGCCGTGTCGGCGCGCTGACCGGCCGGGGCCGCCGTCCGACCGGGGTCAGCCGTCGATGACCGACGTGATCTGGTCGGAGTCGGTCATCGCGCCCGACCAGACGCGGATGTCCTCGATCTGGCCCGCCAGGTAGTGCCCCCAGGTCGCGCCGACGTAGGCGCGGCCGCCGGTGAAGTCGCCCGCTCCCTGGACGGCGGTGAAGGGCTGGGTGTCCTGGAGGTTGTCGCCGAGGTAGAGGCTGACCGTGCCGGACTGGGCGTCGAGGACGCCGGTGACCTGGACGGTGCCGTCGGCGCTGCCGCCGCTGGGGTCGTCGTTGGGCGAGACGGCGCCGGTGAAGGTGCCGTCGGTGGCGACCCGGCCGAAGAGCCACTGGCCCTGGGGGACGGTGATGACGTTGCCGTCGTCGTCCAGTGTGGTGGTGGTGCCGGTGTACTTGAACCACACGCCCCACGAGGAGCCGTCGGCCGAGCGCTGCCCCGCGATCTGTTCGGTGTAGCCGACGGGGTGGGTGACCAGGGCCGCCGCGTCGAGCTGGGTGCGGGTGGTGACCGTGAAGGAGCCGGTGTCGTCCACGACGGAGCCGGGCGTGGAGACCGAACCGGTGGCGCCGTCGAGGGCGATGGTGTCGCCGTCGAGGGTGGCGCCGCCCGAGGTGGTCAGGGTGCGGCCGTAACCGGAGGCGGTGTCGGCGAGGGTGGTGCCGGAGGCGCCCGACGGGTCCCAGGCCGCGGTCAGTTCGACCTGGGCCTTGCCGTCGGTGCCGAGCAGCCGCGCCTCGTCGGAGGCTTCCTGCGAGGTCAGCGTCCGCTGCCAGACCTTCACCTCATCGATGCTGCCGGGGAAGTTGTACTGGTACGTCCCCCACTTGTACCGCCCGATCTGGAAGGCGCCGGTCGCCGACCACGAGCCGGTGGTGGTCGCGGTGCCCTGGAGCACGCCGTTCACGTACAGCGCGCTCTGCGAGGTCGCCGGGTCGTAGCTGCCCAGCAGGTGGGTCCACACCCCGGTCCTGGGCGGGGACTTGGCCGCCACTCCGTAGTACGCGGTGCCGGTGTTGGCGTCCTGCTGCTTGACCCCGAAGAACCAGGTGCCCAGGCCGTGGTCGTAGGCGAGGATGAACGGGCTGTACGTCACCCCGTCCTGGGAGAGCACGATGCCGTTGGGTGTGGTGGTGTCCAGCTTCACCCACGCCGAGACGGTGTACGCCGAGCGGGTCTCCAGTACGGGCCCCGCCGTCGAGGCGTACCCCGACGTCCCGTCCAGGTGCAGGCCCTTGTCCGGGGTGCTGCCGCCGTTGCCGTCCGGCAGGTCGCCGCGGCGGCCGTTGGCGTCGCGGACCGCGCCGGTGCCGGCCAGCGTCGCGTTGTGCTGCTGCGCCGCCACGGTGGTCGAGGTGTCGACGGCCTGGCCGCCGCTCTCGTCGAAGCTCCACTGCCCGACCGGGCCCGCACCGGCCGCGACCAGGAAGTCCTTCACCGTCTCCGCTCCCCACCGCCCGACGACGTCCTTGGCGCGGACGTCCAGGTGGTACGTGCCGGAGGCGGGCGGGGTGATCGTCGCGCTGGTGACCCCGGCCGCGAGCGCGATCCACGCGTCGGACGAGGACAGCTTGTACTCGTAGGCGGTGTTGGTGTCACCGGACGCGGGCCCGAAGACGACCTTGCCCTCCACGCCGGGACCGCCCGCCGGAACACAGGTGTTGGGCAGGCACTCGCTGTAGGTTCGCGCGAAGGTGACCGTCGGCGCCTTGGGGGCGGTGGAGTCGACCTTGAAGTAACACCAGCCGGTGGTCGAGCCGTTGGACGGTCCCGCCAGATAGCTGCTCTGGTTGTCGTAGTACGAACGGGTCCATGTGCGGTACCGGTACAGCGTGCCGTCGGTCAGGGTCGGTGCGGTGGCGACGCCGGGTGAGACGTTGTCGCCGACGAATCCGGTCGCGGGCCGCACGATGTCGCTGAACGCGCTCGACCATGTGGCGCTGGACGCCGTGTACTTGTCCATGCTGAAGACCGAACGCAGCCGCGCGCCCGACTCGCCGCCCGCCGCCGTCTGCGGCACCGACGACAGCGCGGGCGTCGGGTCGGAGATCACCGACGGGTCGGCGCTCTTGGTCGAGCACACCACGCCGCTGCCCGTGACCAGACCGATCTTCGTCGGGAGCGCGGGGTTGGCCACGTAGTTGACGGACAGCGCCGCGTTGTTCTTGAACCGCTTCCACGCGGAGGTGTCGGACTCGTCGTGCGCGCGCAGTTCGAGGGTGAGCTTGGCGAATTTGCCCGCGGCGAAGTCCGCGACCGTGGGCGTCAGATTCTCATTCGTCTCGTCCGGGTTGTCGGCGAATTCGATCGGCGCGTCAGGGGAGTTGGGGTCGCAGGTCGAGCCGCGGCCGGCCGAGAAGGAGCGGTCGACCATCAGGTCGAGCTCCTTGGGGCGTGACGACCAGGTCGTGGACGACGAGAAGTTGTTCGTGCGCTCCAGGTCCGTCCAGCGCGCGTCGCACTGGAACGCCCAGGGCGAGGTGACGCGGAAGGTCGCCTTCAGGACCTTCTTGCCCTTGAGGGCGCCGGGGGTGAACTGGAAGTAGAGCCGCTGCGTGTAGCCGGGACCGCAGTAGTAGCCGTTCCAGGAGCCGCAGTGGCCGTCGCCCTCGCCGTTGGTGCCGTTGCCCCAGCCGTAGCTGCTGTAGCCGTCGCTGCGCAGGAGCGTGCGCTGCGGGGCGCCCGAGGCGAGCGACACGTCGGGGTCGATGTACAGCGGGTACGCGGCGGTGTCCTTGGCCGCGAGGAGGTGGGGGTCGGGGACGACGGCGACGGAGGTGCCGGTGACGTCCAGCGGGGTGGTGGCGGTGGTGGCGCCGGGGGCCGGGCCGTCTTCGGGGGCGAGGGCCTCGGCGGCCTCGGCGCTGGGCGCGGTCTTTGTGGTGGGCACGGTCTTGGCGGAGGGCGCGGCCTTTGTGGTGGGCGCCGTCTCCGCCGTGGGCGCGGCCGGGTTGTCGACCGGGTCGGACGCCGTACCGAGCGAGTCCCACATCTGGGCGGCCGAGGACGTGAACAGCTCCTGCCCGTCGGGGCCGACCGCGCTCAGGCCGCCGCTCGCGGTGTCGCTGACGTCCAGCCCGGAGGCGCGCATCCCGAACTCGATCCGCTTCAGCGCCGGATTGGCCGCCGCGGTCGGCGTCTTGACCACCAGCACCTCGCGGTAGCCCTGCGTGGTCGCCGTCATGCGCAGGTCCACGCCCGGCAGCACGTCGGCGTACACGGCGCTCTCGCCGTCCAGCGTCGGGGCGGGCAGCGTGCCGGGCCAACTGAAGGCCAGCGTGCGGCCGTTGCGCCCGATCGTCACCAACGGGGCGGTGCCGCCGCCGGAGAAGGCCAGATCCACCACGGCCGCCTTCGGAGCCAGGCTCCCGTCGGCCTTCCTGGCCAGGGTCGCGTCCGGCTCGGCCCAGGAGCCGTCCGCCCGCGCGACCCGTACCGGGGCCGTGAACTGGTCGAGCCGCATGGTGATTCCGTCGGGATTCGCGTACGTCGTCGTGTTCTCCGTACGCGCCCCCACCACCTCCACCGGCTGCCCGGACGCCTGCGCCTGGTCCAGGTCCCGCTGCGCCTCGGTCTGCGGCACGGGCGCGGGGTCCGCCGTCGCGTCCAGGGGCGTCAGCCCCGCCCACGCCACCGTGGCCGCCGCCCCCACCGCGACCCCCCGCCACGCCAGCTTCCGCGCTCTGCGCCGCATACGAATATTCACAGTCCGCCCCCACCCCGTTCCACCCGAACTCCCCTATGAGCGAAGTGGATTCTGTGTCCATCTAACGAAGCGCGTCAATCCTTTCAGGAAAAAATTAAGTGGAATCCCGCCTTCTGCACCTGCCGCCACCTGCCCCGATACGTACCTCGGGGTTCACGAACCCCGAGGTACGTACAGCCTTTTCCCGCCACCCTTTCCGCGGGCCGGATTCCGGGACGAATTCCCCCCGCAGCCCCTTTATCCGCTTTTCCCCCGGTCAGTCCGCCGCCACAACCCCCGCCCAGTCCAGCCCACCCCGCGCCCCGACCCCGGACGCGTAGCCGCCGCCGGTGAAGAACGGGGTCGATCTCTAGGACCTGTCGTCGGGGGCGGGAGGGGGCGGAGGGGTGGAGGGGGTCGCCTCGGGTGTCGGGGTGGGGGGCTCGGAGGAGGCGGCGGGCTCCGCAGGGGTGGGGGGCTCGGAGGAGGCGGCGGGCTCCGCAGGGGTGGGGGGCTCGGAGGGGGTGGATGCGGGTGGGGTGGTTTCGGCGGGGGTGGCCTTGCGGAGACGGGAGCGGGTGGGGGCGGGGGCCGGGTCGTCGGAGAGCTCCTGGATGTCGTCCATGCCCTCGTCGTGGCCGGTGAGGGGGGCGGTGGGGCGGTCGGCGCCCACGCCCGGGGCGCCGGACGCCTGGCCCTCCGGCGGGAGGAGCCCGTAGTGGGCGTACAACTCCTGCTCCTGGTCGAGTCCGAGGTGCTGCTCGGCGTCCTCGCGCGGCGCGGCCTTGATCGTGTCGAGGTCGTACGCCACCCGCAGCACACCGCCGCCCGTGTCGCGCCCGATCTCGTGCTCGGCGCCGGCCAAGGGGACGAACGTCTCCTCGAAGCCGTGCATCCCGGTCCTCACCGTCACCCACTGCGGCCGACGGTCCCAGTCGTCCACGTACACATGGCTGACCCGGCCGATGAATTGCCCGTGCCGGTCGTGGATCGTCAGTTCCCTCAATGCCTCGGAACTCCCGAAGACGTCATCCGTCATACGAATTCACTCCTCTACGACGTGCCTGCGGCCCAACCGGAAAAGGTGCGGCACCGTCCTCCCGCGAACCGCGTGCCCGACGAGGCCACCTTCTCCCATCCCGACCGCTACCCCGTGGCGGGACACCTAGGGCTTTTCTTTCAGATCATCGGATCTGCGCGCGAGGTCGCCCCGCCAAGGCGGCTTCCGGCGAGGCGGCTTCTTCCGGCGAGACGGCCGATCCCGGTGCCTTCCCCTGGCACGACGTCCTCGCCGAGGTCACGTCGTGGGGAACTCGGGGGCGGCGGGGGGAATCGGCCTACTTGATCTCTCCGGCGAAGACGATGACCTGGTCGATGAGGCTCCGCCGCAGATGGACGACGTCGGTTCCCGTCAGGCGGGGGCCTCCGTCGGGAGTGGTGAAGACCCACTCGTACCGGGCCCACTCATCTGGCATGTCCACCGCCGAGCAGCGCTCCATCGTGCCGGCCCCCGCCGGATGGCGCCGGATGTCCAGCACGAAGCGCTCGACCGCCTCGATCCCCTCGCTGCGTCCCAACGGCCCCCAGAAGAGGACATCCGAGGTCAGGGCCTGGGAGAGCAGCCCGGTCACATAGGTGTCGTCCGACGCGTTGAACGCGGAGATGAACGTGTCGATCGCGGACTGCGCGGTCTCTTCATGCATGTACCAGTAGTACCAGCCCACTCGCGGCAATAGTCGCCGTGCGAGCCATGTCCCGGACACGGCGGGCGGACCGCGCGGGCGGGGGCTGTCTAGGGTGGCGGCTGCCTAGGGCGAGGGCTGTCTAGGGTGGGGGGATGACCGACGGGGAGACAGGGCAGGGCGGGGAGCGGGGCGGCGAGCACGGCGATCGGCGGGACGGGGCGCTGACGCGGGTGCTGCTCGCGGAGGACCAGGGGATGATGCGGGGCGCGCTCGCGTTGTTGCTGAATCTGGAGGACGACCTGGAGGTCGTCGCGCAGGTGGCCGCCGGGGACCGGATCGTGGCGGAGGCGCTGGAGGCGCGGCCGGACATCGCGCTGCTGGACATCGAACTGCCGGGGCGCAGCGGCCTCGACGCGGCGGCGGAGCTGCGCGAGCGGCTGCCGTCGTGCCAGGTGCTCATCCTCACCACGTTCGGCCGGCCGGGGTATCTGCGGCGCGCCATGGAAGCGGGCGCGGCCGGATTCCTGGTCAAGGACGGGCCCGTCGAGGAACTGGCCCACGCCATCCGCCGTGTCCTGCGCGGCGAGCGCGTCATCGACCCGGCGCTGGCCGCGGCCGCGCTCAGCGCGGGGCCCAGCCCGCTCACCCCGCGTGAGCGCGACGTGCTCAACGCCGCCGCGGACGGCTCCACCGTCGCCGACATCGCGGCCCGCGTCTTCCTCTCCGAGTCCACCGTGCGCAATTACCTCTCCGCGGCCATCGGCAAGACCGGCACCCGTAACCGCATCGAAGCCGTACGCCACGCGCGCCAGAACGGCTGGCTCTGACCCCTCACGCCAGCGAGGCGAGGAACGCTTCGGCCGCGTCGTCGACGCGGGCGCGGTCGCCGGTGGCGAGGAGGTCGAGGAGCAGGCCGCGAACGGTGGCGATGACGAGGGTGGCCGTACGCACTGCCGACTCGGGTGATACGTCGGGTCCTTGGGCGGCGCACAGGGCGTTCATCCAGTCGGTGACGACGTGGTCGAGGAAGTCGGAGAACTGCTCGGGCGCCTGGAGCGCCCGCCCGTAGACGGCGAAGAAGAGCCGGAACTCGGCGCCTTGGCGCGGGTCCGAGGCGCGTCGCCAGACGGCGCGTACGGACGTCGCCAGATCGGGCTGGTGTCCGGCCGTCTCGTTGGTGGCCTGGAAGATGCGCTCGCGCAGGCGCCCGAGGACGGCCTGGAGCATCTGCTCCTTGGTGCCGAAGCGGTGGACGAGGGTCGTGGGCGACACCCCGAGGGCGGCGGCGACCGGCCGCCACGACACCTCGGAGAAGCCGTGCTCGACCGTGTAGTCGACCACCGCGTCGAGCAGTTCCGCGCGCCGCTGGTGGTCGACGGGGCGCCCCGCCATCGCTGCCTCCGGTTGATCGTCGCGGTCGTTCGTAATCGTCACGGTCCGTCGTGATCGTCACGGTCCGTCGTGATCGTCGCGGTCCGTCGCGACCGTCGCGGTCCGTCCTGTTCGTCGCGGTCCGTCGCGACCGTCGCGGTCCGTCCTGTTCGTCGCGGTCCGCCGTCGTCCATCCTCCCTCGCGCACCGGCCGCCGTCACCGCTTGACTTTTCTTGCACGACCGTACAAAGAATAGAGGGTGACCGCAAGGCCGCCCGCTACGGATCCGCCGGACGGGCGCGCCCCTTTCTGGAGGTTCCCCATGCGCGTTTTCGTCACAGGAGCGTCGGGCTGGGTCGGCCGCGGGCTCGTTCCCGAGCTGATCACCGCGGGTCACTCGGTCGTCGGGCTCGCCCGCTCCGATGCCGCCGCCCGGACCCTGCGGGCCGCGGGCGCCGAGGTCCTGCCGGGCTCGCTCGACGACCTCGGCACGCTGCGGGAGGCCGCCGCGTCGTCCGACGGGGTCGTCCACCTGGCGTTCAAGCACGACATCGCCTTCGCGGGCGACTTCGCCGGTGCCACTGGCGCCGACCGCGCGGCGATCGAGACCTTCGGCGAGGCCCTGACCGGTACGGACAAGCCTTTCGTCATCGCCTCCGGCATCCTCGGCGTGCTCGGGCTGGCGCCCGGTGTCGTCGCCACCGAACGCGACGGTCTCGCGCGGGCCGCGAGCACGGAGGGCGACACCGATAGCGCCGACGGCACTGACGGCACCGGTGCCACTGACAGCACCGACGCCCCGATCAGCGGCTCCGGCGGCCGGATCGGCAACGCCCACTACGTCCAGGCCCTCGCCGGCCACGGCGTCCGCTCCTGCGTCGTACGCCTCCCGCCCGCCACGCACGGCACCGGCGACAACGGGTTCATGCCGGTCGCGATCGGCTTCGCGCGCGAGAAGGGGGCCGCGGCCTACGTCGGCGACGGCGCCAACCGCTGGCCGTCCGTCCACCGCGACGACGCCGCCCGGCTGTTCCGCCTCGCGCTCGAATCCGCGCCCGCCGGTTCCGTGCTGCACGCGGTCGCCGACGAGGGCGTACCGATCCGCGAGGTCGCCGAGATCTTCGCCGCGCATCTCGGCGTCCCCGCCGTCTCCGTCACGGCCGAGCAGGCCGGGGAGTACGTCGGCTGGCTCGGCCGCTTCTGGGCCGTCGACGGCCCCGCCTCCGCGCGGATCACGCGCGATCTGCTCGACTGGCGGCCGACCCGCCCCGGCCTGCTCGCGGACCTGAAGGACGGCCACTACTTCCGCTGAGCGCCGCGGGATTCCCGCGATGTCCGATTCGTTCAAGAAAACGGCGCCGGTCGGCCGTAGCGTCGCGGTCATGGACAACAGCAACGGCATGGACAGCACAGGCAGGGACGGCTCAAGCAGGAAGGGCGCAGGCAGGGAATCCCGGCACCTCGGCATCCGTATCGACCGTCCCGTCAAGGACGTCTACGACTACGCCTCGGACCCGGCGAATCTGCCGGAGTGGGCGCACGGGCTGGGCGGCTCGATCGAGGAGATCGACGGTCAATGGGTCGCGCGATCCGCCCCCTTGGGGCGGGTGACCGTCGCCTTCTCGCCCGCCAACGAGTGGGGCGTGCTCGACCACGACGTCACGTTGCCCTCCGGGCGGACCGTCTCCAACCCGGTCCGGGTGATCGCGGACGGCCCGGCCAGCGAGGTCGTCTTCACGCTTCGGCGACAGCCGGAGACGAGCGACGACGAATTCCGGCGCGACGCCGAGTCCGTCACCGCCGACCTGGCCCGGCTCAAGAGCCTGCTCGAAGCGGCCGGACGGCCGTAAGGCGCCCCCGCGGGTGTCAGTGCCGTGCGATAAACAACTCCTCACAGACTCCGGCGGTAGCGGGAACGAGCGATGAGGGGGCCACCATGGCGGTCGAGGGCGCGGCGGCGGATACGGAGGCCGGGCTGGCCGGGCGTACCGAGGTGGTCGGCGGGATCGAATCGCTGGTCCTCGACGGCCGCCGCCTCTGGTTCGGCTTCGACTTCACCTCCGACCAGGTGCTCTCCCCGCTGATCGACGACGCGGGAGCCATGGCGCGGTTCGCCGCGCGGCACATGCGGCAGCGCACCGGCGCCCACGACGAGGCGTACTGGGCGGAGCTGGTCGCGTCCGCCGTCGACAGCTCGGACCTGGTGTGGCGCGACGAACAGCGCGCCTTCACCACGAGCGCCTTGGAGGCCGGGGACGCGGGCCCGGCGGCCGGACACCTGCTGTACCTGCTCGACGCGGCCACCGAATGGGACGGCCACGCGCCCGCGGACCTCCCAGCAGCCGGCCTCCCGGCCGATGTCCCCGCCGACCTCCCCGCCGACGCGGAAGAGGCCGAACAGACACTGCGCGCCCACCACGCCGTGGGCAACTGGTCCCTGCTCTTCGCCCCCCTACATCCGCGGCCTCCCGCACAAGACGTCCGCCCGCGAGCGGTAGCCAGGGACAGGTTCTCCCTGGCTAAAAGGGCGGCGGGCTCGGAGGATGGGAGGGTGATCGACAGGACAGGGCTGGCCGACTTCCTCCGCCGGAGGCGGGAGGCGCTGCGGCCCGCGGACGTCGGCCTGGCCGAGGGGGTGCGGCGGCGGACGCCGGGGCTGCGGCGCGAGGAGGTGGCGCAGCTGGCGGGGGTGTCGACGGATCACTACACGCGGCTGGAGCAGGCGCGCGGCTCGGCGCCGTCCGAGTCCGTCGTGGCGGCGCTCGCGCGTGCGCTGCGCTGCGACCCGGACGAGCGGGACCACCTGTTCCACCTCGTCGGGCTGTCGGCGCCGCCGCGCCTGGCCGGGAACCGGATTCGTCCGGGGCTGATCAGCCTCGCGAGCCGTCTGGTGGACGTGCCGGTGTGCATCTACACCGACCTCGGCGAGGTGGTGTGGACGAACGCGCTCCAGGACGCGCTCACCGGCCGGGACATCACGGGCCCCGGCCGCGAGAACAACATCTTCTGGCAGTGGTTCACCGATCCGGCCTGGCGCGCGCGGGTGCCGGAGGAGGACTGGCCGCGGATGTCGGCGGCGCACGTCGGCGACCTCCGCTCGACGTACTCCCGCCGCGCCGGGCACCGGGGCCTCGCCGACCTGGTGCGGGATCTGCTCGACAGCAGCGCCGAATTCCGCGCGCTGTGGGAGCGGCACGAGGTCGCGGTGCGCCGCGCGGACCGCAAGAACGTGCTGCACCCGCGGGTCGGGCTGGTCCGGCTGCGCTGCGAGGTGCTGCTCACACCCGAGGACGACGTACGGATGCTGGCGTCGTTCCCGGTCGAGGGCACCGACGCCGCGGAGAAGCTCGCGCTGCTCCGCGACGACGCGACGGCGGCCCCGACCACAGGCCCGGCTACGGCCACAGGCCCGGCTACGGCACCGGCACCGGCTACGGCCACAGGCCCGGCTACGACACCTGCTACGACACCGGAACAATCTTCGGAGTCGGCTTCGGCAACAGCGCCGTGAGCGCGGTGCCCACGACCAGGAAGGCCGCGCTGATCAGGAAGGCCAGGGAGTAACCCGAGGTCAGCGCGCGGGCCGCCGACGCTCCCGCGTGCCCGCGGGAGGAGATACGGCTGGCGGCGGCGGTCGCGAGGATCGTGAGCCCGAGTGCCCCGCCGAGCTGGCGGGAGGTGTTGAGGAGGCCGGAGACGAGCCCCTGTTCGCTCATGCCGACACCGGAGGTGGCCGCCGCCGCGATGGGGGTCATCATCAGGCCCGCGCCGAACATGGTGAGGACGCCGGGCCCGAGGATCGAGGTGAGGAAGGCCCCGTCCACGGTGAGCCGGCTCTGCCAGGCCAGGCCCGCCGCCGAGATGAGCCCGCCCGCCGCGCCGACGATCCGGCTGTCCACGTAACTCATCAGCCGGGGCGCCAGCTTGGAGCCGACGATGATGCTGACGGTGTGCGGCAGGAAGGACAGACCGGCCCGCACCGGGCTGTAGTGCAGCACATTCTGCATGTACAGCGACAGGAAGTACCAGGTGGCGAAGGTCGCGGCCCCGGCCGCGAGCAGGACGGTGTTGGCCGCGGACACCGAACGGATACGGAACAGGCGCAGCGGCATCAGCGGCTGGGCGGTCCTGGCCTCGACGGCGACGAAGCCGCCGAGCAGGACGGCGCCCCCGACGATCGGCAGCAGCGCGGTGGCGGACGTCCAGCCGTGCGACTCGCTCTCGGCGATGCCGTACGCGAGGGCGGCGACACCGCCGGTGACCAGGACGGCGCCGGGTACGTCGAGACGGCGGCTCGTACCGCCGCGGCTCTCGGTGAGCCACAGCGCCGCGCCGACGATCACCAGCGCGCCGATCGGCACGTTGACCAGCAGCACCCAGCGCCACGACAGGTAGTCGGTCAGCAGGCCGCCGACCAGGCCGCCCGCCGCGCCGCCGCCCGCGCCGACCGCCGTCCAGGTGCCGATCGCCCTCGTCCGCTCGGGGCCCTCGGGGAAGGACGTGGTGAGAATGGCGAGTGTGGTGGGCGCCAGTACGGCGGCGCCGATGCCCTGGAGGGTGCGGGCGGCGATCAGCAGCCCCGAGGACTGCGCGAGGCCGCCCGCGAGGCTCGCGGCCGTGAACAGGCCGAGGCCGACGAGGAAGACGCGCTTGCGGCCGAAGAGGTCGGCGGCCCGGCCGCCGAGCATCAGCAGGCCGGCGAAGGTGATCGCGTACGCGTTCACCACCCACTGCTGACCGGCCTGGCTCAGCGCCAGGTCCGTACGCATCGACGGCAGCGCCACGTTCACGACGGACACGTCGAGCACCACGAGGAATTGGCCCGCGCACACCGCGACCAGCACCGCCCATGCGGGCGGCGCCGGGCGCCCGGTACGGCGGGGGGTTCGTTCGCGCTGTCCGAGGAGATCGCTCATGGGGACCATGCTGCCGTCCCGACTGTCACGAAAGCATCGGGATTTTGGCCTACGTCCACCCCCGCCGGGGCCTAGGACATCTTCCGGGGGGCACGTGCTTCGGGACCGGTCCCGGGACAGGTGGGTTTGGCTGTACGCATGAACCATCAGCCTTCCGCGGGCCCGGCCCGTTTCCGTCCGCTCGTCCGTGCCGTGCTGTTCGCGGCCGTGGCCGCCGTCCTCGTATCGTGCGGCGACGGCTCCGGCCGCTCCGACGGCGCGGGCCGGGCCGTACCGGCGTCCCGCACACCGACGACCGCCACGCCATCCCCGAGTCCCACGACCCCCAGCCCGTCGCCCGCCCCGACGCTGCCCGTGCCGTCGGACGGCACGGACACGGAGCTGTGCAGGGACGGGCGCTGCGAGGTCCGGGTGACCGAGGGCGACACGATTCCGGTGCCCGCGCGGTCCGGTGTCGGACGGCTCACGGTGACCTCGGTCGGGGGTCACACGGTCATGCTGACCGCGCCGCTGATCCAGTCGCAGTTCGACTCCGACGGCGGCTGCCAGATGAGCGTCACCGGCCCGTCGGACGAGGACTCCGGCTCCACCGACCTGACCTGCGAGGCGGGCACCAAGGGGAGGGTGAACAAGCTGAGTCTCCAGCTGCTCGGCGTCGTGGGCAGGGCCGCCGTGCTGCGCATCGGCCTCGCGGCCTCGGGCGCCGACGCATAAGGCCCCGGCCCGGCCCCATCCCGGCACCCCAGCCCCGGCCCGGCCCAGGTCCCGGCCCAGGTCCCGGCGGAAATAAGGTGAACCCCATGACGGATGTGGTGGCGGCGTTCGAGGCCGCGAAGGGGTTCATGCCACGGGACGAGGGCCTGGCCCTGTACGCGGCGGCGAAGGAGGCCGCGGCCGGACTCGGGCTGCCGCTGCTGGAGGTGGGCACGTACTGCGGGCGGTCGACGATCCTGCTGGCGGACGCGGCCCGGGGCGCGGGCACGGTGGCGGTGACCGTCGACCACCACCGGGGCAGCGAGGAGCAGCAGCGGAACTGGGGCAACGGCGAGTACCACGACCCGGAACTGGTGGTGGAGGAGGCGACGGGGCTGATGGACACGCTCCCGTCCTTCCGCAGGACGCTGTACGAGGCGGGCCTCGAAGAGCACGTGATCGCGGTGGTCGGGAGGTCACCGCAGGTCGCGAAGGTGTGGCGGCAGCCGCTCGGGCTGGTGTTCATCGACGGCGGGCACACCGACGAGCACGCGGGCGGCGACTACGAGGGGTGGGGGCCGCTGGTCGCCGAGGGCGGGCTGCTGGTGATCCACGACGTGTTCGCGGACCCGGCCGACGGCGGGCAGGCGCCGTACCGGGTGTACCGGCGCGCGCTGGACTCCGGCGCCTTCGCCGAGGTCTCGGCGACGGGGTCACTGCATGTGCTGCGCAGGCTGCCGGGCCCGTTCGAACCGTAGCCCGCGCGTCCTACGGCCGGGCAGCCGCAGAACCGCGGCCCGTTCACCACCGCGCCCGGCGCGAACCGCGGCCCCTTCCCGCCGCGCCCCGCACAACCCGCGCGGCTTACGGCCGAGCGGCCCACGCCACCCGTCGCCGTCACGACCACCTCGCCCTCCGTAGCTCCCCGGCCGCGCCGCGCGACCGCCCTTCAGGGATGTCCGCGAGGCCGATAGAGTCGCTGGCGTGTTCAGGAACGAGTCGTACGGGGGCGGCAAGCGCCGCTCTCTGATCATCGCCGTCGCCGTGGTCGTACCGGCGTGCCTGGCAGGCGGTCTGGTGTACCACGCGGTGGGCGATTCCGGGGGCTCGGAGCAGGACAGCGCGGTACGGGCCGCGCCGACGTCCTCGCCGTCGGCCTCACCGACCTCGGCGGGTACCGGCGACGACGGCCAGAAGGGCTCGGCGCCGCAGGCGGACCTGGCGGGCACGGCCCCGACCGCGCAGGCGACGGCTTCCCCCCGACCGCTCAACACCGCGGGCGCGATGAGGCCGTTGGCGGGAAAGGTCGTCGTCCTCGACCCCGGCCACAATCTCAACAACGCCAAGCACACGGCGGAGATCAACAAGCTGGTGAACATCGGCACCGCCCGCAAGGAGTGCGACACCACGGGGACGGAGACCAACTCCGGTTACGCGGAGGCGACGTACACCCTGGACGTCGCGCACCGGGTGCGGGCGATCCTGCTGGCGCGCGGCGCGCAGGTGAAGCTGACGTACGACGGCGACCGGGCGTTCGGCCCGTGCGTGGACGAGCGGGCCCGGATCGGGAACGCGGCGCACGCGGACGCGGCCCTGTCGATCCACGCGGACGGCGCGCCCGCGTCGGCGTCCGGCTTCCATGTGATCGCGCCCACGTCGGTGCACGTGGGCATCGCGGACACCCGTAAGATCGCGGCGCCCTCGTATCTGCTGGCCACGACGCTGCGTTCGCGTTTCGCCGCGGCGACCGGCGAGCACTTCGCCGACTACCTCGGCGGCGGTACGGGGATGACGGTCCGCGACGACCTCGGCGGGCTCAACCTGTCCACCGTTCCGAAGGTGTTCATCGAGTGCGGGAACATGCGCAACGCTCATGACGCCAAGTCGTTGACGGACTCCGTGTGGCGGCAGCACGCTGCCCAGGGGATCGCCGACGGCCTCACCGCCTTCCTCGAAGGGAAGAGGTGACAGGGCTGTAGCAGTCCGGTATGGATCGTGCACCAATGGTCATACCTGGCTGTCCGGACATGATCACACCCGTACGATGGGGCACCGCCCGATTGAGTACGGCCGAGTTAACCGAACTGACAAAGGACAGGACCTGACGTGAACATCCGCTCCCTGACCCGAGGAGACGGCGCGGTGATCGGAGCAGCGGTGCTGCTGCTGATCGCCTCGTTCCTGCCGTTCTTCAGCTTCAAGTCGCCGTTCAACGGCGCGGAAAGTTCGCGGAACCTGTGGCACTCGGACTACTTCCCGATCCTGCCTTCGGTGACGCTGGCCGCGCTGATCGCCGCCGCCGCGGTGGTGCTGGCGCGTACCGGTCCGCTCGTCGGGCGGCAGATCCTGGGGCTCTCCCTTGAGCAGTGGGCTGTCGCGATCTCGCTGTTCGTGGGCTGGACCGCTCTGTGGGCGACGCTGTTCGACAACCCGGACGGCGTCGACAAGGGCGCGGGCAACTGGCTGACGCTGCTGTTCGGCGTCGTCATCGCGGTGGCGGCCCCGCTGTCCAACCGTCTTCCCGCGCTGAAGGCCCCGCTGCTCGGCGCCCCGCGGCCCGCGGCCCAGCCGTACGGTGTCGGCCCCGGCCAGCAGCCGTACGCGGCGGGTCCGCCGCAGGCCGGTTACGGGTACCCGGGCGGCGCGCAGTCCGTCGAGACGCCGTACGGTCAGCCGCAGCAGGCCCAGCAGCCGTACGGTGCGCAGCAGTCGGCGCCGCAGCCGGCCGCCGCGCAGGGTCCGTCGTCGGACTTCACCGCTTTCTGGTTCGCGGTGCCGGTCCCGCGTCCGTTGTTCGCGGAGGACAACCCGGGTGCGCAGATCGCCGAACTGACGCCGGGTACCTGGTACTTGGCCGTGGACCAGCGCGGCTCCGCGCTGATCGCGCAGACCCAGGACGGGCGGCGCGGTGTGCTCCAGGACAGCAGCGGCATCCAGCGCGGCTGATCGTTTCTCCTTCCGGTACGCGACAGCGGCCGGTCCCGCTCCGGGCCTCCGGACGCCGGGACCGGCCGCTGTTCTTTTCCGCCCGCCCGCCTGCCCGCCCCCCCCAGCCCGTCACCCGGCCCCCAGCCGCCCGCTGCCTGCGAACGGCCCCGCGCCCGGCCGCCGGTCTTCCGGCCCGCGGCGGGCGCGCGTACCCTCCCATTATTCCTGACGCACCGTCAGATCACTTGCCCCCAGGAGGCGTTCATGCGGCTCGGACTCGCGCTCGGTTACTGGGGCCGCGGCCCGGACCCCGGCCATGTGGGGCTGGCACAGGAGGCGGAACGGCTGGGCTACGACTCGGTGTGGACCGCGGAGGCGTGGGGCTCGGACGCCTTCACCCCGCTCACCTGGATCGCCGCGCACACCAGCCGGATCAGGCTGGGCACGGGTATCGCGCAGATGGCGGCCCGCTCCCCCGCCGCCACCGCGATGCAGGCGCTCACCCTCGACCACCTCTCCGGCGGGCGGATGCTGCTCGGCCTCGGCCTGTCGGGACCGCAGGTGGTGGAGGGCTGGTACGGCCGCCCGTTCCCGAGCAGCCCGCTGACCGCGACCCGCGAGTACGTGGACGTGATCCGCCAGGTGCTGCGCCGCGAGGCGCCGGTACGGCTGGACGGCCGTTTCCACGCGCTGCCGTACGCCGGTCCCGACGGCACCGGCCTCGGCCGCCCGCTGAAGCCCATCACCCACCCGCTGCGCGCCGCCCTGCCGGTGCTGCTGGGCGCCGAGGGTCCCAGGAACATCGCCCAGACGGTACGGATCGCCGACGGCTGGCTGCCGCTGTACTGGTCGCCGTTCCGTACCGACGCCTACGACGCGCCGCTCGGCGAGGCGTCGAAGGACTTCATGGTCGCCCCGCTGGTCCGCGCGCAGGTCTGCGCGGACCCGGCCGACGGGCTGCTCCCGGTCAAGGCGATGCTCGGCTTCTACATCGGCGGCATGGGCGCGCGCGGCCGTAATTTCCACGCCGAGCTGATGGGCCGGATGGGGTACGAGGAGGAGGCCGGGCGGATTCAGCGGCTCTTCGCCGAGGGCCGCCGCGAGGAGGCGGTGCACGCCGTGCCGGACGCCTTCGCCGACGAGATCTCGCTGGTCGGGCCGCGTGAACGGATCGCCGACCGGCTCGCGGCCTGGCGGTCGGGCCCGGTCACCGACCTGTTGGTGACCGCGCCCGACCGGGAGACGCTGCGGGTGCTGGCGGAGCTGAACGCCTAGCGGGCGGCCCGGCGGTGGGCTCCGAGCGCGTCAGCCGACGATGTCCTCAGCCGACGATGTCCTGAGCCGCCGCCGCCCTCAGCCGCCGCCCTCAGCCGCCGCTGCCCTCAGCCGCCGATGTCCTTGAGCGACGGCACGTTGTCGGTGACGTCCGCCCCCGCGCTCTTGCCCGCTTCCTTGACCTTGTTGATCACGTCGTCGAAGCTGTTCGCCGCCTGGTCGGCGGAGTCGCCCTTGCGGAGCTTGGCCGGCAGGTCCTTGAGTGCGTCGATGCCCGCCGTCAGCGGTGCCACCGCCTTGCTCAGCGTGGGGTCGGCCTTGGCGTTCCCGGCCGCCGCCTTCAGCCTGTTGTAGGCGAAGGTGCCCGCGAGACCGGCCTTGACCAGCGCGAAGGTCCGGCCGCTCGCGCCCTTCTTGAACTTGCCCGCCTTGTACGGCTTCACGATCCACTGGTACGTGGCCCCGGCCGCGAGGCCCGCGTTGGCGACGAAGCGCGTCTTGGCCAGCTTCTGCTTCTCGACGGTGCTGGTCGGCGACGCGCTCGGGTCCGAACTGCCGGTCGACATGGAGTCCGTGGACTTGCCGCAGGCGGTCGCCGTGAAGAAGGTGACGGCGAGCAGGAGCGCGACGATCGTCCGGCGCAACGGGATGCGTGTCGGCACGGGGACCTCCGGGGTGGCATACGGGCTACGGGTGCGGGGCGTGCGTGATCTTTGGCAGCATCACCCGGCCCCGGTCCGCCCGCCACTCGGGAGTTCTGGCCAGATCCTCACGCTTCGCGAGGGCGCGCCGTCACCGCGGAATCGAAAGGAGTTTCAATCGCCGGAGCCGGGCAATGCGGTTGTCATGGCCAGACGGTATGGCGGTAACCCCGCCGCGGCGATCATCCTCATCGTCGCAGACATCGCTGCACTGATCCTGATCCTGTGGATCTTCTTCTTCGTGTTCGACGCCAACCGGGCGAACGACCTGGTCAACTGGGTCCATCACTCGGCGAATTGGCTCGCGGGCTGGTCGAAGGACCTGTTCACGGTGGACAACGCCAAGTGGCGCACCGTGCTCAACTACGGTCTGCCCGCAGCCGTCTACCTGCTGGTCGCGCACGCGGTGGCAGGCCGGGTCAACCGCGCCTGACGTACGGCACGCGTCTCAGCAGCAGCCCGTCCTGCCGGACGCCTCGGGTTCCAGCCCGACCGGCAGCCGTTCCCCGCTGAATACGGCGGTGGTCGCCTCGTCCCCCCCGAGCGCGGCCACCGCCAGCAGCACGGCGGCGGCGGTCCACGCGGTGCGCTCCACCGGCCAGACGGCGTCGTCGTCGTAGACGTACCCCGTCCAGTACAGGCCGTCGTCCGCGCGCAGGTGCCGCATGTCGGCCAGCAACTGTACGGCGCGGTCGGACTCGCCCACCGCCCAGAGCGCCAGGGCCAGTTCGGCGGTCTCGCCGCCGGTCACCCACGGGTTGGGCACCACGCAGCGGACGCCGAGGCCCGGCACCACGAAGCGGGACCAGCCCTCCTCGATCCGCTCCAGCGCGCGCGGCCCGCGCAGCGCGCCGGACAGCACCGGGTAGTACCAGTCCATGGAGTAGCGGCTCTTGTCCAAGAACCGCTCCGGGTGGCTGCGGATCGCGTGCCCTAGCGCGCCGGTGGCCAACTCCCAGTCCGGCTGAGGTTCTTCGCGGTGCTCGGCGATGGCCAGCGCGCAGCGCAGCGCCTGGTGGATCGACGAACTCCCGGTCAGCAGCGCGTCGGTGACGACTCCCCCGCCGTGCTCGGCCGCCTCCCGCTTCCAGCCGATCTGGCCGCCGGGCTGCTGGAGCCCCAGCACGAACTCCACCGCCGCGTAGACCGTCGGCCACAGCCGGTCCACGAACGCGTCGTCCCCGGTGGACAGATAGTGGTGCCACACGCCGACGGCCACGTACGCGCAGAAGTTGGACTCCTGGCCGCGGTCGGTCGGCCGCTGCGGGTCGCCGTCCTGGTAGGCGGCGTACCAGGACCCGTCCTCGTTCTGGTGCCTGGCCAGCCAGTCGTACGCGGCCCGCGCGCGCTCGTGCTCGCCCGCCGCGTCCAGCGCCATCGCCGCCTCGACGTGGTCCCAGGGGTCGAGGTGGTGGCCGCGGAACCAGGGGATCGCGCCGTCCTCGCGCTGGACCGCCGCGACGGCGTCCACCGTCTCCGCGGCCTGCTGGGCGGTGAGCACACCGGGCAGCGCCAGCCGCTCCGTGCGGTCCGGCCTCCGGCTGGGATACGTCACTTGGCGGCGCCCGGGGCGGCTGTGACGTCGGTGTCGTCCACGGACGGCGAGACGGCGTCCACCGGCAGGTGCGGCTTGGTCGCGTAGGCCACGAAGCTCTTGCCGATCAGCGGGTTGAGCGCCTGTTCGGCGACCCTTGTGGCCAGCGGTTTCTTCATGATGTCCCAGACCAGCAGCTTGTGGTACAGCTTCACCGGCAGCGCCTTGTCGTTGTCCACGCCGACCGCGCACTTGATCCACCAGTACGGCGCGTGCAGCCCGTGCGCGTGGTGCGTGCCGTACGGGCGCAGGCCCGCCTCCCGCATCCTGCCGAGCAGTTCGTCGGCCTTGTAGATGCGGATGTGGCCGCCCTCGACCTCGTGGTAGGCGTCCGACAGCGCCCAGCAGACCTTCTCCGGGCCGTAGCGCGGCACCGTGACCGCGATCCGGCCGCCGGGGCGCAGCACCCGCACCATCTCGGCGAGGACGCCCTTGTCGTCGGGGATGTGCTCCATCACCTCGGAGATGATGACGACGTCGAAACTCTCGTCGGGGAACGGGAGTTGGAGGGCGTCGCCCTCCATCGCCACCGCCGACGCGCCCTCCGGCGCCTCGCCCTCCTCCTTCATCGCCGCGAACCAGCGGGCGACTTCGCGGATCTCCTCGCCGTTCCTGTCCAGCGCCACCACGTGCGCTCCGCGCCGGTAGCACTCGAAGGCGTGGCGCCCGGCGCCGCATCCGAGGTCCAGCACGCGGTCGCCTGCGGCGAGCGGGAAACGGGTGAAGTCGACGGTCAGCATCAGCGGTTGCTCCCTACCGGGCCGGACTCGGTCTCGGGGGGCACGTCCCCCATACGTTCACCTTGCGCGAGGGCGCGCCCTTCAGGGGCGCGGGGCACCGCGCGCTCGGCCGGTGCGGCGCCGCGGCTCACCGACCGCCCCAGCGGGGCGGACGCGGTCGGTTCCGCGACCACCGGCCCGGTGGCGGCTTGCTCGCGCCCACGCGGCGGCAGCCGCACATCGGACACAGGCCCGCGAGCCCGCGGGGCGGAGGCGATCGCTTCGCGGTACAGGGCCACCGTCGCCTCGGCGGCCCGCTCCCACGTGAAGTGGGCCAGGACGCGGGCGCGGCCGGCGGCGGCGAGCCGTTTGCGAAGGCCGGCGTCGTCGAGAACACGTTCAAGCCCAGCGGCAAGCGCACCGGCGTCGCCCGGGGGCACGGCGAGGCAGGTCTCGCCGTCGGGCCCGGCGACCTCGGGGATGGCGCCGCCGGTGGTGGCGACCAGCGCGGTGCCGGTGGCCATCGCCTCGGCGGCGGGCAGGGAGAAGCCCTCGTAGAGCGACGGCACGCAGGCGACCTCGGCGCCGCGCAGCAGGTCGACCAGCTCGGCGTCGCTGATGCCCTTGACGAATTCGACGGCGTCCGCGAGGCCGAAGTCGGCGATGGCCTCGGCCACGGGCCCCTTCTCCGGCCGTTTGCCGACGACGACGAGATGGGCGTACGGCCGCTGCGCCCGTACCTTGGCGAGCGCCTCGATCAGGAAGACCAGGCCCTTGAGAGGCACGTCGGCGCTCGATGTGGTGACGATCCGGCCGGGCACCTCGGCCACGGAGGGGTCGGGCGAGAAGAGCCGGGCGTCGGCGCCGATCGGGACGGCGCGGATGCGGTCCGGCCGTACGCCCAGGTCCTCGATGATCTCGTCGCGCGAGGAACCGGAGACGGTCACCACGGACGGCAGGCGGCGGGCCACCCGCTTCTGCATCTGCGTGAAGCCGTACCAGCGGCGTACCGACAGCCGTCGCTTCCAGCCCTGCGCGGCGGCCAGGTCCAGGCGGCGGTCCACGGTGATGGGGTGGTGGATCGTGGTGACCAGCGGCAGGCCGAGGCCGAGCAGCCCGTAGCCGAGCGTCTGATTGTCGTGGACGACGTCGAACTCGGCGCGGCGGGCGGCGAGATGGCGCCGGGCACGCAGGCTGAAAGTGAGCGGTTCAGGGAAGCCGCCGGTCCACATGGTGGCGACCTCGAGGGCGTCGACCCAGTCGCGGTACTCGCCGCGCTTGGGGGTGCGGAACGGGTCCGGCTGCCGGTACAGGTCGAGGCTGGGCAGCTCGGTGAGGGTGACGCCCTCGCCGACCGCGTCCAGCACGGGGTAGGGCTGCGCGCCGATCACCTCGACGCTGTGGCCGAGCGCGGCCAGCTCGCGGGACAGGTGCCGGACGTACACGCCCTGGCCGCCGCAGAAGGGATTTCCCTTGTAGCTGAGCAGGGCAATCCGCAGCGGCCTGGCCTGTGAGGTCACTCCGGCCCCCTTCTCGGTCGCGATTGAGCCGGAGCGTAACCGCTGTCGCGCTAATCTAGAACAAGTTTCAGACTTGATGGTACAGAAAGCCAGTCCACCGGCCGCCGGACGGTCGGATCACGCCGCCGGAGGCGGGGCCCGGTGCGGGCCGAGGGTGACTCGCACCACGTCACCCGCCCTGCCATCATGCACGCAGCGCGGGACACCGGCGGCACGGGCCGACCGGCCCGCGGACCGGCACGCAAACGGGTACGGGAACGGCACGGGATGGGACACATGAGCACTGACTCCAAGCCGTCCAGCCCGCCGCTCCCGCGCGTACCGTCGCACTCCCCCGCGCCGCACTCGCCGCCGCTGACGGAGCGGCAGGAGGCCCGGCGCCGCCGCATCCTGCACACCAGCGCGCAGCTCGCCTGCCGGGGCGGTTTCGACGCCGTGCAGATGCGGGAGGTCGCCGAGACCTCGGGCGTCGCGCTCGGCACGCTCTACCGCTACTTCCCCTCCAAGATCCATCTGCTGGTCGCGACCATGCAGGACCAGCTCGGGCAGTTGCACGGGACGCTGCGCAAGCGGCCCCCGGTGGCGGCCGAGCCGGCCGACCGGGTCGCGGAGACCTTGATGCGGGCCTTCCGCGCGATGCAGCGCGAGCCGCATCTGGCCGACGCGATGGTGCGCGCCCTCACCTTCGCCGACCGTTCGGTCAGCGCCGAGGTCGACACCGTCTCGCGGCTGACCACGGCGATCATCCTGGACGCGATGGGCCTGGACGCGCCCCCCACGGCCGAGCAGCTCTCGGCCGTCCGGGTCATCGAGCACACCTGGCACTCCGCGCTGGTCACCTGGCTCTCCGGCCGGGCCTCGATCGCCCAGGTGAAGATCGACATCCAGACGGTCTGCCGTCTGATCGACCTGACGTCCCCCGAGTAGCGCCCGCGCGGGCGCGGCCCGGCGCGCTCCCGGCCGAGGGTCACGGGCGAAGATCACGGGCGAAGATCACGGGCGAAGATCACGGGCGAAGATCACGACCGTGGCTGGCCGCCACCGCCCGGCGACCGGGGCCCCACGACCCCTTCACGGGAACTTCACCGGGCCCTCGCCGACCCGTCGCCCGTCGTACCGTCGGAGCGGGATCGCCGGTAACCGGATACCCGGTCAACACACTTACACCTCAAGGGAGTTGACTGTCCGCGTGCGCGTAAGCGCGCGCAGCATATGGGGCAATAATGCCCCACTGCAACCTTGTCTCCGAAATTTCCAGAAACGATCTGGACCCCGCGTGAGCGGAACGGCAGACTCGGAACCACCATTCAGAAGGGACACCATGCCGCTCAGAAGCACCGCAACCGCCCGCCAGGAGCGCCTCGGTGCGGAGCTACGGAAAATGCGGGAAGCCGCAGCGATCACCGCGCGGGACACCGCGCGGCTGCTCGGCACCGACCCGGCGAAGGTGAGTCACATCGAGGCCGGGCGGCTCGGCGTGAGCGAGGAGCGGTTACGCAGACTCGCGGCGTTCTACGAGTGCGGCGACACCGCGCTGATCGACGCGCTCGTGGTCATGGCCAACAGCCAGGGCCGCAAGGGCTGGTGGGAGACCTACCGCGGCGTCGTACCGGCCGGGCTGCTGGACATCGCCGAGCTCGAACACCACGCCACCCGGCTCCGTACCATCCAGATCACCCACATTCCGGGTGTGTTCCAGACCGAGGACTACACCCGCACGGTCTTCGGCTACGCCATCCCGCCGTTGCCGGACAACGAGCTGGAGGCGCGGGTGGCCCAGCGCATGGAGCGTTCGGGAGTGCTCTACCGGGAGACGGCGCCGCCGTACGAGGCGCTGATCCACGAGGCCGCGCTGCGTATGCGGTTCGGCGGCGGGAAGGTGGCGCGCGCCCAGCTCGAACACATCCAGGAGCTGAGCCATCTGCCGCACATCAGCGTGCGGGTGATCCCCTTCGCGGTGGACGGTCACATAGGTTCCGGCCACGCGATGCTCTACGCGAGCGGTCCGGTACGGCCGCTCGACACCGTTCAGATCGACTCCGCACACGGCATCAGCTTTCTGCACGCGGCACCGCATCTGTCCAATTACCGCGTGCTCTACAACACTCTCGCGGAGGTTGCGCTGGATCAGTCCCGGTCACGGGACTTCATCCGCGACATCTCCCAAGACCTCTGAAAGGCCCGCCGATGATCGCGCCCGCGCCGCTCGTTTGGCAGAAGTCCACGTACTCGCAGGAACAGGGCGAGTGCGTCGAGCTGGCCGAGGACGGCGGCGCGGTCCTGCTCCGCGAGAGCGACGACCCAGGGGTCGTGCTGTGTACGACGCCGACCGCGCTGGCCCGCTTTCTGCGGGCCATCAAACGCGGCGGGTGAGGCGGGGACGGTTCCGGGCCGCCGCGCCCGGTCCGGCCCAGTCCGGACCGGCCCGGCCCGGCCCGCAAGGGTGACGACGGGTAGCCCGGCCGGGTGATTCCGGCCGGGCGGGCTGTTCACACCGTCCGTCCGGTCACTCCTCCGGCGGGAAGACCGGCTCTCCCGACCCCTGCACGGTCAGGGTGATGGCCTCCACCGGGCAGCTCTCGGCCGCCGCGAGGAGGCCCTCCGAGGCGTCCGCCTCCGCCTCCACCGCGCGGGACTGGCGGGGCACGCCGCCCAGCACGAAGGCGCCGGGGGCGCCGATCGCGCACAGTCCCGAGCCGATGCAGACGGAGCGGTCCACGTCCACGTGCCAGCGGTCGCCCATCAGTCGGTGCCGCCCGCCGTGCCGCCCGCCGTGCCCGCTGCCCCGGCGGCCTCCCGCGCCGGGGCGGCCGGGTAGTCGGCCGGGAGGTGGATCATCTTGTGCTCCAGGTACTCGCTGAACCCCTCGGGCCCGAACTCCCGCCCGAGACCTGAGTCCTTGTAGCCGCCGAAGGGGCCGAGCATGTCGAGGCTGAAGGTGTTGACGGAGTACGTGCCGGTACGCACCTGGCGCGCGATGTCGATGCCGTGCTCGGTGTCGGAGGTCCACACGCTGCCGGACAGGCCGTAGTCGGAGTCGTTGGCGATGCGTACGGCGTCGGCCTCGTCGTCGTACGGCAGCAGGCAGATCACCGGGCCGAAGATCTCCTCGCGGGCGATCCGCATCCCCGGCGCGACGTCGCCGAACAGCGTCGGCTCGACGTACCAGCCGGTGTCCAGGCCGCTCGGCCGGCCGCCGCCGGTCAGCACCTTGGCGCCCTCGCGCTGGCCGATCGCGATGTAGTCCAGGGAGCGCTGCCGCTGGCGTTCCGCGACCAGCGGGCCGACCTCGGTGGCCGGGTCCAGCGGGTCGCCGACCACCAGCGCGGAGGCCGCCGCCGCCAGCCGCTCGGCGATCTCGTCGTAGTGGGTACGGGGGGCCAGGACGCGGGTCTGGGCCACGCACGCCTGGCCGTTGTTCATCCACGCGTTGGGCACGATCCCGGCGACGGCCGCCGTCAGGTCCGCGTCCGGCAGGATCACGGCCGCCGACTTGCCGCCCAACTCCAGTGTCACGCGCGTGAGATGGCGCGCGGCCACCTCCATCACCCGCTTGCCCGCCGCGACCGAGCCGGTGAACGACACCTTGTCCACGCCGGGGTGGCCGACCAGGTACTCGCTGACCTCGCGTCCGGCGGGCACGATGTTCAGCACCCCGTCAGGCAGCCCGGCCTCCCGCGCGATCTCCGCCAGCAGGTAGGCGTCGAGCGGCGACTCCGGCGACGGCTTGAGCACCGCCGTGCACCCGGCGAGCAGCGCGGGCCCGAGCTTCGCCGCCGCCGTGAACTGCGGTACGTTCCACGGCACCACGGCCGCGACGACGCCGACCGGCTCGCGCCGTACCAGGATCGGCCCGAGCGCTCCGGCCCGCCGCTCCTCGTAACGGAAGTCGCGCGCCACGGTGATCGCGGCGTCCCAGACCATCATCGCGCCGAGCGCCTGGGCCAGGACGCTCCAGGAGACCGGTGAGCCGTTCTCCCGGCTGATCAGCCGGGCTATCTCCTCGTGCCTGACCAGGACGGCGTCCTTGATCCGGCCGACGACCTCGATCCGTTCCGCCAACGTCGAGCGGGGCCAGGGTCCTTCGTCGAACGCGGTGCGGGCCGCCGCCACCGCCCGGTCCACATCCGCCCGCGACGCGTGCGGCACCCGTCCGAACACCCGCTCCGTGTGCGGCGACACGACCTCGATCGTCCCCCCGTCCCCCGCCGGATCGACGAACGCCCCTCCGATGAACAGCTTTCCGTGCTCGATGAAGTCGGAACCAGGACCGGGATCGTTCATCGCTGTCGCCTCCGCCGCTCTCGCTGTCTCCGCTCGAACCATTTCTGACGCTCAGTCAGAACTGATACCAGTTCTCGTTATAGTGGGCAATGGACGCGGCACGCCCGGCGGCGGCCGGAGAGGAGCCATCCCATGGCGGACCACGGCACGGCTGGCCGGCGGGAGGAGCGGGGTCGGGTGGTCGACCACGGCGGCGGGGTGTGGAGCGTGCCGGTGCCGATTCCCGACAACCCGCTCGGGTACACGCTGGTGCACCTGCTCGACACCGACGACGGGCCGGTGCTGGTGGACAGCGGGTGGGACCATCCGGACTCGTTCGCGGCGCTGGAGCGCGGGCTGCGGGAGGCGGGCACGTCGGTGGGTGACGTCCTGGGTGTGCTGGTGACGCACCACCATCCGGACCACCACGGCCTGAGCGCGCGGGTGCGGGAGGCGTCGGGGGCGTGGATCGCGATGCACGCGGCCGACATCGACGTGGTGCGGCGCACGCGGGAGGCCGAGCCGGGTGTGTGGGTGGAGTACCTGCTGGCGCGGCTGGCGGCGGCGGGCGCGCCCGAGGAGCACCTGGCGCCGCTGCGCGAGTACGGCGGGCAGGCGCTGCCGGGACGGCCGCCCGCGCTGCCGGACCGCGAGATCGTCCCCGGCGAGCGGCTGCCGCTGGCGGGGCGCCGGCTGCGCGCGGTGTGGACGCCAGGACACACGCCGGGGCACGTGTGCCTGTATCTGGAGGAGAGCCGCCGGCTGTTCTCCGGTGACCACCTCCTGCCGGAGATCTCGCCGCACATCGGCCTGTACGAGGACCCGGACGCCGTCGTCGAGACGGACCCGCTCGGCGACTACCTCGACTCGCTCGAACGCATCGCCCGCCTGGCCCCCGCCCAGGTGCTCCCGGCGCACCAGTACGCCTTCGCGGGCGCCGCCGGCCGGGTCGGCGAGCTCCTGGAGCACCACGCCGCGCGCCTGGCCGAGCTCCTCGCCCTCATCACCCCCGGCCCCCGCACCCCCTGGCAGCTCGCCGAGGCGCTGCCCTGGAACCGTCCCTGGTCGCGCATCCCCGCGTCCTCGCGGACCATCGCCGTCTCCGAGACCGAGGCGCATCTGCGGCGGCTGACCAAGGCGGGGCGCGCCGAGCCCGTGCCGGGGTCCGACCCGGTGACGTACCGGGCCGTCTAGCGCGGCACCGGGACGTTAGGGTGTTCCTCATGCTCCTGCGCCGCCGCGCCACCACCGTGGCCACCGTCGCCGTCCTGGCACTGGCCGCCCTGACGGCGGCGCCGTCCGCCGTCGCCGCGTCGCACGACACGCGGTCGCGCGTGACGGCGGCGAGCGCGACGGCCTCGCCCAGCCCGACCGGCGACACGAAGAAGGACGGCGGATCGGCGGGCACCAGTACGTGGCTGATCGTCAGCATCTTCTTCGTCGCGAGCGTCGGCGTGGGCTTCCTGCTCAGCGGCCGCAAGGGCCGCAGGCAGCGCTGACCCCCGCGCGGGGCTCGTCCGGGCGGTGCTTCACAGCCGCTGGATGATCGTGCCCGTGGCGAGCGCGCCGCCCGCGCACATCGTGATCAGGGCGAACTCCTTGTCGGCGCGCTCCAGTTCGTGCAGCGCGGTGGTGATCAGCCGGGCGCCGGTGGCGCCGACGGGGTGGCCGAGCGCGATGGCGCCGCCGTTGACGTTGACCTTTTCGAGGTCCTGGTCGAAGACCTGGGCCCAGGACAGGACGACGGAAGCGAAGGCTTCGTTGATCTCGACGACGTCGATGTCCCGCAGCGTCATCCCGGCCTTGCCGAGGACGGCGCGGGTGGCGTCGACGGGTCCGTCGAGGTGGAAGTGCGGGTCGGAGCCGACCAGGGCCTGGGCGACGATCCGGGCGCGGGGGCGCAGGTGCAGGGCGCGGGCCATCTTCTTGGAGGCCCACATCACAGCGGAGGCGCCGTCGGAGATCTGCGAGGAGTTCCCCGCGGTGTGGACGGCGGTGGGCATGACGGGCTTGAGCCCGGCGAGCCCGTCCATGGTGGTGTCGCGCGGGCCCTGGTCGCGGTCGACCAGCCGCCACATGCCGAGCCCGGCGTGCTGCTCGTCCTCGGTGGTGGGCACCTGGACGGCGAAGGTCTCGCGCTTGAAGCGCTCCTCGGCCCAGGCGCGGGCGGCGCGTTCCTGCGAGATGAGGCCGAGCCGGTCGACGTGCTCGCGGGTGAGTCCGCGGCGGCGGGCGATCCGTTCGGCGGCCTCGAACTGGTTGGGCAGGTCGACGTTCCACTCGTCGGGGAACGGCTTGCCGGGCCCGTGCTTGGAGCCGCTGCCCAGCGGCACCCGCGACATGGCCTCGACTCCGCAGCCGATGCCGATGTCGATGACGCCCGCGGCGACCATGTTGGCCACCATGTGGTTGGCCTGCTGCGAGGACCCGCACTGGCAGTCGACGGTGGTCGCGGCGGTCTCGTAGGGCAGGCCGACGGCGAGCCAGGCGTTGCGCGCGGGGTTCATGGACTGTTCCCCGGCGTGGGTGACGGTGCCGCCGACGATCTGCTCGACGGCGTCGGCCTGGATGCCGGTGCGGCCGAGCAGTTCGCGGTAGGTCTCGCCGAGCAGATAGGCGGGGTGGAGGTTGGCGAGCGCGCCGCCGCGCTTGCCGATCGGGGTGCGTACGGCTTCGACGATGACGGGTTCAGCGGCCATGAAGCTCGTCCTCTTCTCAACTAAACTAGTACGCGTTCTAGTTCTTCCCGCAGTCTTATTACCCGCGGTACGGCGCGCGCAAGAGTCGCGCACGGCCCACGTCGTTCCCGTACGTGATCCACACGCCCGCGGCCCTTGCGACTTGTGGAACTCGTTACTACCTTCGGTCGTATATCTGATGGACCGTCAGACAACTTATGACACGTCAGACCTGGAGTGCCGATGCCCTGTCCCGCGCTTCCCGAAGGCTTCGACTTCACCGATCCGGACGTCTACCAGGACCGCGTCCCCCTCCCGGAACTGGCCGAACTCCGGCGGACCGCCCCGGTGTGGTGGAACGCCCAGCCGCACAACACCGCGGGTTTCGGAGACGACGGCTACTGGGTGGTGACCCGGCACGCGGACGTCAAGGCGGTGTCGACCAACCCGGAGGTCTTCTCCTCGTACACCAACACCGCGATCATCCGCTTCAACGACCGGATCAGCCGCGACCAGATCGACGTGCAGCGCTTCATCATGCTCAATATGGACCCGCCCGAGCACACCCGGCTGCGGCAGATCGTCCAGCGCGGCTTCACCCCGCGGGCGATACGGGCCCTGGAGGACGCGCTGCGGGCCCGCGCCCAGCGGATCGTGACCGGCGCGGCGGAGGCGGGCCGGGGGAACTTCGTCACCGACGTCGCGTGCGAACTCCCGCTCCAGGCCATCGCCGAACTCATCGGCGTGCCGCAGGACGACCGGCTCAAGCTCTTCGACTGGTCGAACAAGATGGCCGCGTACGACGACCCGGAACTCGCCATCACCGAGGAGATCGGCGCCGAGTCGGCGATGGAGCTGATCTCGTACGCGATGAACATGGCCGCCGCCCGCAAGCAGTGCCCGGCCGCCGACATCGTCAGCAAACTCGTCGCCGCGTCCGACGAAGGCAGCCTGACCTCCGACGAGTTCGGCTTCTTCGTGCTCGTGTTGACCGTCGCGGGCAACGAGACGACGCGCAACGCCATCACCCACGGCATGCACGCGTTCCTGACCCACCCCGAGCAGTGGGAGCTGTTCAAGGAGCGGCGCCCGGACACGACATCGGACGAGATCGTCCGCTGGGCCACCCCGATCGTGTCCTTCCAGCGCACCGCCACCCGGGACACCGAACTCGGTGGCGCGAAGATCAAGGCGGGCGACCGGGTGGGGATGTTCTACTCCTCCGCCAACAACGACCCCGAAGTCTTCGACGACCCGGGCACGTTCGACATCCTGCGCGATCCCAACCCGCACCTCGGGTACGGCGGCGGGGGCCCGCACTACTGCCTCGGCGCGAATCTCGCCAAGCTGGAGATCAACCTGATGTTCAACGCCATCGCCGACAATCTGCCGGACATCCGGCTGCTCGGCGACCCGCGGCGGCTGCGCTCGGCGTGGATCAACGGGGTCAAGGAACTGCGAGTCGACTACGGGGGCCCTCACCGTAGGTGAGAGCCCCCGTCAGTCCGCTGTCGTCAGCCGTCGGCCGCGCGCCTGCGCCCGCGCGCGGTCCGGTCCGGCTCCGGCTCCGGCTCCGGCTCCGGCTCCGGCTCCGGCGTCAGATGCCGGTCGTCAGCAACTGCCGTGTCATGTCGCGGTACTTGGTGAGCGCGATCCGCAACTCCTCGGTCCCGGTGCCGTCGCTTCCGTCGTCACCGTGCCACGACCCGCGCAGCGCGGTGCGCCGCTCCTCCAGCAACCGGGTCAGCCGCGCCGCGGCCTCGTCCAGTACGGCGTCCGCCTCGCGCACGGCGCGCTTCGGGTCGTCCACGAAGCCGCCGACCGCGCGGTCCATCCGCCGGCTCAGCCGGTCCACTTCCTCGGCCCCGCCGTCGGCCGCACCGGACGTGCCGTCCGTCGCGGTCGTGGACGTGTCCGTGTGCGCGGACGTGTCCGTACGTGCGGACTCAGACGTGGAGGTGTCCGTACGTATGGACGCGGGCGTGGATGTGTCCGTACGTATGGACGCGGGCGTGGATGTGTCCGTACGCGTGGCCGTGGTCTCCGTCTCGGAGGCGGTGCCGGGCTTGGTGGCGAACGCCGAGGTCCCGGTGCCGGGACCGGACGTGCGCTCGGCCTCCGGCTCGGTCGCGGTGGTCCCGGTCGTCGACTCGGCGGGCGTACGCGGCGCCGGTACGGACGTGCTCGCGCTGGTACCCGTGCCGGTCGTCGCCCGCCCGGTGTCGGAGCCGGAGGTCCCGGCAGCCTCAGCGGTTTCGGCGGCCTCAGCGGTCTCGGAGGACTTGGAGGCCCCCGAGGTCCAACGGGCCGATGTGCCCGAGCCGGTGGAGGAAGCCGCTTCGGGCTCCTTCTCCCGCTGTTCGGAGAACTCGGACCTGTCCAGTCTGCCGGGCCGGTCGGTCCCGGACGACGCCTTGGAGGCGGCCCGGCTCCCGGTGCCGGTCTCGGCCTTGTCGGCCTCGGACTCGGACCCAGTGCCGGTCCCGCTCCCGGTCCCGTACGTGGTCGTCCGGGTCTTGCCGGACCCGATCCTGTCCGTGCCGTTGCGCTCCGTGCCGGTCCGGTCCGCGCTGCTGCGGTCCATGCCGGTCCTGTCGGTGCCGGTCGCGGCCTTCTCCGCCTCGGTCTTCTCGGCCTCGGCCCGGTCGGTACCGGTCTTCTCGGTGTCGCGGTCACTCATCGCTTCATCTCCCTGTCCGTGGTCCTGCTGAGCCGACTCGTCCGGCCGGCGCAGGGTGGTGCACCCCGCTTGGGGGGTCGAGCGGCGCCCAGCCGAACGTCACAGACGTTCGTCCGCGTCGTCGTGCTCCCGCCGCCCGCCGCTAAGGGCCGCGAACCGGCCGCCGAGCGCACCGCGCCGACCGCCCGCCTTCGCGTCCTCGTCGGCCGCGGCGTCGTGCTCCACGACGGGCTCGTCGGCCTCGTCAGCCCGCTCCGTGGTGTTCTTCGTTCCGCGCGCGCTCTCGGTCATCAGCTCGTCGAAGAGCCCTCGCGCGCCCAGCAGCGCCTTGCGCAGGTCTTCCGTGGACTGCCGCTTCTGCGGCGCCGCGGAACCGGGGGCCCCTACGGAGTCGACCAGCGTGTGGGCCTGGCGGTAACCGTGCACCGCGTGCGGGTGGTGGACGGACAGCGCGTCGAAGTGCTCCGGCTCCCGCGCGGCCGGGAAGCCCCGGTCGGCGGCGATCTCGCCGATCAGCGCGTCGGCCTGGCCGACCGCCGCGACGGGCTCGTCCACGAACCGCGCCTGGAGCGCGGTCCAAGCGGCGGTGTACCGCTCCCGCTCCTGCTCGGAGACGGGTCGCAGTTCGAGGTCGCCGTGGCGCTTGACCCGCTCGGCGAGTTCCGCCCGGGTGGCCTTCACATCGCCGTCGTGCCGTTCGAGCACGCGGTCGTACTCGGGTCCGAAGCGATGCTTCAGCCGCGCTCCCGAACCCACACCTCCCGTACCGTCGCCCCTCATCACCAGGGTCGCGATCAGCGCCAGGACAATCAGCGCCACTACGACGATGGCTACAGTCGCTCCGGTGGACATGGCGTGCCTCCCGTTCCTACGGGTCGTCAGACAGTGACGTTCTCTCCCTGCTCGGCTTGCCACTGCCAGGCACCGCAAACGGACGGCTTCAGGACGACGGGCTCGAACCCTCAGGCCGGAGGCGTACCGCCGGCCGCCGGCTGGTGCCGCGTACGGCCCTCGGGGCGGTCCCCGTCGCCGCCGCACAGTTCGCCGCTCAGCTTCGTGACCAGGGCGGCCAGGTCGGCGTGGGCGGCCGGGTCCCAGTCGCCGAGCAGATCGGCGAGGACCGTGCGCCGCGCCTCGGTCAGGCGTCCGGCCAGCGCGTGTCCGGACGCGGTGAGGACCAGCGGACCGCCGTCGCGTACGGCGAAGCCGCGGGACAGCGACTCGTCGGCCGCCGCCTCGATGACCTCGGCGGGCACGGTGGTACGGGCGGCCAGCTCGACCGGGTCGCCCTCGCCGTCGTGGGCCAGCCGCAACAGCAGCCAGCTCGTGGCGGGGTGGATGTCGAGCCCGGCCAGACCGGTGATCCGGGTGTAGAGGTCGCGGCGGGCTTCCCGGCTGCCGAGCAGCGAAAGGCAGCGGGCGATCTCGTCGAGCGAGGACCGCTCCACCGGGTTGGTGCCGAGCGTCTCGCTGGCGTCCGGCACGGTCACCGTGCCCCGCAGCGGCTGCTCCTTGAGCAGCCACGCCAGCAGGAAGCCGACCAGCACGATCGGCACCGCCCACAGGAAGACGGTGGTGATCGAGTTCGAATACGCGTGCAGCACGGGCCCCTTGACGGCCGCGGGCAGCTTGCCGACCGCCGTCGGGTCGGCCTGGAACTGCGCCGGATTGACCCCGGCGGGCAGCGACTTGCCCGCGAAGGCCGATGTCAGCTCGTCGGAAAGGCGGTTGGCGAAGATCGTGCCGAACAGCGAGACGCCGAAGGACGCGCCGATGGAGCGGAAGAAGGTGGCGCCCGAGGTGGCCGAGCCCAGGTCCTCGTACCCGACGGCGTTCTGCACGGCCAGCACCAGCACCTGCATCACCAGGCCGAGACCGAGGCCGAAGACCAGGAAGTACAGGCTCATCACCCAGGTGCTGGTCGTCTCGTCCAGGGTGTGCAGCAGGACGAGTCCGACGGCGATGACGCCGGTGCCCGCGATCGGGAAGACCTTGTAGTGGCCGGTGCGGCTGACGATCTGCCCCGACACCGTGGACGACAGCAGCATGCCGATCACCATCGGGATCATGTGCACGCCGGACAGCGTGGGCGAGAAGCCGTGCACGACCTGGAGGAAGGTCGGCAGGAACGTCATCGCGCCGAACATCGCGAAGCCGATGATGAAGGAGATCACCGAGCAGAGCAGGAACGTACGGTTGCGGAACAGCTTCGGCGGCAGCACCGGCTCCTGCGCGCGGCGCTCGATCGCCACGAACAGCGCGATGAGGACGACTCCGGCGACCGCGAGGCCGATGATCCCGGCCGAACTCCACGCCCATGTGGTGCCGCCGAGCGAGGTCATCAGCACCAGGCAGGTCGCCGCTGCGGCGATCACCGCCATGCCGAGGTAGTCGATCCGGTGTGCCGTACGGCGGACCGGGATGTGCAGCACCGCGGCGATCACGGCGAGCGCGATGATCCCGATGGGGAGGTTGATGTAGAACACCCAGCGCCAGGAGAGCTGCTCGGTGAACACCCCGCCCAGCAGCGGCCCGAGGACGCTCGCCGCGCCGAACACCCCGCCGAACACACCCTGGTAGCGACCGCGGTCGCGCGGCGGCACGATGTCGCCGACGATGGCCATCGACAGCACGATCAACCCGCCGCCGCCCAGGCCCTGGAGGGCCCGGAAGGCGATCAACTCGCCCATGTTCTGGGCGATTCCGCAGAGCACGGAGCCGATCAGGAAGATCACGATGACGGTCTGGAAGAGCCGCTTCCTGCCGTACATGTCGCCGAGCTTGCCCCACAGCGGGGTCGCCGCGGTCGACGCCAGCAGATAGGCCGTCACCACCCACGACAAGTGGTCGATGCCGCCCAGTTCGCTGACGATCGTGGGCAGCGCGGTGGACACGATGGTCTGGTCGAGGGCGGCCAGCAGCATGCCGAGCGCCAGGGCGCTGATCGCGATCCGCACCGCTCGCTTGTCCTGGTGCTGCCCCGGCTCTGCCGCCGCCGGGCCCGCGGCGGTCGTGGTGTCCTGGGCCATGGAACGGCTCCTCGCGTCATCCCCCGACGGTCGGAACCTTATATTCCCACCATTTGTACGACTTTGGCCTCCGATACTCGCCCACTTGTGCGGTCAGCGGGCTGCGCTCGCCGCCGGAGGTCGGCATAATCGGCACGTCTTTGCGAATATGCGAAATGCGAACGACGGCCGGGAGGGGAACCAGTGGCGCCGCAGCCGGACGCTGCCCGCGAGGTGGACGCCGAGTCGTCCTCGGCGGGGATACCGGTCGTGCCCGGGGTGCCGCACGCTTCGCCCGAGGTGACCGCCCCGCGGCCGACGCCGCCGCCGAGCGAGCTGGTGCCGCCGGGGGCCCTGGTCACCTGGGACGACTCGGCCGAGCCGGGCCCGCCCGGCCTCCCCGGCGAGCAGGACGAGGGCGGGGAGACGCGGGCGGCGGAGCGTTCCGCCGCGCGGGCCGCCGCGCTCGCCGCCACCGAGGGCTTCCACCCGCTGCGGATGCGCCCCTACGTCGCCGAGCCGGACGGCGAGGCGGGCGAGACGACCGTACGGCCGCTGCTGGCGCCCGGCGACGGCGGTCCCGAGACCGCCGATGTCGGGCTGTTCGCCGCGCTGTACTCCGGCGTGGAGTACGCGCCGAGGGGGGACGCCGAGGCCGGGACCCCGGCCGCGTTCGCCGGGGCGGCGGCCGGGACCGGGCTGTACCAGGACCGGGGCAGGCACCGGCGCCGCAGACGGGGCCTGGTGGTGGCCGCGGCCGCGGTCGCCGCCTCCGCGCTGGCCGCGGGCGCCGTCGCCGTCACCGGACAGGTCATGGGCGACGAGCCGCGCACCGACCGGGCGCTGCCGCCGGACCGGACGTCCTCGATGCCGGACGTCGAGCTGCCGACGGAGTCCACCGCCGTCGTGGGCACCGTGGCCGTCGGCGCCCCGCGCCACACGCCCGCGCCGACCACGACCTCCGCCGCGCCGGTGGTGCCCGAGACCGCCACGGCGCCGCCGTCCCCATCTACGACGGCTCCCGCCGCCACCGGCTCCACGCCGTCGGCCCCCGCCGCGCCCGCCACGACCGGCTCCACGCCGTCCGCCCCCACCGCGCCGGCCGACCCGGCCCCCACCACGCCCCCCGTCACCCCGACCTCCCCCGCCTCCAAGATCCTCCAGTTCGGCGACACCGGCGCCGCCGTCTCCGATCTCCAGCAGCGGCTCCGCGACGTGTGGGTCTACCACGGCCACGTCAACGGTTCCTACGACCAAGGGGTTCGCGAGGCCGTCGCCATGTTCCAGATCTGGTACGGCGTCCGCGGCGACCCCATCGGCGTCTACGGCCCCCAAACCCGCACCACCCTCGAACACCAAACCAGCTAGCGCCGCTCCCCGAAGATCGGGCGCCCCCTCAAGACCCCGGCCTCCGCCCCGACGCTCCCGCACCTCACCACCCGCCCCGGCGGGACAGATCGGTTGTGCCCGGACCACCGGCCGGTGATGGGTTACCCGCGCAGTTCCCCGCGCCCCTGACGGGGCGCACCTCTTTCGCCCAGGCTGCGGGAGGACCTGGTTTTTAGGGGCGCGGGGAACTGCGCCACCAGCCACGACGCTCCTGCACGTCACCACCCGCCCCAGCGGGGCAATCCGGTAGTCCCCGGACCACCGGCCGGTGGGGGCTGGCCGCGCCGTTCCCCGCGCCCCTGACGGGGCGCACCGCCTTTCGGCCGGACGGCGAGCCGATCTTTAAAGGGGCGCGGGGAACTGCGCGACAAGCCACGACGCTCCTGCACGTCACCACCCGCCCCAGCGGGGCAGACCGGTTGTCCCCGGACCACCGGCCGGTGGGGGCTGCCCGCGCGGGCGGCGCGCCGCCGGAGGGGGTGGAGGTTCTAGGGTCGAGGGATGGTCACGCAGGCGTTCGGGATCGCGGAGTTCCAGCTGGTGCTGCTGCGAAGAATGGCGGACCACCAACCGGAATTGGTGGACGAGGCGCTCCGGTCGCTGGGAGCGACACACGCCCAGGCACGCGAGGCGCACAAGAGGTGGCAGGCGAGAGCCCACTCGCGCACGTTCCCGACCGGTGAGCGGAGGTACAGGACGGCGCTGGGCCCTCCGGAGACGGAGGAGGAGCGGCGGATCGGCGACCTGACGTGCCGGGCCCTGCGCTGGCCGACACCTCTGTGGCCGGACCTGAGATTCGAGGTGCTGTGCGCACCGGGCGGCGGCTCGGCGGTGTGGAACGAGTGGCTCGTACGGGCCCCGGAAGCGCCCGCGCCAAGGCTGCGGGAGGTGGCCGACCTGACGCCGTGGTCGTGCACGGTGGACGACGCGGCCAGGGCCTTCCCGCCCGCGGAACCGCTGCCGCCGGACGCGCCGAGCCGTACCCGCGTGGCGCTGACACCGCCCGGCGGCGGCGCGAGGGTGGTCGCGCACTTCACATGGGGCCTGTTGCAGTACGTGGACCAGGGGGACTGGCGCTGAGCGCCCCACTTTTGTACCGTGAGGGAACAAAGTGGTTCCGCCCGCTTCCCTGACCGGCGGGCGGAACCACGTTGCCGTTGATCACCGATGTGCCGAGGAGCCCCAGAACATGCCCGTCCTCTCCGCGAAAGCCCTGCTGCTGGACATGGACGGAACGCTGGTGAATTCGGACGCCGTCGTGGAGCGCTGCTGGCGTGCCTGGGCCGGCCGCCACGGCCTGGACGCCGACGCGGTGCTGAAGGTCGTGCACGGCCGCCAGGGCCACGCGACGATGGCCGTCCTGCTCCCCGACCGCCCGATGGCAGAGAACTACGCGGAGAACGCGCTGATGCTCGCCGAGGAGACCGCCGACACCGACGGTGTCGTGCAGGTGCCCGGTGCCACCGCCTTCCTGGCCTCGCTCGACGGCCGCCCGCACGCGCTGGTGACCTCGGCGAGCGAGGAGCTGGCCACGACCAGGATGGCCGCCGCGGGCCTGTCGCTGCCGCCCGTCATGGTGACCGCGGAGCGGGTGAGCGCGAGCAAGCCGGACCCCGAGGGCTTTCTGAAGGGCGCGGCGGAGCTGGGCTTCGCGCCCGAGGACTGCGTGGTGTTCGAGGACGCCGAGGTCGGCATCGCGGCGGCGCGGGCCGCCGGAATGCGCGTGATCGGCGTCGGCCCGCGCGCCGCGGTCCACGCGCCCACCGCGCACGTCGACTCACTGGAGCGGGTACGGGTCGAGGCCGTCGCGGACGGCGGCCTCCGTATCGTCGTCGACTGAGACGTACGGACGCGACGTACGGACAAGACGCACAGCCGAGACGCACGCACGCGACGCACGCACGAGCCGTAAGGCCGTACGGGGACGCGTGAGAACGAACGGGCCGGACCCTCGTCAGGGTCCGGCCCGCCGTGCCGTACGGCCCCGCGGAACGTCAGCCCGCGGCGGCCTCGTACAGGCTGAATCCGGCGAGCACCACCATCACAGCTGCCGCGATCTTCGTGATCAGCGCCAGCGGCACCCGCTTCATGAGCAGCCGCCCGCCGAAGATGCCCAGGGCCGCGACCGCCCACAGGCCGAGGACGGCGCCGATGCCGACCGAGACCGGGTCGTCGTAGCGGGCGGCGAGATTGGCGGTCATGATCTGCGTGAGGTCACCGAATTCGGCGACCAGGATGAGCATGAAGCCGGTGCCCGAGACCTTCCAAAAGCTCTGGTTGGCGGGCTCGCGCACCTCCTCCTCGTCGTCGCCCTTGGAGAAGAGCAGCATGGCCGCGCCGCCGAGGAAGAGCAGTCCGACCACGCCCTGGACCCAGCGGTGCGGCAGCAGGGTGAGCAGGCTGCCCGCGGCGATGGCGAGGGCGACGTGGACGACGAAGGCGGCGGCGACGCCCACGAAGACGTACGAGGCGCGGTAGCGGGTGCCGAGCATGAGCCCGGCGAGCGCGGTCTTGTCGGGGAGTTCGGCAAGGAAGATCACGCCGAAGACGACGGCGATGACGGTCAGGCTGAGCACGGGGTCTGGTCCTCAATCGGTCGGGCGCCGCACCGAGAGATCCAGGGGAACGTCAAGCCGTATCTGAGATCGCTTCGGCACGGCAGCGTCGGAACACTGCGGCCGAAGGTCTCGCTGGCGGGCTGTACGCGCATCGCGCGGCACATCCGCCTCCGGGCGCCGGCTCAGAACAGCGAACTGCGGCTGAACTGAGCAGTATGTCGACGGTCCGGCGAAGAGCTACTCCCCTTCTGCTCCGACGAGTCTACGCGACGCCCGAACGGGGTACCGCACCGCGCGGTCGCGGGGCCAGGCCCCCCGGTCCGAAGGCCCGGTCACAGGGCCGGAACGCGGGTGATGCGGCCCCGCGCGACCAGTTCCAGGACGACGGAGACCGCGACCGCCTGGACGGCCATCAGCGCGATGAGGACGAAGAACTGCACGGCACCGGCCGACACGGGGCTCGCGCCGCCCAGCAGCATGCCCACGAAGGCGCCGGGCAGGGTCACCAGGCCCACCGTCCTGGTCTGGTCGAGTCCGGGGACCAGCGCCCCGGAGGCGGCCGGTCTGGCGATCTCCAGGCGCGCGTCGCGGTCGGAGAAGCCCAGCGCCATCGCGGCCTCCACCTCGCCCGCGCGCAGCTTCAGCTCCTCCAGGGCGCGCCGCCCGCCGAGCACGGTGGCGGTGAGCGCGCCGCCGATGAGGATTCCGGCCACGGGGATGAGCGCGATCCCGTCGATCGGCACCAGGCCGGTCAGCACGAGCACGACGACCACCGGCAGCGCGCCCACCGCGACGGGCACCGCGGCCCACCACCAGGTGCGGTTGCGGGTGATCCGGCGCCCCGCGGTCCGCGACGCGACCGCGAACATCAGCGCCACGAAGCCCAGCAGCGCCGCCTGGTGCTTGACGACCCAGCCGATGAGGGCGGCGACCACCGCGAGCTGTACGGCCGCCCTGAGGCCCGCCAGGGCGATGCCGCGCGCGTAGTTGTCGTGCTCGTCGGCGAGTCTGGCGTACGCGGCGACCCCGGCGGCCGCCACGAGCAGCGCGGCGAGAACGAAGCCGAGGGTCTTGTCGACCGGCAGCAGGGAGGAATTCGAGGCCAGCGACGTGGACAGCGTCTCGTGGGTGGACACTGGAGGAGCGGGTGCGGAAGCCACAGCGTCACTGTAGGCGGGCGCCCGCCCGGCGCCCCCGCCGATTCCCGCGCGGATCGTACGGATTTCCGATCAGTTCTCTGATCAGCGATGAACGGTCCCGGCGGAAAGTATTCTCGTAGTGATGTCTACTACGTCACGTGCCCTCGCCGGTTCCGGCGGTGCCCCTTGGCGTACGCTGTACGGCTGACGGTGGATGAAGATCTTCGACCACCGGACAGCACCCCTTCAGGACCCGGTTCGACGAGGCGGAACGCCGACGGAGAGCCGGACAGCACGGCAAGTACGAGGTGCCCGGCATCAGACGGGCGCTCCACGGGTACGAATTCAGCCAAGGACGAGGAGGCGCGGTGCTGCAAGGCCTGGGCTCCCTTTTCGACTGGCCCTGGATCTACGTGCTCGTGGCGAGTTCCGTGATCCTCGACGTCTTCGTGCCGGTGCTGCCGAGCGGTGTGCTGGTGATCAGTGCCGCCACCGCCGGGACCGCCAGCTCACGCGATGACATGCTCGACGTCTTCGCGCTGCTGGTGTGCGCCGCCGTCGCGTCCTGCCTCGGCGACCTGCTGGCGTACCGGCTGGCCTTCCGCGGCGGGGACTGGTTCGACCGGAGAGTGGCGTCCTCGCGGCGCCTGGCGGGCGCGCACGAACGGCTCGGACAGGTACTGCACCAGGGCGGCGGCGCCCTGGTGATCCTCGCCCGCTTCGCACCGGCCGGCCGCAGTGTGGTCAGCCTGGGCGCGGGCGCCGCCCGCCGCAGCCCGCGCGAGTTCCTGCCCTGGTCGGCGTTGGCCGGGGTCGCCTGGGCGACGTACAGCGTCGGACTCGGCTGGATCGGCGGCAAGTGGCTGGGCGCGAGCTGGCTCGGCACCCTGATGTCGTTCGTCGCGCTGCTGGGCGCCGGCGCCTTCGCCGCGTACGTCTTCCGCCGGGAGCGCCGCAGCGCGCTGGCCGCGGCGCTGGCCGCCGTGCCGCTCACCATCCCGCCGCAGGTGACGCCCCCGGACCGCGGCTCGGTCGTCGAGGCGCTGTAGCCGCCGCGGCCTCCGCGAGCGGTGGTTCCTAACCGCCGCGTGGCCGCCGCCTCACCTCGGGTGCGGTCCCGCGCCCGGTCAGCGGCGACGACGCCGTCTGCTGGGGACCGCCCAGCCCGATCCGACGCCCGCCAGGTGCAGTGCGACGAAGACCAGTCCCGCGAGCAGCAGACTGATCGGCGTGAAGCCCGCGTCCGTGCTCGTGCTCGTGGCGTTGATGATGTACGCGATGGCGAAGATGACTGCCCCGATTGCGGCGAACATCCCGGACCTCCTGTAAGCCGGCCCTCGGGGCCGGCGGTGCTCGTGCGGTGCGGCGGCGCCGGGTGGCGTCCCCACCCACCGGTTGCCCCCGAACTCCCCCCTGACGCACACGGGTTCGAGCGCGCGCGGGGTCGCGCGCCCCGTGCGCCCCACCAAAAGCCGCGATCCGGATTTTCGGAAAGTATTCTCACTCGTTTCGGCAATAGTCAGCACTCTGTGTCACGGAAAGAATGAGGCCGTATCACCCGCTTACGGGAAGGACAGCACATGTCGGTTGATGCGGGCCAGGACACCGCACTCGGCAATCCGCACGACGACCAGGCGCGTACGAGTCTGGACACGTCGGCCGCCAGGAATCTGGCGACGACCACCAAGTCCGCCCCGCAGATGCAGGGCATTTCCTCCCGGTGGCTGCTGCGCGTACTGCCCTGGGTGCAGGTCAACGCGGGCACGTACCGGGTGAACCGCCGGCTGAGCTACTCGGTCGGCGACGGGCGCGTGACCTTCGTGAAGACGGGGTCCGAGGTCCGGGTGATCCCGCAGGAGCTGGGCGAGCTGGCCGCACTGCGCTCGTTCAACGACGTCGGCGCGCTGACCGCGCTGGCGGACCGTTTCGTCCAGCGTGAATTCGCGCCGGGCGAGGTCATCGCCGAAGCCGGGACGCCCGCGGACACCGTCTATCTGCTGGCGCACGGCAAGGTCGAGAAGCTCGGCGAGGGATCGTACGGCGAGCCGACCCGGCTCGGAGTCCTCGCCGACGGCGACCACTTCGGCGACCAGGCGCTGCTCGGCGCCGACGGCGAGTGGGAGTACACGGCCCGCGCGGCCACCGTCACCACGGTGCTGGCCCTGCCCCGGCAGGAGCTCGAACCGCTGCTCGGACAGTCCGAGGCGCTACGCACACACCTGGAGGCGCACCGCGCGATCCCGCGGCAGCGCGTCAACAAGCGCGGTGAGGCCGCGATCGAGCTGGCGTCGGGCCACAAGGGCGAGGAAGCGCTGCCCGGCACCTACGTCGACTACGAGGTCAAGCCGCGCGAGTACGAGCTGAGCGTCGCCCAGACCGTGCTGCGCGTCCACAGCCGTGTCGCGGACCTCTACAACGAGCCGATGAACCAGACCGAGCAGCAACTCAAGCTCACCGTCGAGGCGTTGCGCGAGCGCCAGGAACACGAGCTGATCAACAACCCCGAGTTCGGGCTGCTGCACAACGCGGACTACGACCAGCGCATCCAGCCGCACGCGGGCCCGCCGCTCCCCGACGACCTCGACGAGCTGCTCAGCAGGCGCCGCGGCACCAAGTTCTTCCTCGCCCACCCGCGGGCCATCGCCGCCTTCGGCCGCGAGTGCACCAGGGCGGGCCTCTATCCCGACCCGGTGGAGGTGCACGGCCACACCGTTCCCGGCTGGCGCGGTGTGCCCATCCTGAGCTGCAACAAGATCCCGGTCAGCACCGCCCGTACCAGCGCGATCATCGCGGTCCGCAGCGGCGAGGACAACCAGGGCGTCATCGGTCTCAACCAGACCGGGCTGCCCGACGAGTACGAGCCGGGGCTCAACGTCCGTTTCATGGGTATCGACGACAAGGCGATCATCAGCTACCTCGTCAGCACGTACTTCTCCGCGGCCGTCCTGGTGCCCGACGCGCTCGGCATCCTGGAGAACGTGAACGTGTCCAACTGGCGCTGACCGCACGGCGGTTCTCCTGAAAGCGGCTCCCCTGCCCGGCCTGGCAGGGGAGCCGCTTCGTTGTGTCCGCCGGTCGCGTTCCCGGCCGTGTCCGCCGGTCGCGTTCCCGGCCGTGTCCGCCGGGGCGCGCGCCCTGGTCAGCGGCGCAGTACGAGGTCCCGGAAGACGTCGGCGGAGACGGCGAGTCCGCCGCCGAAGGGATCGTCGAGGTCCCAGATCAGGAACAGCAGGAAGGCGATGAGCGCGCTGAACAGACCGGCGAGCAGCAACTCCTTCGGTGAGCGCCGGATCTGGAGGGTGAAGATCAGTCCGACCGTCACCAGCGCGCCGGTGATCAGGCCGAACCACACCATCCCCGGCATCGTCGCGCCCACGCTCTGGCTGCGCGACGTGCGGGCCTCGTCGACGGCGGCGACCTCGTCGACCAGCGGCTGGTACGCCTGGGCGCCGAGGTCGGACGTGGGCGCGTACTGCGAGACGTCCTTGCGGAGCGTGTCGAGCAACGCGTTGCCCCGCGGCTCCAGTTCGCCGTGGTTCTTCATGTACGGCCACTCCTTGTCGGCCACGAACGCCGCGTAGGCGTTCACGTCCGCGCGGATCCGGTCGCGTACGTCAACGGGATACACCTGCGCCCGCGCGCTCACCTCGTGCAACGCCTGTGCCTCGGCGAGGACTTCGGCCTGTGCCCCGCTCCTCCCCTCCCAGACGCCGGCGATGGCCAGACCGAGCACGATCGCGTAGACCACGCCGATCATCATGACCATGTACTCGATGACGTCGGGTGTCTCCGACGGATCGTCGTCCTCGTGGACCTTGCGCGTACGCAGGACGACCACGCCGAGGACCACAGCGCAGACCGCGGCCATCGCGATCACCAGCGCCAACCACTGCGACATGCGGAAATCCCCCTTGTTTCACGTTCAGTTGTTCCTGCTGCGACCGGAGTTGGAGCCGGAGGAGCCGGGCCGCAGGACGGCGACGGCCAGCACGGCGGGCACGGTGGTGAGCATCATCGTGATCATCAGCGACCGGCGGTGCTCCTTCGGCGCCGCGACCGGCACCGGCGCCTTCTCCGGCCAGTGCACCGCCACCGGGGCGGCGGGCGGCGCGGGTTGGGACCGCGGCACCGGCGCGGGAGCCGGTACGGGTGCGGCGGTGGGTACGGGCTGCGGTACGGGTGCGGGCGCCGGGGGCTTCGGCGCGGGTCTGGGACGTGGCGTCACCGCCGCTTTCTGACTCGGCTTGGGAGTCGGGGTCGGGGTGGGTGTCGGCGTGGGCGTGGGGGTCGGAGTGGGGGTCGGTGTCGGTGTGGGCGTGGGCGTGGGGGTCGGGGTCGGTGTCGGTGTGGGCGTGGGCGTGGGCGTAGGAGTCGGGGTGGGGGTGGGAGTCGGCGTGGGGGTCGGTGTCGGGGTCGGGCACGGCTTCGGATGGTGGTGGTGGCGGTGGCAGAGCCACGTCCAGGGCCACTGGTCCGGCCAGTACCCGCACCAGGGCACATACGGGTCGGGGTGGTGGTAACCGGGCCCGTGATGATCGGGCCGGTGCCGTCCGGGGTCGTGGTGCCCGGGGTCAGGGTGATCCGGGTCAGCGTGGTCCGGGCCGTGATGACCGGGGTCGTGCCATACGGGCTCGTGGTGCGTCGGCTGGTGCCGTACGGGCTCGTGGCGGTCGGGCACACGGCTGGGCGCGGGCGAGGTCGTCGGCGCGGCCGTGGGCTCGGGATCGGTCCTGTGGGCGGGAACAGACGTGGGCGCGGCCGTACGCGTCGGTTCGGGCGCGGGCGCGGGCGCGGGCGCGGGTGTGGTCGTGGGAGCGGGATTGGGTGTGGGTGCCCGGGTGGGCGGGGACGTGGGACCGGGATCGGGCCGGGAGGGCCGCGTCCGTGTCGGTGCGGGTGTGGGTGTCGACGTCCGGGTCGGTTCCGGACCGGGCGACGCGCGGTGCGACGGCGCGGGCGACGGGGCCTCGGACGGTACGGGCGACGCGTGGTGCGACGGGTGACGGGACGGCTCGGCGGGGCATGACTCCGCTCTGCCGTGGCCCGCTCCCGCCGGGCACCGCGCGCGCGGCTCGGCCGAGGCCACCGCGCCGAGTCCCCACGATCCTGCCGCCATCGTCACGACAAGCAGCGCCGTCCAACCGCGGACGCGCCTCCCCCTAGAAGTGGTCACCCTTCATGGTCAGCATGCGCGCGGCACGTGCCGACGCTTCCCGCGACCGTTCCCCCAAAGGAGTAACGAAGGCGTCAAACCCTCGATTTTCCGCGCGAATCAGCGCCGCCCGCACCGGCCGCCGCGCGGGCGTGACCGGGCCCGACTCGCAGCGGTTGAGGACCAGTTGGGAGCGGTCGCGGGTGCCGGTCCCCCGCGCGGCGGGGCGCGTCAGGCGGGGTCGTGCGGTGCGGCGGCCCCGTCCGTACACGCGTCCGCGCGGGGGGTCAGCGGGAGGTCGGCCGCGACCCGGAATCCGCCTCCGGCGAGGGGGCCCGCCGTCAGGGTGCCGCCGACACTGCGGACGCGTTCGCGCATGCCGATCAGGCCGAAGCCGGGGCCGAGGTCGGGCCCGTGGGCGGGGCCGTGGGCCGGGCTGTCGTGAGGGCTGTCGTGGGGGCCGAGGTGGAAGGTGGGTCCGGGGCCGGGCCGGGGACCCGAGCCGACGGCCGCCCCGCCGTCGTCGGTGATCTCGACCAGCAGCGAGCCGGGGCCGACGCGCACGGTCACCTCGGCCCGCGCCCCGGCCCCCGCGTGCCGGGTGGTGTTCGTCAGGGCCTCCTGCACGATGCGGTACGCGGCGGCCTCGACGGCGGGCGGGATGTGCGGGTCCGCGCCGCCGGAGGAAACACCTCGCGCCGTAAGCACGTGGAGCCGGGCCCCGGCCGGGCGGGCGAGGTCCGACAGCGCGGCCAGACCGGGCAACGGCCCCTCGTCGGCGGCCCGTTCGCCGTACCGCAGCACCTCCAGCGTGGTGCGCACCTCGACGCGGGCCGCGCGGCAGGTGTCCGCGATGCCGTCCAGCGCCTTGGACACCGCCGCCCGGTCGAACTCCTCGGGCGCCACCGTCATCACGTGCGCGGCCACCGCCGTCTGCACGCCGATCAGCGTGATGCTGTGCGCGAGCAGGTCGTGCAGGTCACGGGCGATCCGCAGCCGTTCCTCCGCCACCCGCCGGGCCGCCACCTCCTCCCGCGTCCGTTCGGCGCGCTCGGCCCGCTGCGTGGTCGCGGCCACCAACTGGCGGTGCACGCGCACGGTCGCGCCCGCCACCAGCACCGCCGCGATCCAGCCCGAGGTCCGCAGCGTGTCCACCGCTCCCCCGGCGTCCGAGACCCAGTCCGCCGCCACCGTGCCGCCGACGACCACCGTCCCGATGGCCGCCGCCCGCCACACCGGGCTCGTGGCCGCCGCCGTGAACAGCAGCGTCATCGAGCCCAGCACCGGCGCCGCGTGCGGATACCCGAGCGCGTGGTACGGCCCGAGGAACGCGACCGTCACCACCAGCGCGGCCGTCGTGTGCGTCCGCCGCCACAGCAGGGGGATCTGGCAGCAGACCAGCAGCGTCCAGCCCAGCGCGTCGGGACGCGTCCCCGGCGTCAGCAGGGCCAGCGGCACCGACAGCGCCGCCAGCCCCGCCGCGAGCGCCGCGTCCTGGCGCGTCACGCGGCGCCCTCGCGGGCTCACCCCCGTTCGCCCGGCGCCGGGCGGCTCAGGGCGCCGGGCCACCAGACCCGGCGGCGCAGCAGCAGCGCGGCCGAGGTCACCAGGAAGGTGCGGACGAGGAAGGTGTCGAGCAGGACGCCGACGGCGATGACGAAGCCGAGTTCCGCGAGCTGGACGAGAGGCATGTTCATCAGGACGGAGAAGGTCGCGGCCAGGACGACACCTGCCGAGGTGATGACGCCGCCGGTGGAGTGGAGCGCACCGAGGGTGGCCTCGCGTGGCCCGGCGCCGTTGAGCGCTTCTTCGCGCATGCGGTGCATGAGGAAGATGCCGTAGTCGACGCCGAGGGCGACGAGGAAGACGAAGGAGAGCAGCGCGAGTCCTGGATCGGTGCCGTGGAAGCCGAGGACCGGGCCGAAGACGAGGCCGCCGATGCCCAGGGCGGCGCCCCAGACGGCGACGACCGCGACGACGAGCAGCAGCGGCGCGACGAGGGACCGCAGCAGGAGGACGAGGATGAGCAGGACGGCGGCGAGGGTGATCGGGATGACGATGCCGCGGTCGCGCTGGTTGGTGTGCTGGAGGTCGAGCTGCTGGGCGCTGGGGCCGCCGACGTAGGAGCCGGGGAGTCCGGCGCGCAGGGCCTTGATGGTGGCGGTCTCGGCCGCGGTCTGCGGCGGGCCCGCGGTGGTGACGAAGAATTCGCTCCAGCCGTCGGCGGTGCGCCCGGCGCGCACGTCGGTGACGCCTCGGGTGGAGTGGGCGGCGGCCCGCGCGGCCTCGGCGCGGTCGGCGGGCGCGATGACGGCGACGGGACGGCTGCCCTGGTCGGGGTAGGCCGCGCCGAGAATCCGCATGGCGGTGATCGCGTCGGGCTCGCTGCTGAACATGTCCTGCTGCTTGACGCTGCCGGGCAGGTTGAGCACGCCGACGGCGAGGGCGCCGAGCAGCAGCACACCGCCGACGAGCACCGCGACCGGCCTGCGGCCGACGCCGTCGCCGATCGCGACGAAGGCGCCGCGCCGCTGCTTCGGCTCGCTGCCGTGGGCGGGGATCAGCGGCCAGAACACGCGGCGGCCGAGGACGACGAGGACGGCGGGCAGCAGCGTCACCATGGCGAGCAGCGCGCAGACGACGCCCACGGCGGCCGTCGGGCCCATGCCCCGGCTGCTGTTGAGGTCCGCGGCCAGCAGGCAGAGCATGCCCGCGGCGACGGTGCCCGCGGAGGCCAGGACCGCGGGCGCGGCTTTGCGCAGGGCGGTGCGCATGGCGTCGTACGGGCGCTCGGTGCGGCGCAGTTCCTCGCGGTAGCGGGCCACGAGCAGCAGCGCGTAGTCCGTGCCGACGCCGAAGACGAGGATGGTCATCACACCGGAGCTCTGGCCGCTGACGGTGACGCCGAACGCCTGGTTGAGGCCGTAGGTGACCGCCATCGACAGCACGTCGGCGGCGCCCGCGCAGATCAGCGGGATCAGCCACAGCACGGGGCTGCGGTAGATGAGGATCAGCAGGACGGCGACGACGAGGACCGTGGTGTAGAGGAGCGGGCCGCCGAGCGCGCTGTAGACCTCGGCGCTGTCGGTGTCCAGGGCGCCCTGTCCGCCGACCTTCACCGTCAGCCCCGAGCCGCCCTTGGCGACGTCCCTGACCCCGTCCACGAAGTCGGTTCTGGCCTGGGAGTCCTGGCCCGGCGCCGTGGTCGACATCGGGTACATCAGCGTGGTGCCGTCCTTGGACGGCACGGCCCGCGGGGCGTCCCCGGTGAGCCGGTTCGTACGGGCGATCTCGGCGGTCTGCCGCGCGGCGGTGGCCCGGTCGGCCGCGGTGAGGCCGCCGTCGCGGTGGTAGACCACGACGATGTCGGTCGTCTCGCCGCCGGGCAGCGACGCCTGGATCTTGGCCGCCCGCGTGGAGTCCGCGCTGTTCGGCAGGTAGTCCACGACGCTGTCGCGCTGGACGTCACCGAGCCTGGCGGACAGCGGTATCGCGACCGCCAGCACCCCGACCCACAGCGCGAGCATCAGCCACGGCAGCTTCCGCGCCCGGCCCCCGCCCGCCCCTGCGCCCGGCGGCGCGGCGCCCCCGTCACGTACCCCGCTGACCTGCTCCGCGGTCCTCATCCCGGCCTCCCCTTGCGACGAACGACTGATCGCCTCCATCGTCAAGGCGTGACAGCCACGGAACGTCGCGCCAGCGGCGGACATCGCCGTACCCCCGCGGGCGGTACGGGCCGCGCCGTTACATCCATGGGAGTACGGACGCGGGCCGGTCGGCCGGTGTCCCCGGCCCGGTGTCAGCGCAGGTGATCGGGGAGTGCCGCCTTCGCCGCCTCGAACAGCAGGGGCCAGGGGAAGTCGTCCGGGGCGTCCTGGCCGGGCGGGTGGGGGACGAAGCCGCCCTCGCCGTAGAGGACCCTCACCCCGGCCACGCGCAGTTCGTCGACCGACCGGTCGAAGGCGGGGTGCCGGGCGGTGGCGGTGTTCACGCACGGCATCGTCACCAGGGGGATGCCCTTGCCGATGGCCTCGGCCGCGACGCCGACGACGAAGTGGTCGGTGATCCCGAGCGCCCACTGGTTGATCGTGTTGAAGGTGGCCGGCGCGACGGCGATCACGTCCGCGGGCGGCCAGACGTCCGGCTCACCGGGCTTCTTGTACCTGCTGCGCACCGGGTGTCCGGTCAGCTTCGTCAGCTTCTTCGTCTGGGTGAAGAGCCAGTCGGCGGCGGCGGGCGTCAGACCGAGGCAGACGTCCCACCCGGCTCGTTGCGCGCCCTCGACGACCGAGGCGATATCCAGTACCGGGGGTGCGGCGGAGCCGAACAGATAGAGCACGGGGCGCGTCATGACCCCACCCAACCCCGACCGTGACGGGCCACGCAACCGCCCCCGGCCGCCGCGCACGGGCCGGGGGCGGCACACGGAGCGGGACAGGGAAGAGGCCCCTGTCCAAGGACGCTGGACAGGGGCCCGGGGGCTTCCGAGGGTGGGCGTGGACGGTTTCGAACCGCCGACATCCGCCTTGTAAGGGCGGCGCTCTACCACTGAGCTACACGCCCTCGGTGAGTTCGACGTCACAGGTTACCCTGCCCTGGGGCGTGATCAGCAACCACGGGGCCGTGGGGACCGGGCGGTGTGTTCGGGGCGGCCTGGTGGGAGGATGGGTCCGACGGTGGTCGGCGGCGATCTGCGGGGAGAGAGTGTCACGGTGACGACGGCACGTTCGTGGTGGCGACGCGGCGACAATCACCGTGCGGAGGCGCAGGCGGCGAAGGACGCCGCGTCACAGGCGTTCTACGAGCTGGACACGGCGCAGCGCGATCTGGAGATCTCGATAGAGACGATCTCGGCGGTGGACGACTCCCCCGAGGCGCGCCGGGCGCTGGCCGGATTCCGGTCGCTGGGCGAGCGCATCGACCAGGTGAGCGCGGCCTACATCAACACCGTGGACGCGCACGACATCGACCGGGACGAGCTGGACGCGGGCACGGCGGCGCGGGCGCGCACCGAGCTGACGAAGGCCAAGGACGAGCTGGACAGGGCCAAGACCGAGCTGGAGCGTTTCTCCGCGGGTCTCGCGCCGCTGCTCGGCAAGGCGGAGACGCAACTCGCCCGGCTGGCGCCCGCCGTGGAGCGGGCCAAGCAGTCACTTCTGGCGGCGACGAACGCGCTGGACGGGGTCCGCGCGGTCGGGCTGAAGGCGGACGACCTCGCGGCCCGGCTGGCCGCGCTGGCACCCGAGCTGACCAGGCTGAACGAGGGCGCGAGCAAGCACGGCGTGCAGGAGACCGTCCAGCGGGCCGACGATGTGCGCCGCAAGGCGGACGCGGTGCGGACCGAGGCGGAGCGGCTGCCCGAGCAGGCCAGGGAGATGGACAAGCGGCTGGTGTCGCTGCGCACGCGGGTGCAGGCGCTGGCGACGCGGGCCGAGGGCGTGGACCCGGTGCTCAGCGAATTGCGGCGGCGGTTCTCGCTGGCGTGCTGGCAGGACCTCCAGCAGGTGCCCGAGCGGGCCGCGCAGGCGGTACGCCAGGCGGAGACGGCGCTGGCCGAGGCCCGCAAGGCGCGGGACGAGCAGCGCTGGCCGGACGCCACGTCACGGCTGGCGACGGTCAGGGCGCTGATGGACGACGTGGAGGGCGCGGTGTCCGCGGCCGGTGACCGGCTGCGGCAGCTCAACGAGGTGAGCAAGGACCCGAAGGGCGAGGTCGAGAAGACCCGCTTCGCGATCCGGGACGCGCAGCGGCTGGCCATGCAGGGGCGTTCGACGCCGGAGCCGCGGCACGCCCGCCCGCTGGACGACGCGGTGGCGCGCCTCGACCGCGCGGTGGCCGCGCTGGAGGGCAGGCACCCGGACTACTGGGCGTTCCTCACCGAGACCGCAGCGGTGCGCGAGACCGCGAACCGCGTGGTGGCCAACATCCGTGAGGACCGCGCGGCCGGGCGCTGAGCACCCCTGGCCGGTCTCCTGCTCCGGCGACCGGCGGTACGGCCGGACCGGCGTTGTACGGCCGGACCGGCATACGTACGATCCGACCGCCGCCCGTACCGGCCCCCGTCCCGTCCGTTCAGCTACAGCAGCCGCCACCGCAGCATCCGCCGCCGCCGTTGCCGCTCGCCGGGGCGGGACCGGCCGACGACGAGGACGAGGACGACGAGGAGCCGACCGCGACCGTCGAGAGCAGCTTCACGGTGTCGTCGTGACCCTTGGGGCAGACGGTCGGGGCGTCCGACTGGGACATCGGGCGGCGCAGCTCGAAGGTGGAGCCACAGGTCTTGCAGCGGTACTCGTAGCGAGGCATGGGCCCAGGGTAGCGGGGACGCGGCCCGCGGAGGGCGTTCATCCACAGGTCACCCGGCGTCGCCGGCCGCCGGGAACGATGCGCCGGACTTCGCGCACTGCCGCCCGCTGCCGCAAGCCCCGCGCCGCCGGCCCGTGACCCGGGGTGACCCGCGCGGAGCGCCGGATTCCGGACCCCGGCCTATCCTGGAGGAGCAGCGGCCTCGATTCCCCTTCAGCGAAGGAGGCCGGTCATATGCGACTCGACGATCATCTGCCCGTGGACCACAAGCTGAGCCAGATGTACCGCTTCGGCGCCGGTCTGATGGGCCTGATCCTGGTCGTCTTCGGGATCCTCGGACTCCTCAACGGCGTGTCGTTCCTGTCCAAGGCGGGCGACCGGATCGCCGGGCTGAACTCCAACGGCGCGCTCAGCACGATCTCCATCGTCATCGGCGTGCTGCTCTTCGCCGGGATGGTGAAGGGCGGCAACTTCGCCTCGACCCTCAACATCGTCGTCGGCGTCGCCTTCCTGCTCAGCGGGTTCGTCAATCTCGCCCTGCTGGACACCGGCAGCAACCTTCTGGCGTTCAAGATGTCGAACGTGCTGTTCAGCTTCGCGGTCGGCGTGATGCTGATGTTCTTCGGCATGTACGGGCGGGTGACCGGCGGGCTGCCGCACGACAATCCGTACTGGCGCAAGCGCCACCCCCAGCAGGCAGCCCGCGAGGAGGAGGCCCGGGCGGCGGTGACCACCCGGCGGCCGCCTCCCCGCGGACTGCCGCAGCACTGACCCCGTGACGGTCCTGCCGGAGTGACTACTTCTTACGGGCCAGGGTCAGGCCGTCCGCGACGGTGAGCAGGACGTCGTCCACCCGGTCGTCCGCGCGTACGTGGTCGTTGAACGCGCGGATGGCCGCGGCGCCGCCGGTCGCGTCCTCGTCCACGACCTCGCCGTGGAAGAGCGTGTTGTCGACGACGAGCAGGCCGCCCGGGTTCATGCGCGGCACCAGCTCCTCCCAGTAGTCGGTGTAGGACCCCTTGTCGGCGTCCAGGAACACCAGGTCGATCCACTGGCCGCCGGGCAGCGCCTTGAGCGTGTCGATGGCCGGGGCGATCCGCAGGTCGACGCGGTCGGCGACGCCCGCCTTGGCCCAGGCGTCCTGGCCGACGGCGGTCCACTCCTCGGAGACGTCGCAGGCGATGAGCCTGCCGTCGGCGGGCAGGGCCTGGGCCATCGACAGGGTCGAGAAGCCGGTGAAGGTGCCGACCTCCACGATCTGCTTGGCGCCGGTCAGGCGGACGAGGAAGGCCAGCAGCGGGCCCTGCTCCTCAGCGGTCTGGAGCCCGGCCACATCGGCGAGGCGGGCGTGCGTGGTCTCGACCAGTTCCCGCTGGACGGCGTCCAGCGGCGGGTTGTGCGCGAGGACGTATCCGTAGAGCTCGGGTGTGAGCTGCGGGTTCTTCGTTTCGGACAAGGGTCTTCTCCCTGGTGCGGCGCTCAGGGCCCGTCCGGGCCCTAGGGTGACGGAATGCTCGTGGATGACGCGGTCGCCTTGGTCCCCAGCATTCCAGGCCGGAGGGCTCTGCTGGGGCTGGCGGGCGCCCCGGCCGCCGGGAAGTCGACTCTGGCGCGGCGGCTGGTGTCCGGGGTGAACGACCGGGTGGGCGCGGGGACGGCCGCGTATGTGCCGATGGACGGGTTCCATCTGTCCAACGCGCAGTTGGACCGGCTGGGGCTGCGGGACCGCAAGGGCGCGCCCGAGACGTTCGACGTGGACGGCTACGTCCACCTGCTGCGGCGGCTGCGCGGTGACCGTCAACACCCGGTCTACGCGCCCGACTTCGACCGGCGCCTGGACGAGCCGGTGGCGGCCGGGCTGGTCGTCGCGCCCGGTGTCCGGCTCGTCGTCACCGAGGGCAATTACCTCGCCGACGACGGTGCCGGGTGGGAGCAGGTCCGTGACCTGCTGGACGAGCTCTGGTATGTCGACGCGCCGCGTCAGCTGCGTGAGCGGCGGCTGCTGCGACGGCACGTGCGCGGGGGCCGCAGCGAGCTGGAGGCCCGGGCCTTTATCGCTGCGAGCGAGCGGCCCAACGCGCGACGCATAGAGCGCTCCCGCGCCTATTGCACCCGGGTGGTGGCCCCGGGGCATTGACCCCGGACCCCGAGGCGGTTCCTCTCCGCCGGGGCGCCGGCCACGCGCTGTTTTTGGGGGCGCGGGGAACTGCGCGGCCCGCCCCCACCGGGCTGTCAGCCCGAGAACAGACAGCGTCTGCCCCGCTGGGGCCGGTTTTCAAGGCGCGCCACCGTCGGTGGCTGGTCGCGCAGTTCCCCGCGCCCCTAAAAAACAGGCCCTGCGCAACGCCAGCGCACCAGCCCCGCACCCCCAAAAAACAAGGCCCTGCGCGGGGGCGGCGTTAGAGGGCGTTGCGCATCCGCAGGATGATCTCTTCGCCGGCGGCGACGCCGACCGTGGCGAGGCCGGTGACGTGGGGGGCGGTCCAGCCGGAGTCGGCCAGCTCGCCGTGGCCGGGGCGCCAGCCCTCATCGGCGGCGAGGAGCAGATCGGCGTCGAGGAGGGAGTCGCCGGCGGCGAGGACGCGGTCGGCGCCGGTGCGGCGGACGACCTCGGCGAGGGCGGCGGACTTGCTGAGCGGCAGCGGCACGGCGTAGATCTTGCGGCCCTGGAGGGAGACGGTCCAGCCGCGGGGTTCGGCCCAGGCGGCGAGTTCCTTGACCCAGCCGGCGGGGAGGCGTTCGCGGTCGACCACGAGGTAGGCGAAGAGGTCTTCCGCGATGCGCTCCTTGCGCAGCCACGCGGGGTCGGCGGTGGCGGCGAGGTGGGCGCGCACCTCGTCCAGCGGCGCGGAGCCGTCGGCGAGACGGCGGCGGATCTCGGCGTTCCAGTCGTGGTCGGTGCGGCCGTCGACCAGGAGGTGGCCGCCGTTGGCGCAGATGGCGTACCGCGGCTGGGGTCCGGGCAGGCTGATCCGGCGGTACTGCTTGCGGGTGCGGGTGGTGGAGGGCACGAACTGCCCGGCCTCCGCGGCGAGTCGCACCAGCAGCGCCGCGGCGGTCTCGGTCATGTAGGACAGCGGCTTCGCCTCGTGCACCTCGACGCAGAGCAGGCGCGGCGCGTGCTCGTCGGCCATGGTGAGGGCGAGCGCCGCCGTGGAGTAGATCAGGGTGCGGTCGAGGTCGCTGGCGACCAGCGTGCGGTTCTGACGGGTACTCACTTCGCGTCCACCGCCTTGCCGTCGGTCCCGGTGGCCCCTCGGGTGTAGCGGGGGTGGATGAGACCCACGCAGGAGTACGGCAGCCCGTCCACCTCCTCGACCGGTACGCCGCGCTGTGCGGCCAGCAGGCGGACGTGGTCGAGGTCGGCGCCGACGCCGCGCTGGGCGAGGATCTTCCAGGGCACCCGGCGCAGCAGCACGCGGGTGGTCTCGCCGACGCCGGGCTTGACGAGGTTCACGTCGCCGATGCCGTACTCCTCGCTGATCCGCTCGACCGCGGCCCAGCCCGCCCAGGTGGGTGAACGGTCGGCGGAGCGCAGCGACTTGACGTCCTCGGCGACGGCGTCGCCGACCCGGTCGAAGGCGGCGGTGACGGTGTCGAGGAAGAGCCCGGAGACGTCGGCGCCCGCCAGCTCGCGGTAGAACTTCGCGCCGTGGTAGTCGTCGGGCCCGGTCAGGTCGGCGCGCAGCACGGTGCGCGAAATGAGGCCGGAGACCGTGGAGTTGAGGCACGCGGAGGGGATCAGGAAGTCGTCGCGGGTGCCGTAGGTGGACACGCAGCCGCCGGGGTCGGCGAGCACCGCGATGTCCGGGTCGAAGACGCCTTCGCCGTCGAAGTCCTTGACGGCTTCGGCCAGTTCGCGGGTGATGGCGCCCTTGCCCGTCCAGCCGTCGACGAACACGGCGTTCGCCGCGTCGTGGTGGGCGGCCAGCCAGCTCAGCGCGTTGCGGTCGATGCCCCGGCCGCGGACGATGGAGACGGCGTAGTGCGGCAGGTCCAGGCCGTGCGCGTGCCGGGCCCAGCGGCGCATCAGCACGCCGACCGGGGTGCCCGCGCGGGCCAGCGAGACCAGGACGGCGTCCGGGCCGCGCTCGGCGAGCACGAGTTCGGTGACGGCGCCGACCGCGCGCGCGATGCGTTCGGCGGAGCCGTCGAGGGCGGCCTTGAACAGGTCCTGGTACGCGGCGCTCGGCTGGTACTCGACGGGCAGCGACTCGGCGTAGTGCGCGCCGCCGCTCTGGATGGCCTCCTCGCGCTCCTCGGTCGGCGCTTCCAGCTCGACCTCCGACAGGTCCTTGAGCAGCCAGCCGACCTCGTCCGCCGCGTACGACGAGAAGGCGGGGCCGCGCAGGGGCTCGGGCAGCGGTCGGGCGGTGGCGCTCACAGGGGCGGGGCTCATCGGTGCGGCGTGTCCGTTCGGTCGGGGACGGGACTCGGTTCCGGCGGTGAGCCGGGACCGCAACCGGGCGTGCAGCCGGGGCCGCGGCCGGTAGGTGGGGACGACGGCGACCAGTACGCGGTCGGTGTGCGCGGCGAGCTGGGCGATCAGGCCGCCGGGCCCGTACAGCTCGGGGGTCTCGCCCGCGGAGTCGATGACGCAGACGACCGCGTCGAAGCCCGCGCCCGCCACGTTGTACGCGTACCGGTCGCCGGGGCCGTCGCTGGGCTCGTCGTGGGCGGGGAACACGATCCGGCTGCGGATGGCGTAGCCGGGGTCGTCGACGGCCAGCACCGGCGAGCGGGTGGTGGTGGAGTAGCGCACGTCGAGAGCGCCGCCAGGGGCCGCCTGCGAGCCCCCAAGGCCCGCGTCCGCTGCGGCGGTGTGCCGCCCCAGGCCCTCAAGGCCCGCGTCCGCTGCGGCGGTGTGCCGTCGCAGCGCCTCCGCCAGCCGCAGCGGGGCGTACATCAGCTCCTCGTTGCCGAGGACGAGGACGCGGCGGGCGCCGGGCGGGAGCGCGGCGGCCAGCCGCTGTCCCATCGCGGGCAGCGCGGCCTCCAGGGCGGCGCGGTGCTCGGGCAGGAAGCCGTGCCTGCCGCCGTCCGGCACCCCGGCCGGCCAGTCCAGCTCGACGTGCGTGAGGTCGTAGTAGTCGGCGGGCGCGGGCGGCGGCGTCTCGTGGGCGGCCACCAGGGCCTGTCCGCGCTCCAGCACGCCCTCGGGGAGCGTGACGGCGCCCGCGACCAGGGCGACGACGTCCACGCGGGCGCCGAGTTCCGCCGCGAAGTCCTCCAGCCGCGCCTGGTCGGCGGCGGACCGCATGTCGGTCAGGGCGACCACCACATACCGCTCGCGCGGGTGGCGTCCGTGCAGGTCACGGATGGTGTTGAGGATGGTCTGGCCGGTGGAGAACTCGTCGTCGACCAGGACCAGCGGGCCGCTGCCCGCCAGCAGCGCCGGGTCCTCGGGGAGCAGCAGGTGTCCGGTGGCGTGGCTGTGCTCCTCCTGGAAGCCGCCGCCCGCCGCGACGCCCGCGACCTCGCGCCGGGTGGAGTGCAGGTACGGCACACCGCCGACGCCGTCGGCGACGCAGTGGCCGAGTCCCGTCGCGGTCTCGGCGTAGCCGAGGACCACGGCGTCGGCGACCGCGTCCGGGCCGAGCAGGTCGCGGACCCGCTCGCCGAGCGCGTACGCGGAGCCGTAGACCGCGCGCGGGTCCTGCGGGACGTGCTTGCCGAGGATGTTGGAGACCAGCAGGTGGGCGCGCTTGGGGTTGCGGCGCAGCGCGAGGCCGAGCACTCCGTGCAGGCCCTCGCCCACCAGGCCGATGCCCAGCCGGTCCGCGACCCACTGGCCCGGCCAGGGCGTGTGCGTTGCCATGCGGTGCTTCTCTTCCGTTCGGTGCGAGCGCGGCGCGGGGGCCGTGCTCAGGGCTGGGCGCGGCGCCGGGCCGTGCTCAGGACTGCGCTGGAGGCTGTTCCGGGACCGCGCTCAGGACTGCGGCAGGCTCGCCGCGAGCAGTTCCACGAAGCCGATGTCCTCCTGGGCGACGCCGAAAACCTCGGCGCGGCGCATGGTGCGCTCCGCCCAGGCGCGGTGCGGCTTCACCTCGTTCATCTTGTTGGTGTACGCGGACCGCATGACGCCGCCGCCGGAGCGGTCCTCGTCGAGTATGTCGGCCGCGTCGCAGAACTCCTCGTGCGTGACGACGCTCAGCGCGTGCACGACGGGCACGTGGGTGGGGTGGATGCAGGTCTTGCCCTGGAGGCCGTTGGCGCGGTCCAGCTCGATCTCGCGGAGCAGGCCGTCCATGTCGCGCTCGATGAGGGTGTCGCGCAGGTCCTCGGCCTCGGGGGTGAAGGGGCTGCGGCGCAGTTGCGGCTTGAACATCCGCTCGTGGTGCCTGAAGTACTCCCAGACCGGTCCCGTCACGGTGAAGCCGCTGCCGTCGGCGCGGCCGAGGACGTTGACCACGTCGGCGATCACCGAGGCGACGATCTGCACGTCGTAGGCGGTCATCGCGGGGGCGCGGCGCAGGCCGTAGGAGGAGCAGAAGTCGGTGACGCCCAGGCGCAGGGCGAGCACCCGCTCGCGGTATTTGTCGACCGTCCTGGATATCCCGTAGAGCGTCTCGACCCGGCTCTCCAGGTGCAGGAGCTGCGGGGACTCCAGTACGGGCATGGCGAAAAGGCGCCGCCCGCTGGCGGCCTCCGCGTGCGCCATGGCCTCCAGGAAGGGGACGCCGGTCTCCTCGGTGAACTTGGGCAGCACGAATCCGGACAGCAGTTCCACGGTGCCGCCGAGCCGTGTCACCAGGTCGGTGATCTGCGCGGGCGTGCGGACCCGGATGAACAGCAGCGGAAGGGCCGCCTCCGGCCGGGTCGCGAGATCGGCGAACTGCCGGACGAGATTGGCCTCACCTGCGACGACGTCGCGGTCGTCGATGGAGTCCTCCAGGCACAGGACCATCGACACCACACCCCGGGCGGCCTGCTTCACCACGTCGTCCGCGAGCTGCGGGCGGGTGGCGGGGCTGTAGAGGGTGGCGCCGAGGGCGACCGCGAGCATGCGTGCGGGCGAGTCGGCAGTGAACTCCTGCGGCTCGCGGTGAAACAGTTCGCTCCTGGCTTCAGGAGCGAGGTGCCCGAAGTGTCGCATACGCCCCATTTCGAGGTAGTGAGCCCGATGATATCTGGCCGATTATCGTACGTGCGAGCATGGGGTAGAGGTTCCCTCCACACGTGAAAAACAGGTAACCGCGGCGGGTCCACCGCGTGACCGTCCCGCCCGGCGTTGTGGCGCACGCCACGGGGAGGGCAGGATGACCGGTATGACGCACGTGATGGTGAAGGGCTCGAACACCCCACTGGACGCCCCCGGAATCCGGGCGGTACTGCGCTGGACCCCGGCGTCCGGTTCCCCCGATGTTGACGCCTCCGTGCTGCTGCTCGGTTCCAACGGCAAGGTCCGCTCCGACGCCGACTTCGTCTTCTACAACGAACCGCGCCACCCCTCGGGGCTCGCCCGTCACCTGCCCAAGAAACGCGTCTCCGGCAGCCTGACCGACACCGTCGAGGTCGACCTGGCCGCCCTCGGCTCCGACGTGGACCGCGTCGTGATCGTCGCCTCCTGCGACGGCGGCCCCTTCGCGCAGGTCCAGGACCTGTGCGTGCTCCTCTACGACACCACGGGGCCGCAGCACGCGCCCGTCATCACCTTCGAGGTGCGCCCCGACACCGGCTACGAGACCGCCCTGAACTGCGGCGAGATCTACCGCAAGGACGGCGGCTGGAAATTCCGCGCCCTGGGCCAGGGGTACGACACCGGTCTGGTCGGCGTGGCCACCGAATTCGGCATCGCGGTGGACGACGTCGAGGGCGGCGACTCCGACCGTACCGCCGTACCGGCCACGACCGCGCCGCCCACCGTCTCCCCGGCGGCGCCGCCCACGGCCGGGCCGGTGTCCCAGCAGACCGCGCCGTACGCCCAGGAGCCGGAGCCCGCGCCCACCAGTGCGTACGGATACCCGCTCCAGGCTCCCTCGCCCGGCCACGTGCCCGCACAGCCCGCCTACGGCTACCCGCAGCCCGTGGCGGCCACCACGGCCCCTGCAGTCCACCAGCAGCCGCAGCAGGGCTACCCGGCGTACGGCTACCCGCAGCCGGTGGCCGCCGCCGCCAACGACGGCGGCTTCCAACTGCCGCCGCAGGGACCCCAGTTCCAGTCGGGCAGCTGACCCGCGCGGACAGCGCGCCGGACGCGGTCAGACCTTGGACTTGTAGCCGCGGCCCCACTGGAGGCCCCAGCCGTAGAGCCGGTCGATCTCGGCCTGGAAGCCGTAGACGTACCTGACCTCGCGGCGCACGACCAGCTCGCCCTTGCGGTTCTCGATCAGCACGACGGCGCACGAACGGGCCTGCGGCTCCCGCTCGTTGAGCGGGATCTCGATGCGCGGGCCCGAGGTCGGGAAGATCTCGACCTTCGCGTGCGTGCGGTCGAAGGCGGGCGTGCCGTCGTAGATGTAGACGAAGACCAGCAGCCGCCGGAATTCGTCCCGCTTGTCGAAGTTGATGTACAGCGTCTCGCCCGAGGTGCCGCCGAACCGGTCGTCGCCGCTCATCTGGATGTACGGCGGCGCGTCCAGGTCGCCCAGCAGATTGCCGAGCGGCTGGACAACTCCCTTGCTGCCGTCGGCCAGTTCGTACATGCAGGCCAGGTCGAGGTCGACATTGACCATGGCGGGTCCGGCCGCCTGCACCACGCGCGGTTTGAAGACGTCGAGCTGGCGGCGGAAGAACCCGCCGTTGGAGGTGGCCCAGCCACCGGTGTCGGATGTCCGCATCGACCACGAGAGGTTGACCCGGAGGTTGCCGACGGCCGCTCCCTGCTTGGACAGCGACACCATCGGGTGCCGCTTGGTGAGTTCCACGGTGTGCGCGTTCGCGACGTCGAACTGCTGCCCGCCGCTCGGCCGCAGAAAACTCCACCAGGCCATCTGCCCTCGCCCTCCCCTGACATGAGGCTGCCCCCGCCGGACGGCGGGGGCAGCGCTGGCGCGACCGGGGTCAGACCCCGCTCGCGACTTCCGCCTTGTCGTCGTCCTTGTCACCGTCCGGTTGCCCGGAGTCTTCCCCGAGTCGGCGGTTGCGTACCACCGAGGACCAGTACGAAGCGGCGATCAGCACCACGCCGACCAGACCGGTGATGACCTCGCTGACGTCGTACTTGATCGTGACGAGCAGGATGACGGCCAGCGCGCCGATCGCGTAGTGCGCTCCGTGCTCCAGGTAGACGTAGTCGTCCAGGGTGCCCTTGCGGACCAGGAAGACGGTCAGCGACCTGATGTACATCGCGCCGATGCCGAGACCCAGCGCGATCTCGAAGATGTCGTTGCTGACCGCGAAGGCGCCGACGACACCGTCGAAGGAGAAGGACGCGTCGATGACTTCGAGGTAGAGGAACATGAAGAACGCGGCCTTGCCCGCCAGGCCCACGACCTGTCCGGTGCTGACGCCGTTGCCGTTCTTCGCCGCGACGGGCTCCGCTCCGCCCGCTTCCGCGCCGTCCTCGTCGTCCGCGCCGTCCTCGTCGTCGTCCTCCAGCCGCTCCTCGAAGAAGCTGGAGACACCGCCGACGATGAGATACGTGAGCAGGCCGCCGACGCCCGCCAGCAGCACCGTCTCACCCTTGTCGATCGTGCCGTGACCGCCGTGCAGCGGGACGCCGGTGGCGACGGTGGTGGCGGCGACGAGCAGCGCGACCAGCGCGACCACGACGGAGAGCATGTCCAGCTTGCCGACCTTGGCCAGCGGCTTCTCCAGCCAGCCCAGCCAGGTGATCTCCCGCTCCTCGAAGATGAAGTCGAGGAAGATCATCAGCAGGAACATGCCGCCGAAGGCGGCGATCGCCGGGTGCGCGCCGGTGACCAGCGCCTCGTAGCGGTCGTGGTCGTTGATCGCGACCCTGACCGCTTCCCACGGACTGAGCTTGGCCGTGATGGCGACGATGATGATCGGGAAGACGAGCCTCATGCCGAAGACGGCGATCAGCACGCCGATGGTGAGGAACATCTTCTGCCAGAAGGCATTCATCTTGCGGAGGATGCCCGCGTTGATCACCGCGTTGTCGAACGAGAGTGAGATCTCGAGGACCGACAGGATCGCGACAATGGCCAGGCCCTTCCAGCCCCAGAGGACGCCGGCCAGGGCGAGGCCGGCGGCAGTGATGCCGAACGACCAGCCGAATGTTCTGAGGAGCACGAGCTACCTACCTATTTCCCTGATGATCACGAGGACCCCCGCGAGGTACGCGGCTTTACGAAACGTTGACCCCGAAGTCTAGGGCGATGCCGCGCAGTCCGGAGGCGTACCCCTGACCTACCGCACGGAACTTCCACTCGCCGCTGTAGCGGTAGAGCTCGCCGAAGATCATCGCGGTCTCGGTCGAGGCGTCCTCGGTCAGGTCGTAACGGGCCAGTTCGGCGCCGTCCGCCTGGTTGAGCACCCGGATGTACGCGTTGCTGACCTGGCCGAAGGTCTGGGAACGGGCGTCGGCGTCGTAGATCGAGACCGGGAAGACGATCTTGTCGACGCGCTCGGGGACGAGGCTCAGGTCCACCAGGATCGTCTCGTCGTCACCGCCGGTGCCGCCGACCAGTTCGTCGCCGGTGTGCTCGACGGAACCCTCCGGGCTCTTGAGGTTGTTGTAGAAGACGAAGAACTCGTCTCCCAGGACCCGGCCGTTGCCGCAGAGCAGCGCGCTGGCGTCCAGGTCGAAGTCGGCTCCGGTGGTCGAGCGGGAACTCCAGCCGAGACCGATCTGCACCTTGGTGAGATTCGGCGCGGCCTTGGAGAGGGAGACATTGCCTCCCTTGGCGAGCGTGACGCCCATCGTGTTTCGTTCCTCCCCGTCGCAGGGTGTGCTGGGTGGGTCCTGGGTGCTGGGTGGGCCCTGGGTCCGCCAGGGACGGGGGGGGGGCGGGGGGGGGGGGGGGGGGCGGGGGGGGGGGGTGGGGGGGAGGGGCTGTGGGAGGCAGCGGACTTCCGAGGGGTAGGCCTCGGCAGGTGTGCGGAATCTCTCTCCTCCTA